>CAJTOW010000014.1 GCA_910577655.1 uncultured Lachnospiraceae bacterium | reverse complement strand
AAAAAGTTCAAAAGTATTGACATAAAAAAAGTCCGCTAATGCGGATGAATAAAGGATTTTCAACTTATTATATCTATCGGAGGATGCAAAACAACGGCGGCGATGCTCCGGGCCACGCTGGGCTTTTCCGCGATTACTAATTGCATATGTTTCCTCCTTGGTTGATTTTGAGAAGATTTTACTGTATCCTGAATTTTGCAAGGGATTGTGTAAAAAATGCCCTGAAAACCGCATGAATAGCGGTGTTCAGGGTATTTCTGAAATGTATAAAACTGTTGTATTTTTCTTGGTATTTTGAGTTTATAAAAATTTTATATTTCTATATCTTGATACATGGATATCCGCTTGATCTCTGAAAGCGGCATAATCTTTTTGCTTAGATCCAGACCGAAGGTCTTCTCCATGGTTAGAATGACATCGTCCCGGTAATCAAACAGGTAATAGTTTTGGTCCAGGTAGGAGCACGAATAGCTTGCCAGCGAATTTCGGATCTGTCTGACAGAATGACACTTTCCTGTGAGCTGTTCTAAGACGCGCATAATCACCAGAGTTACAAAACAGATTAAAAAATGAGCCTGTATATGTTCTTCCGTGGAAACAAAGACAGGTCTGGTTTTGAATTCACTCTTGATAATCTTAAAGGATTCCTCTATTTCCCATAAACCCTTGTAGATGCCGCGTATTTCCTGGTCGGAAAGTTCCTTTTCACTTGTGACAATCGAGTAGTAACCGTCATACAGCGCTTCCCCGGCAATTTTTTCTTCATTAATAGAAAGCTCTTTTCCATCTACGATTTCCCCGGTATCTTTCGAGAAGGAGATATTGTTGATGTATGCGGTGCAGCCATAGCTGGTCGCCTTTGTATAGTTTGCGGGATGTTTGATCAGATCCCTTGCTTTCGCAACCGCTTTTTCCCTTTCATATCGCTGCTTTTTTGCGTATTTTTCGGAATAATATACCATCTGTTTCTGATAAATGGTCCTTTTAAGCCTGCGCACGCCGTTGGAATCTTTTTCTGTTACCTCTTTTGCGTACAGCCTGGATTTATGTTTGAACGGAATCTCTTTCCCATCTTTATCTTTTTCCGTGGTTATTACATATCCGTCCGGTTCCAGCACCCATTTTTTGAATTCCGCGTCAGCCCCCCGGACACTCTGTCCATAGACATAGCCGTCATTGTTTTTCCCATCGGATGCGTTGACCCCGGAAAGGAGAAAGGTATTGTCACTGGTATTGAGCCCCCTGTCGGCGACGACAATGATCCTGTCGAGGCAGAAATCTTTTTTGACTTCCCGTATTGCCGGAAGCATATTTGTTTTTTCGCTTTCATTGCCGGAAAAGGTGTGGAACGCCATTGGGATGCCGTTGGAGTCCATAAGAAGCCCCATCTGTATGATCGGGTCTTTGCGGTGTTCTTTTGACGGCCCGCGTTTCCGCTTCACCTTTCTTTCCGCGTCCGGGCTGTCTTCATCTTCGTAGGGTATTTCAAAGTAGTAGTTTGTGACATCATAATAGGCTTTTTGAGAATCCCTGCCAATCAGACAGGAGATTCTGGCATGCAGATGTCTTTGGAGATCCTGTGAATATCTGCAAAAATAGCCAAGCGCCCGGTAGACATCATCCAGCGAGAAGTCAAAACGGTCAAAAAAGCTGCCTTTTGTCTCAAAAGCGTTCTTTTTTGATGAGGGGAACAGGAACCTGTTGAATACCAACAGTGAGAAAATGCTGTTCAGGTTATACTCTGCGGGGATCTGGCGCTGTTTATTTTGGAAAAATTCACGGATTTGGAGCTTTGCATAGACAAGCTTAATTATGGCATAGCCAAGATTTTTTCGGTTGAGGCATTGATCCGGGAGTTTTTCCGAAAGTCCCACGGCAATGGTTTCCGGTGCTTGCTGCTTTTCATTCCATTCTTTTGCGATCTGTTGGAAATGTGCTACAGGGTCTTTATATTTGTCCAGGTAATCCTCCAAATATCCAAGATTTTGAATCACTTTATGTTTTACTTTCCCATCAACACGGTATCCCTGGACAAAAGAAAGCTGGGTCTTGTTTCTCTTTTGATTGAAGCTTTTTTTAAGGTACAAAAAATCACCTCCCTGAGAGTATTATATCATTGTTTCACGCGGAACGCAATAAAAGACAACAAAAAAGTTCAAAAGTATTGACATAAAAAAAGTCCGCTAATGCGGATGAATAAAGGCTTTTCAACTTATTATATCTATCGGAGGATGCAAAACAACGGAGTTCTTGCTGTTATCCATGTCTTTGTAATTGTCCTTCATGGTTCTACCTCCTGAGATATCGTTGGATTTGTTACAGGAGTAGTATGGCTTCTTTTTTCTGAAATATACATTTGCTTTTTCTTATTTTATCCAGTATAATAGAGTTGAAGAAAATTGATTTCCCTTAAAATCATTTTCTTCAGCCTTATTAATTATTTATACTCCCCTCAGAGAAGGCCAGACAGCTCCCCTGTCTGGCCTTTTCATATTCTATGTGTTTTTAAATTGTAACGCCCGCTCTGCAAGATCCGCAAACAGCCGGTTCATCACAGGCGCAGAGTCTACCAGATCCTCGGGGTGCCACTGGACGCCCAGGATCAGGCCCTCCTCGTCCTCCAGAGCCTCCACGGTTTTGTCACATGCCCTGGCAGATATCCTCAGGCCTTTTCCCAGCTTCTTCACCGCCTGGTGATGCATGGAGTTGGTCTTCACCTTTCCGGCGCCCAGGATGGCTGCCAGACGGGTACCCTCCTCCACCTCCACGTGGTGGGTCAGATAGGTCCGGTTGTACTTCTGCAGGTGCTGGATCACTTCCCCGTCCTGCAAAGACAGATCCTGATAAAGGCTTCCGCCCATAAGCACATTTAAGGTCTGATGCCCTTTGCAGATTCCCAGCATGGGGATCCTGGCCTTTAAGGCATACCGGCCGGCCTTCAGCCATGCATCATCGATCTCCGGCCGGAAAGCCCCGATCACCGGCAGGGGTTCCTCATCGTAATACCAGGGCGTCATGTCCTCTCCACCAGGAAACAGAAGGCCATCGCAAAAGCACAGCGCCGCCTCCGGATCTTCCGCCACCGCTGCCGCCGGAACCAGCACCGGCACACCGCCATTCATCTGGACGGCCCGGACATTGGTGCTTCCCGTAAATACATGTTCCCCACTGACATACAGCCCCGGATCCGTCCTTCTGGTAAGACCAAGAATTCCTATAACAGGTTTTCTCCGGTTTGTCATATCCATCCCTCCAGCACGTCCTGTCTGCGGATGTGCCGCAGGCGCTCCTCATCCAGATTCCGGATCACCTGGGCTGCCAGAGCGGAGGCTGCCTCCAGATCCTTCCTGGAACAGAAATTGTAATGAGTATGGACATAACGGCTGGGTACCCCCAGCACCAGCACCGGAACCGCCTTTCCGGTCAGGCTGATCCGACCCGCATTGGTGCTTCCGCCCCGCCGCACTGCCTCCTGATAGGGAATCCCGTACTTATCCGCCAGCTCCATGGCATACTCGATGAAAGCCGGATTGGAGATATAGCTTTTATCCATCCGCCGGATCTGCACGCCGCCCTTCATCCGCCCCTGGGTCTGGCTGGCGCTGAAATAGAAATCATCCGAGGGGGAGCCCTCAAATACGATGGCCAGATCCGGCTTCACTATCTGGGCCGTCACGGCGGCTCCCCTCATGCCCACTTCCTCCTGGGCCGCGAAGGCGCCTACCACCTGAACCGGAAGCTTCTCCCGCTCCTCATAGAGCTGTTCCATGGTATCCACGATGCAGGCACACCCGGCCCGGTTGTCAAATGCCTTTCCAAGACAGATCCCGTGCTGCTCATCATAGGAAAATGACACATCCGGCATCATGGGATCGCCGATGGAGACCCCAAAGACCTCCTCTGCCTCGCTTCTGCTGGTAGCACCGATATCCACATAGATCCCTTCGATTTCCAGCTCCTGGCTGGCCCTCTCCTTGGCATTCATAAAATGCACCGGCTTGGATGTGATGATCCCCTTGACCAGATCACCTTTTCTGGTGCGAATGACCACTGTATGGGCCGGAATATTGCTGAGCACAAATCCGCCCAGCATCAGGATCCCAAGTACTCCGTTGTCATGGATGGTCTGCACCATAAAGCCGCACTCATCTGTATGGGCATCCAGCTGGACCACCGGCCTGCACTCATCCACATCCGGCATCCTGACATATAAATTGTTCATGGCGTCATTTTCCACCTTGTACCCTTTACAGTACCCGGCAATGGTGCGGATCACGTCCTCCTCAAATCCACTTGGCCCAAACGCATCTGAGATCCGGCCAAACATCTGCATATTCATAATCAACTGTCTCCTTCATTCTGATCTGCAAAAATCTGACTCTTTGTGCAGCAGCCAAGACGTCCTCCAGGCTGTTGCCTCCCCCCCCCATATCCAGCTGTCCTCCAGCACTCAATACACTACAAAACAATGTGCTGTCACCACATCCATCCATCTGCCGGCCCGCAGGCGGCAGGTAAAGGTATCCACCTGTTCCATGCCGGGATAAAAGGACATCTGGTAAGCCCTCTTCCAGTCCTTAAAGGTCACCTCATAGACAAATTCCTCTGGCAGCCTTGTACAACAGCCGGAAAACTCCTTCCCCAGAGCCCCTTTTACACCTGCGCGGATCCGTTCCAGAACCACCTGCCGGGGCTCACACACCGTGGCCCCTCCCACGCCCCACTTGGTCACAGCTGTCTCGATCCAGGGTGCCTGCTTCCTGGCCAGACCACAGATGGCCTCGTCCCCGGACAAAAACAGCACCGGCACCCCCAGACTCGCCGCCGTGCAGGTATTCAGCATGAATTCACTCATATACTCCCCGTTAAGGCGGATATAGAGACTGTTGCCCGTGGAGGTGTGGCTGATGGAAAACTCCGGGTTTCCCGCCGGCGCGTGATAGCCGATATAAAGGACCCCGTCAAAACTTTCATCGATTCCCCACATCATATTGTAGGGATGGCCGCTTTTGCCCCGGATCAGCTTCACATAATCCGGCATCTGCAGGGGATCAATATTGGACGCGTCCCCATGACCATCCTTGACCACGATCTGTGTGGCTCCCATCTCCCTGGCCGCCTCGCAGGCAGCCAGCACTTCATCGGTCATTTCCCTGGCAAAAGCCTGATATACGGCCTCCTGCCTATGGGCCTCCGCCGGAATGGCCAGACCGGCGCAGCCCTCAATATCCGCACTGATAAACAGCTTCATATCAAACCCATACCTTCCTTTCCTGCCCATATTACCAGACAGGCATATATTCGTTACTATTCACGGTGGGCATCTTCTTGTCCGGCTCCGCTGGACAAGAAGCATCAGGCGTCCGGAAACACCTTACCAGGCGGCAGCAGTCCAGATCCCCAACTGTCGCCACCAGGTGTTCCTGTGATCCCGGACGGTTATTTTCTGTCATCATACAGATGGCAGTACACATAATGATCCTCACTGACCTGGTACCGTTCTGGCGGTTCCTTCTTACAGCACTCCATGACTTTGGGGCATCTGGTGTGGAACTTGCAGCCCCTGGGCGGATTCAGGGGAGAAGGTATACTGCCCTCCAGAATCACCCGCTCCTTCTTTGCCGTGGGATCCGGCACCGGCACCGCGGAAAGCAGGGCCTGGGTATAGGGATGAAGGGGATTGGCATACAGACTTTCCTTATCTCCCACCTCCACAAAATTCCCCAGATACATGACTCCCACCCGGTCACTGATATGCTCTACCACGCTGAGATCATGGGCCACGAAAATATAGGTCAGGTTGAATTCATTTTTCAGCTGGTTCATCAGATTCAGCACCTGAGCCTGGATGGACACATCCAGCGCGGACACCGGCTCATCCGCGATGATCAGGGAAGGCTGCACTGCCAGGGCTCTGGCGATCCCGATCCTCTGGCGCTGGCCGCCAGAAAACTCGTGGGGATAACGCCTTGCATGGTAATCATCCAGGCCCACCTTCCGCAAAAGCTCCAGCACCTTCTCCTCCAGTTCCTGCTTATCCTTTGCCAGCCTGTGTATGATCAGAGGCTCCGCGATAATATCAAATACGGACATTCTGGGATTCAGGGAAGCGTAAGGATCCTGAAACACCATCTGTACCTTTTTGCGGACCGGACGCATCTGCCTGTCATTATAATGGGAGATATCCTCTCCGTCAAGAACCACCGTCCCGCCGGTGGTTTTTTCCAGCTTGCAGATTCCCCTGCCCAGAGTGGACTTTCCACAGCCTGACTCTCCTACAATCCCGAACACCTCGCCCCTTCTCACATCAAAGGAGACGCCGTCCACTGCCTTTACATAATCTACCATACCCAGCCTTTTGCCCGCCACCGTATAGTAGATCCTCACATCCTCCACATGCAATAAACAATCTGTGTTGTTTGCCACCTTTAAGCGCCCCCTTTCTCATACAGCCAGCATCTGCAGGTATGGCCGTCACCGACCTGGTAGAATCCCGGTTCCTCTTTCTGGCACCTGTCAAAGGCCCGACTGCACCTGGGAGCGAACTTGCATCCCACAGGCATATACTTGGGATTGGGAACATTACCGGGAATGGCCTCCAGCTCCTTTACCGATTCTCCCAGCTTGGGGATAGAATTCAAAAGCCCTCTTGTATAAGGATGGGATGGCTTTGCAAAAAGCTCCCTGACATCGCCCTTTTCCACTACCCGTCCGCAGTACATGACTACCACCTCGTCACAGACCTCGGCCACTACGCCCAGATCATGGGTGATGAAGAGAATCGACGTGCCGATATCATTTTTCAAATCCTCCATCAGATCCAGAATCTGGGCCTGGATGGTCACGTCCAGAGCTGTAGTAGGCTCGTCCGCGATCAGGATCTTGGGGCGGCACACCAGAGCCATGGCGATCATCACCCTCTGGCGCTGGCCGCCGGAAAGCTGGAAGGGATACTCCTTCATCATATGCTCCACCCGGGGCACTCCTGTCTTGCGCAGCATATCCTCTGCCTTTTTGTAAGCCTCTTCTTTAGAAATGTTCTGGTGCTGCAGGATACATTCTGTCAGCTGCTTTCCGATCTTCATCACCGGATTCAGGCTGGTCATGGGTTCCTGGAAGATCATGGAGATCTGGCTGCCGCGCATTTTGCGCTTCTCCTCTTCACTGATATGGGCAATGTCTTTGCCCTCCAAAAGGATCTCCCCCTCTGTGATCTTTCCGGTGGTCCCGGTCAGCAGTCCCATAATAGACAAGGATGTCACACTTTTGCCGCTGCCTGACTCTCCCACAATTCCCAGGGTAGAACCTTCTTTTAACTCAAAATCCACCCCATCTACGGATTTCACCACTCCGCTGTCTGTAAAAAAATACGTGTGGAGGTTCTTTACCTCCAGTATGTTCTTTCTGTTATCTTCCATCCGTTGCCTTTCTCCTCTCTCTATCACTGCTGCTATGTCCCTTGCAGCCGGCACAGCGTCCACAAGCCCTGTCTGTCACTTCCCCGTCCCAGGCAAGAGACGCCGGGATAACAGTCCTCTCAATCCGGACCCTTGCCCGCCGGCAGTCTGTTCTAATCTGTCAGCTTCGGGTCAAGGGCATCCCGGAGACCATCTCCAAGGATATTGAAGCTCAGGACAGTAAGGAATATCGCCAGTCCCGGGAACACGGTGCAGTGCATACTGGTCATCATATAGTTCCGTCCATTGGCCAGCAGAAGCCCCCATTCCGGTGTCGGCGGCTGGGCGCCCATACCCAGAAAGCTCAGGGAGGACGCCGTCAGGATCGAGGAACCTACGGACATGGTGAACTGTACGATAATCTCCGGCACGGCTCCGGGAAGGATATGGCGGAACAGAATCCGGGCATCGGATGCGCCCAGATTCTTCGCCGCCTGGACAAAGACCGAATTTTTAAGAGCCAGGGTCCGGCTCCGCACCAGACGGGCAAAGGTAGGAGTGGAGAATACGGAGACCGCAATCACCACATTGCCGATGCCGCTTCCAAGGATCGCCACGATGGCGATGGCCAGGATAATCCCCGGAAATGCAAACAAGGTATCACAGATCCGCATGATCACCGCATCCACGATGCCTCTGTAATATCCGCCCAGCAGCCCCAGGACAGTGCCGCAGACAGCGCCTACAGATACAGCCGAAAGGCCCACTGCCAGGGAAATCTTGGTGCCGCTGATGATTCTGGAGAACAGGTCCCTTCCGAACTCATCTGTCCCGAACCAGTGGGCGCCGCTGGGGCCCTGGAGGATGGCGCTGTAGTCATATTCATTGATTTTAAACGGTGCCAGAGACTCGCCGAACAAAGCCAGCAACACCAGAAAGAGGATAAATACCAGGGCAATCACCGAATTCTTCTGTTTTTTGAATTTGCGGATCATTTCCGATATGGGTGTCTTGATATCTGTCTTTTCATTCAGCTGCCCACTGGCGGCTTTTTTCTTACCAATCATGTATACGCCCTCCTATGACAACTTGATTTCCGGATTGAGGACGGCATAAAGGATATCCACAATCAGATTGATGATGATAAACTGCAGAGAAAAGATCAGGATCAGGGACTGGATCGCCGGATAATCCCGGTAATTCACAGATTCCACCAGAAGCTGCCCCAGACCCGGATAGGCAAATACTGCCTCTGTGACTACGGAACCACCCAGAAGGAAACCGAACTGAAGGCCCACAACCGTCACCACGGAGATCATGGAATTGCGGAAGGCATGACCCCAGGTCACGGTCTTCTCCTTTAAGCCCTTGGCCCTGGCCGTCCGGATGTAGTCCTCCTTCATGACCTCCACAATCGAGGAACGGGTAAACCGGGCAATGATGGCCGCGATACTGGTGCCCAGGGCTATGGCCGGAAGCACCAGATTCTTCCAGCTTCCGGTACCTGTAGTGGGGAACCAGCGCAGCTTCACGGCAAATACCATGATCAGCAGGAAGCCGATCCAGAAGTTGGGAAGGGAGATACCGGAAACAGCCAGGGTCATTCCCGTAAAGTCCTGCCATTTTCCGCGGTTCTTTCCTGACCATACTCCAAGGATCACCCCTACAATGGTACTCCACACCAGGCTGGCCACGGTGAGAGCCATGGTATTGCCATACCGGGCTGTCACCTCAGCCAGAACAGGACGTTTGGTACGCAGGGACATGCCTAAGTCGCCTCTGAGCAGTCCGCCTACATATTTCAGATACTGGACATGGATGGGCTGGTCCAGCCCCAGCTGGACTCTCACCGCCTCCACCGCGTCCAGGGTCGCCTGCTCTCCTGCCACCAGACGGGCCGGGTCGCCAGGGATCATCCGGACAAAAAAGAACACGAAGGTTACCACTATGATCAGAGTGGGAAGCACTCCGATAATTCGCTTCAATGTATATCGCAACATACGTTTCTCATCTCCTTACTTTCATTCATGCCTGCGGCCACCAGATTTTCCCAGGGCCAGTGCGGTGAACGCGCAGACCTGCCTGAACTCTTACGCCGTATCTGCCGGACGTGAGTTCAGGCATTCCAGACTGTGGCCCCTGAGGCAGATGTGAGGGGTTAAGGCGGCAAAAGGCGCTGCAAACTGAACCTACAGTCCTGCAGCGCCTGAAGTATTCCATTAACCAGGTGTCATTTTGCACCCGCCGTCAGGGAGTCTCCCCGCCTCGGCGCTTTTCTCTCCGGCTTTTGTCAATTGGCAGCCGTTCAGATAACCGTTGCATCAATTGGCCATTTTTGCATTCTTCATATTGATGGCGCCATCCGGATAGATCTTTACATTCTGTACCTTTACTCCTGTAGCCCAGGTATTGGGTTCCAGGCTCAGATACAGCATCGGGCTCTCCTCAAAAAGCAGATCCTGGGCCTTGGCATAGGCCTCCCCACGGATCGCGTCATCTGCGCTCTCCAGACCCGTCTTAATGTAGCCCTCCAGCTCCTCATTCTCAAAGTAGCAGATATTGTAGCTCATGGGCGGCTCGGACTCAATGGCCACCAGGGGACGGATACCCCAGTCAGCATCACCGGTAGAGGGAGACCATCCGATCAGGTAGCATTCCACCTCTGCCTCAGAACCAGGAACATCCACATCCTGGATTCTCTGGTTCAGCACGGCACTCTCCATACCCTTCAGCTCCAGATTGATCCCGACCTGCTCTAACTGCTGCTTTAAGAACTCTGCACGCTTCTGGTTGGTGGTGGTGTTGGCGTACATAAGGGAAGTGGTGAAGCCGTTGGGATATCCGGCCTCTGCCAGAAGCTCTTTGGCCTTCTCCGGATCATAGGGACGGGCGTCATTGCCCTTGTAGTACTGGACTGCCGGTCCGATAATGGAGGTGGCCACAGAGGACAGGCCATTATCCACAACCTGGATATAGGCTTCCTTGCTGACCGCATAGTCCATAGCCTGACGTACTCTCACGTCATTCAGCGGCTCCTTCTGGGTATTCATCATCAGATAACGGACTACAATACCGTCTGCCCGGTAAGCCGTCACATTGGGATCACTCTCCAGCACGGATACACTCTCCGTGGGAATAGGCCACATGACCTGGGCATCGCCGGCCTGAACCATGGCCACACGGGTCGCGCTCTCGGCCACGGGCTTGAAGGTGATGGTCTTAAAGCCTGCGTCTGCATCGGCAAGAGCCGTACCGCCGCAGATCTCTGCATCATAGCCCCACCAGTCCTTATTCAGCTCCAGGGTCAGATGATCCCCCTCGATCCACTCCACGAACTTGTACTGTCCGGTTCCCACCGGATTTCTGGCGCACTCTTCCACGCCGGCCTCAATGGTCGTCGGGCACATGATCACACAGGCCGGATGGGCCAGATTGCTGATGAAGGCGCCGAAGGGCTCGGTCAGGGTTACCTTGATGGTATAGTCATCTACCTTCTCAAAAGTGTCCAGCACATTGCAAAGGAAGGTGGTTCTCTTAAGACCCAGGGTCTCGTCGTCCCACTTGGCAAAGTTGGCCAGAGCCGCGTCCGCGTCCCAGGGCGTGCCGTCGGTAAAGGTGATACCTTCCCGAAGGGTGATGACGAATTCCGTAGCCGTGTCATTGGCCTCATAGCCGGTTGCCAGCATGGGGATGATCCCCATGTCATCGTCAAATCCAAACAGACTGTCAGAAATCATACGCTGGATACCACCGGATAAGGTATCGCTGGTGTCCATGGGATCCATGGTGGTGAAATCCACGCTCACGGCTGCCACGATATCCGTCTCCTGGGAAACGGACGCGCCTTCCGGGATCTCCTCCTGAACCGCCTGGGTCCCGCCGTCTGCTGCCGGTGCGCCAGAGGATGGCGCCGTGCCGGAGCCTGAGCTGCCGGAACCGCCTCCGCAGGCTGTCAGAGCTGCCACAGACACTGCCAGAAGCAATGAGTATAACTTCCTACCTGTCTTTTTCATAAAATTCCTCCTTATTCTTCCGATATAAAAAAACAAAGGCGATCCTAATGGGTATCCGGGGATCCAAGTTCTGTACTCCCGGTGTCCAATAGCGCCTCTCTGGAACTACTTGCATATTATTTTAATCACACCTTTTTTCTTTGTCAAAGTAAAGTGTTGAATTTTTTTCAGTTTCCACGATTCTTTTAATTAAATAAACCAATCTGGTTGATTTATTGGGGTTTTTATCCTATAATCATCCTAATAGATGCCCGTTACGGCAAATTCCCATATTCCGTAAAATAGTCCCGGTTACTGTTCACGGGGTGCATCTTCTTGTCCGGCTGCGCCAGACAAGAAGCATCGTGAACCGTAACACAAAATATTCAGGAGGTTTCCCATGTCCCAGACCCAAGACAAATACCGCGTACTGATCCTTTGCATCAATCCTTATATCCGGATCGAATTCCAGGATTATCTCCGTTCCCTTCTGGGGGATTACGTTCTCTTTGATACCATTCCCCCCTCTGAGGTCACGGACACAGACCAGCTTCTCCCCTACCAGTGTATCCTGTTTTCCAGCGCCCATGTCCAGTCCCTTTTTACGGTCCCCATACCGGAATCCACCGGTCAGATCGTGTGTACCCGGACCTTCAACCACGCATTTCTGGACCAGATCATCAGGATCCCGCCTGGAGAGCGGGTCTATGTAGTCAATGATCTCTTCCAGTCTACCTTAAGTATCATCCGGCAATTTGAGGAAGCCGGTGTAACCCAGTACCACTTTGTCCCCTATTCCGAAGATTCCCAGGAGATCGATCTGTCTGTACGCTATGCCATCACTGTGGGAGAGCCCCAGCTGGTCCCCAGCCATGTCCGGAATGTAATCAACATCGGAAACCGGATCATCGATATCTCCACCATCAACGAATTGTGTGCTTTGTTCCATCTTCCTGCCAGACTTGGAAACCAGATCACGCAGAATTATATTTCCCACATTCTGAAGGTGGTGAAGACTGCCGGAAGCTACTACAGCAGCTTTGTCTTCTCCCAGCAGCTTCTTCTGGCCACCGTCGGCAACCTGCCCTTCAGCGTCTGCCTGTTAGACGAGGACGGATCCATTCTGGCCATGAACAAGCTCTTTTCCCGTGACTGGGGACTCTCGGAAAAACAGGAGGCCCGGATGCTGTTTTCCCATTGCCTCCCGGAAGTATATTCCAGGATCTTCCTGAGCCAGACGGCTGACTACCGGATCACCAGCTCCTCCGGGATTCCCATGATCCTCAGCGTCATGGAGCTGGCCTTTCCCAATCACGCCCACGCGTTCCTTTTGACCAGCAAACCAGATACCAGTGAGGAAACAGACGCCCCCCCGTCTGCCCCGGATCTGGCCCAGGGCGCCGGGACCTCCCCCATCGAACGGCAGCGCAGCAGCTTCTCCTCCCTGATCACTGTCTCCCCCCGGCTCCAGGAGATGCTTTCCTATGCCAGACGGATCTCCCTTTACGACTTTCCCGTCCTGATCCAGGGCGAGAGCGGAACCCAGAAAAAAGCGCTGGCCAAAGCGATCCATCAGAGTTCCCGGCGTTACAGCCATCCCTTTATCAGCCTGAACCAGTTCCTCTCCCTTTCCGGCCATGACCTGCCTGGGCTTCTGGAGGCAGTCAACCACGGCACCCTCCTGGTAGATCACATAGAGCGCCTTGGCCCAGAGCTGCAGGACTTTCTGATCCAGCTTCTGCAGAATACTGCCGACGGTTTCCTGCCTCCCCGGCACGCCCTGGACATCCGGGTCATCGCCACCTCTGCCCCGGATCTGTACTCCCTGGTCCAGAACAATGCCCTGGGAAAGGACCTGTTCTTCCTGCTGGGCACAGCGGTTCTTGACACTGTCCCCCTGCGGGAACGCCGGGAGGATATTCCTCTGCTTCTGGAGCATTTCTTCCAGAATATGTTCCATCACTCCCAGCTGCGGATGGATACGATTCTCTCCAGAAGCCTCCACCAGTTTCTGCTGGACTATGACTATCCCGGCAATGTCCGGGAGCTGGTGAACCTGGCCCAGTACTTCTCTTCCATGTACAGCGCCCATCCCCTGATCATGGCCCAGCTTCCCTCCTATATCCGGGACGGACTTGCCCCGCTCCAGGACAACTCCGGCACCCTGAAACGGGAGGTACTCACAGTCATCCGCAATATGCCCCGAAGCGGCCGCGCCGCCATACAAAAAGCCCTGGCAGATGCCGGCACCAGAATCAGCGAGGGCAAACTGCGGGGGCTTTTGAAAGAAATGGCGGATCAGGGCCTGATCCTGGTTCACCGTACCAAGGGTGGATGTGAGATCACGGAAGCCGGGCTGGCTTTTCTGGCCAGCGCCAGATAAAGGTGTGCCAGAATTCCTGTAAGCCGGTCAAAAGCTGTGTGTATGATTACAGAAACTCTCCCAGCCCGTAATAGACCTCCCCGTCTATACCAACGGTTCTTGCGGCACAGGCCATGGAATTGAGGATGGCCTCATGGGCCGCTTCGGCGGCGGCCTGGAAAGCCTGATTGATCAGGGACTCGTGGAGTATGGTCTGGGTCACCGGCTCCTCCGCCGTCCCGGAGGGCACCCGGTTGGCTGTGGTGAAGCCGATCATCACCTCTCCGCTGCCATGGCCGGTATAGGCGCCGGTGCGGGCAATCCCCACCGCGCTGCGGCGCAGAATCCGCTTTAACTGCCGGTCCGACACCGGAAGGTCCGTTGCCAGGATGGTCATGATGGAGCCTTTGTCGCACTGGGAGACGGCCATAGGGCCCTCTTTGCAGGAACAAGCCATATCCATGACGCTTTCATCATGAAGCCTGGAAGCTTCCATACCGTTGTTTTGGCCCTGGTTTTCGTCCATTTTCTTCTTTATTTCCAGAATCTTTTCCCCTGTCCGGACACCATCCAGCACCAGATCCGCAGTAGCCCCGAAGTTGGACTGAACCAGCACACCGATAGTATACTCCTTCCCGTAGAGTTCCACGATCCTGGAAGCGGAACCGATCCCGCCTTTCAGGCCGTAGCAGATGGTTCCGGCACCGGCACCTACGGCGCCTTCCTCAAAGTCCACCTTTGCACCCTCTATGGCTTCCCATACATGCTCTGCCTTTACCGCGCGTTTCTGGATATGGTTGATCTGGCTGTCATTGCATTCTCCCACCACCGGATTCAGGCTTCGCACCGGGACCCCATCCTTTTTGCACTGCCGGATCACATATTCTGCCATGGCATCCCATACCAGCCCCACATTCAGGGTGTTGGTAAGGGCAATGGGCGTCTCCAGGGTCCCCAGCTCATCGATCTGAACCAGGCCGCAGCTTTTGCCAAAGCCATTGTGGACATAAGAGGCTGCCACATAATTCCTTGCAAAAGCATTGTCCCTCCCTGGAAGGATCACCGTAACACCGGTATGGTTCTCCTGGGTCCGGATGGTGGAATGGCCCACCAGCACACCGGGCACGTCGGTAATCTTGTTCCATTTCCCCGGCTTCATGCGGCCGGGTATGATTCCATAATCACGAATTCTTTTCTGGTTCATCAGTTGCTCTCCTCCCAAATGATGATATGCAGTCTCCGGTTTCACATCGGACCGGTGCCTGCCGCTTCCTGCCCCATACTTTCCAAAGACAAGAAGACACCCCTCAGCAACTGACCCTACAGTGCTTCGATCTCATCCATATATTTCTTCCGCAGCTTCTCCACCAGCTCCGGGTTTTTCATGCCTACCGCCTTTTTGTCCAGCTCCATGGCCCGCATACTGGGGTGACTGGTACTGGAGACGATAATCTCATCTGCCTCAGCCAGTTCCTCCAGGGTAAATGCCCGCTCCTTTGTGGGTATTCCCAGCTCCTTGCAATAAGCCAGCATATGCTTGCGCTCTGTGCCTGGAAGGATCAGGTTGTCCAGGGGATGGGTGATGAACACGCCGTCTTTAATAATGGAAATATTGGAATGGGAGCCCTCTGTCACATAGCCGTCACGGACGAACACTGCCTCGCTGCACCCGGCCTCCCTGGCCTTCTGGGCTGCCATGACATTGGGAAGCAGGTTCAGGGTCTTGATATTGCAGTGGAGGAAACGGGTGTCGTCCACACTTATGAGACGGTACTCATCTGACATCTCCACCCCCTTCCAGGGTTTGCTGTACACATAGAGATTACTGGGAACCTGGCTGGGAAAAAGATGGTTTCTGGGCGCCGTCGCCCGTGTAATCTGCCAATAGAGAAACTGGCAGGGACTCTCCACCTTCAGCGCCAGCTCCGACAGCAGCCTGCCGATCTCCTCCCTGGCCATGGGCAGCCCGATCTGCACCATGGCAGCACTGTTTGCCATCCGCTCCAGATGATCCTCCAGTGCAAAGATCCTGTGGTTGAATACCATCGCCACCTCGTAGATCCCATCTCCAAAATAAAATCCCCTGTCATTGGCCGGTATCATCATATCCTCAATGGATGTGATCCTTCCATTATAATAGGCAAGGTTTTCCATCTGTTCCATAGCCTTTTTCCTCCTTCTGGTTTTCATAGCCTTTTACTGTTCAGCTCTCCTGAATGGTTATGATTGCTCTGTTATTGCAACAGTTCAGATGTCCCCTGAACGGCTGCCTGTTATTCGCTTTCTTATTCTTTCGGCCCGCTTCCAGCCAGACCAGGCCAGACCGAAATCTTCACTACAGTATACAATCTCTGCCTTCATTTGTAAAGAGTCAAATCCCCCTATGTAAAAGATAAGGTGATACCGTGGTAACACCTCAGACACCATCCAGCAAAGCCGGGAAGTCTGGATTTTGTGATCCAGACTTCCCGGCTTTGGATTTATTATTAACTACCATTCATAACAGTTCAGACCTGCCGCGATATCCTTTATCCCAGCATACTAACAATCCTGACCGGCATACGGTAATTCCATTTAGAAATCTTGATCCCGGTTCTCTCGGTGGAGGCATGTACAATCTGGCCGTTGCCGATATACATAGCCACGTGATTGATCCTGGAGCCTTGTCCATAAAACAGCAGGTCCCCTGGCTGCATGACATCTGCACTGATGGCAGTACCCTGGCTGGCCTGGGCTCCTGAGGAACGGTTCATGGAGATCCCTGCTCCATACTGCATAACATATTTAACAAAGCCGGAACAGTCCGCGCCCACGTGGGGATCATTGCCTCCTGCCCGGTAGGGTCTTCCTACAAACTGCAGGGCATAATTGACCAGATTCTGACGGACATTGACAGCGGCAGCGGCAGCTTCCTCCTCTTCCTCTTGAATCTCCTCCTCTTCGTCCTCAATGGACTCTCCTGCACCTGCTTCAATTACCTGGGAAATGGCCTCTTCTGTTTCCAGATCAGCCGCGATCTCCTCGGCCGCATCCTCATCGTCCTCTTCCATCGGCATCTCCAGCACCGGAGAAGCAGTATCTGTATCGGCCCATGTGGTCACCGGTACCGCCATAGTAAGAGAACCTGCAAGTAACGCAACTGCTGTCATATAAATCCTGGATTTCATAGCTCATTCACTCCATTCTATGTAATAATCATTGTATACTTATCTGTTACAAAATTGTTACAACTTTTTACATTTTCATTATACATATAATTCTTTTTCGTGTCAACCGTTCTGGAGGGATTTTTATAATTTATTAATAAAATATTACATTTCTTCATAAAACTGGATTTTTCCGTGAAATAGATGGGATGAATTCCTGATTTTTTCCATGAAATTTATATTTTTAAGGGAAATTCATTCTTTGTAACAGAATCACCGGGGCTTCTTGAAATTTAGAATTTTTGTAACAAATGGCCTTCATAAATCGAAGCCGGACTGGTTTTAAGAGGTAAATGTTAAATATAGCAGCAGAATAATTGGCAGATGGAACAAAGCCCTGTAAGAAAGTGTATACGTTGTCCCTTATGATGCCGAGCCTGCCCCACTTTACATGTATAGAAAATGGGGGGCAAATCTGCCCCCCGCTTTACGCAAAATCTAGTACTACAGCGAACTTCTGATATGATACCTGCTTTTTACAACGAAATTTTTGTGAAATCAGCAGTAATTATAGCCGAATACCGTAGTTTCACATAGGCTGATTTCGGAATGTGCGCTCTAGAGTGTGTCTGAAAATTAAATTCTGCACAAAATCCGGTATGAAATCGCTGGAAATATCCTTAGAAGCCCCGGTTATCTGCCCTAAAGCGCAGAAAAAGAGTGAACCAGGGTATGGTTTTTGCCTACTTTCCGCATATTGACGAATATCCAGCAATTTTCAGACACACTCTAGTGCTTCGGCCCCCTGACAAACCACATGACCAGGGCCACCATGATCAGGGCCGGAAGCATGGGAACCACGATAGTCAGAATCCCCGTGACGATGGAGATAACCATGGTCAGAACCAGAATCACAGCCACGATCCCGATCACCTTCCAGTACCATTTGTTCAGATCATAATAATGGATGTTCCTGGAGCTCTGATACTCCGGATCTTGTCCGGCCATGCCGCGGGCATACTGGCTGTCTTTGCCGGAATAGCCAAAGCCGGAGGAGTGGTACTCCTCATAAGCGCCCTCCCCGGAGCCGGGGGTCGTATCCTCAATGGTTTTGGCAATGAGCCTGGGATCCCCCAACTCCGCCATCACATCCGCCTCTGTCCGTCCCTTCCGGCATTCCGTGCGGATATAATCATCATAATATTCCAGATTCTCCCGGACCACTGCCGGGGGGACATGTCCGGAAAGAGCATCTCTTAGTCCCTGGAGAAATTCTTCTCTGTTCATTCCGTCTCCTTAATATCGCCGGACCGGTAAGCTGCCACCAGCTCCTTTAAGTCCGCAATACATTCCTTCAGTTCTACGCCTTTATCTGTGTCAGCCACCATGACCCGGTTCTTCATCTTCTCCACAATGGTCACCCGGGGGGTACTCTCCTTCTCCGGGTCAAAAGGCTTGTGCTCTGCAAGAGCCAGGTGATGGGAATTGTAGATCAGGGTGTAACCGGCGATTCCCGTCTGCTTCTGGTAGGCCTTGGAGAGACCGCCGTCAATGATATACAGCTTGCCATTGGCCTTGATAGGAGTCTCGCCATCCTTGATCTTCACCGGCACATGGCCGTTGATAATATGGGAACCCTTAACCGGAAGTCCGAACTCCTTTAAAATCCGGTCACAGTACTCTACCTTCTGGCTCAGCTGATAGTAGGGGTTCATATGCTCCTTGTGGGTGCTCTTGTCCGCCACAAAATAATGCTCAAAGGTAGTCATCCTGTCCTTGCCGAATACCGGAGATTTGGCGCCGCACCAGAGGTACCACATCAGATCCCTGGCGTCCGCCTTGCCTGGATCATTGTCATCCAGACAGTATGCCTTGCGGATCTGCTCGCTGATGTAGTCCATCAGGGCCTTGCCGGCCAGCCGCCTCCCGTCACAGAGCATTTCCTCGAAGCTGCCGTCCTCCCGCATGGGGATACAGCCGTGGTACATCAGGTTGCCGTTGTAGCATTTATACAGCTCCCCGTTAGAATAGAGGAAACGGATATGCTTATGGAGCAGGTCGCTGTGTTTGAAGGACAGCACCAGCGCATGGAGCAGCTCCTCCTCCTCCTGGGTCAGCTTCAGGGGATCGCCAGGATCAATGGTGGGAAACGCCGTATCCAGAAGGGCATGCTCCTTCCCCTGGATCATGACTGTCCCCTTGGCGAAATCTGCCGCCTCCAGCAGAATCCGGTCATTCATGCCGTAGTCCGGGTGGCGCCTGATGATCTGCCCCTCTACCTTGAACTGGAGGATGGCAATGGCCTTGTGCATCTTGGCCGCCAGTCCGGGATCCACTGCATCGTAGATATTCTCATCCAGGATTTTTGGCACGAAACGGGTGCAGGGATCGTCCTTGTACACCTTTGCCGCAAACATGGAAAGGGGACGCAGATTGATCCCATATCCGTCCTCCAGGACGTCAAAGCTGTTGTAGCTGATGGCGATCCGCAGCACATTGCAGACACAGGCCGGGTTTCCCGTGGCCGCGCCCATCCAGGAAATGTCATGATTCCCCCACTGGATATCCACATCATGGCACCGCATCAGCTCGTTCATGATGATGTCCGCCCGGGGCCCCCTGTCAAAAATGTCCCCGATAATATGAAGGCTGTCTATAGTCAGACTCTGAATCAGCTCACAGAGGGACGCGATGAATTTGTCCGCAATCTTGGTATCGATAATGGAGTAAATAATCTCACCATAGTAGACCCGCTTATTCTCATCATTATAATCCACATGGAGCAGCTCATCGATCACGTAGGCAAACTCAGGAGGCATCTTTTTGCGCACCTTGGAACGGGTGTACTTGGAAGACACCTCTTTGCAGATCTGCACCAGCCGGTAAATGGTGACCCGCTGCCACTCCTCTGTATTCTTCCCCTCCCGTGTAAGGCGGGCCAGATTACGGTCCGGATAATAGATCAGGTGGGCCAGCTCGATCTGCTCATTCTCAGGGATAATGTGGCCAAAGGTCTCCTTGATCTTCTCCCGGATGATCCCGGAGGCACTGCGCAGCAGATTGATAAATGCCTCGTACTCTCCGTGGAGATCACTGAAAAAGTACTCGGTACCCTTGGGCAGGCCGCAGATGGCAGTCAGGTTGATGATCTCACTGGACGCCGCCTTGACGCTGGGATAGTGTTTTGCCAACAGTTTCAAATACGCTAAATCTCTCATGTCCCCCTCCTGTGTGCTTCTGTAGATGGTAATCACTGGTTACCATTATATTCTATCCCTTTTAATATTTCAAGTATCTGGATTGTACCTGTAACTATCCTTTGACGTCCGTAATGGCTTGTGATATTATTTATCCAGATAATTTTACCAGGAGGAATATGTTATGGAAGAATTATATGTTTTTGGTACAGGCAATGCTGCTGTAACCCACTATTACAATACCTGCTTTGCTCTCCGTGATGAAGATCAGTTTTTCATGGTGGATGCCGGAGGCGGCAATGGGATTCTCCGGATCCTGGAGGATATGGGAGTGCGGTATGAGCAGATCCACCATATCTTTGTGACTCATGAGCATACGGACCATCTTCTGGGGATCGTGTGGATGGTACGGTTTATCGCTACCCGGATGCTGAAAGGGACTTATGAGGGGGATCTGAATATCTACTGTCATGAGGAGCTGCCGGAAACCATTGATACCTTCTGCCGGCTGACCCTTCAGGGCAAGTTCTACAAGCTGATCGGACAGCGGATCCATCTGGTCCCGGTGCAGAACGGGGAGACAAAACATATTCTGGATTATGATGTCACCTTTTTTGATATTCATTCCACCAAAGCCAGACAGTTCGGCTTCACCACTGTCCTGAAAAACGGCAAACGCCTGACCTGCGCCGGAGACGAGCCCTACAATCCAGTCTGTAAGCCTTTTGTGGAAGGCAGCGACTGGCTGCTCCACGAGGCCTTCTGTCTCTATGAGGAGCGCCAACAGCACCAGCCCTATGAGAAGCACCACAGCACGGTAAAGGATGCCTGTATTCTGGCAGAGGAGCTGCATATTCCCAATCTGGTGCTGTGGCATACAGAGGACAAGACTACCGTGGGATGCCGCAGGGAACGCTATCTGGCCGAAGGCCAGCCCTTCTACCATGGGAATCTGTATGTCCCGGATGACCAGGATATTATCTCTTTATAAACAGATGTAACAGTTCAGAATGTCCGCCCGCCAGACACACTGGAAAAGGGATGCCGCCAGTATCTGACGGCATCCCCTTGAGTGTGATAAAGTATAGTTGTATTTGATTAATGGAAGACCGTATGCCGCCGCCGGTAGCTGTCATTATCCTTTTGGCTCAGCTCTCTTTCTACCTGGGCAAGCTGCTTTTTCAGGTCTTCTGCCTTATCCGGATCGGATTCTCTGTTGACCTTCTGCTCCAGCTCTTTTTTCTTCCGCTTCAGCTTCTCGATCTCCCGGTCAACCTTGCTGGTGTCGCCGGTACATGTCTCCACTTTTTTCTTCTCGTCAGAACCGTTGGCTTTCTTGCCATCCTCCTCCGGTCCATCTGCCTTTTTGTCTCCGTTTTCGCCGGGTACACCTGTCATCTGTTTTTTGCCTGCTTCGTCTGCTTTCATGCTGCCATCAGATGCATCTGCCCTGTCTGACCCGTTTACGGCATTCTCTGCTTTATCCACCAGGGCCTCTGTCTGGGCTGCTTTGCCGGAAGCTTCTGCTGCCTTGACATCTCCCAGATATTCCACAGTTCCAGCCTCATTGGCGGCGCCTACCTTCTTGTTTCCCGTGACAGGATCCTCCGTCCGGGACGGATCATCGAAATGAACCCTGAGCTTTCCGTTCTCATCCTTATCCATCCAGTAGCGTCCAGATGGAGTTTTCTTGTCCTCAGGAACGTATTCGTCCTTTTTCATGGGCCTTAAGGCACGGCCTTTGGTCTCCTCGTCAGGCCGCTGGGTTCTGCGCAATCCTTTCACCTGCTCCCCAGTCACTGGCGAACATACCGCGTTCAGGTGCAATCCAGTAATTGGTCTCATCGTTTCTTCCTCCAATCCTTTATAGTAACAGCGCCAGACGACAATTCAGAAGTAAACAAAAGGTCTATGACGCTGCCCTGGTTCCAGTTTACTGTTCTGCCAGAGATTTTCAAGGCTTTTGGATGGAGATGCTCTCTGAATGTCACGAATGGTTTGGGGGAGCCGGATACCAGACTGCCGGCAGAGCTTTTCGTATCCGGACTCCCAGAAGAACTATCAGAAAGAGAACTGCCGGAAATATCCAGCAGTACACTGAGACAGAACTGTCCGTGTGCTTTCTCCATCAGCATTGCGCCACGGTATTTCTCCGCCACGGACCTTATATTGGCAAGTCCGGTTCCCACATGGGGCTGACCTTCCCCGGCGCAGGTGTTTTCAAATCCAAGCATATAGAAATCCCCCTGCCGCTCTCCCCGAATCACAATGGACTTCTCCCCCTGGACAGACCGGCAGGCCGTGACCGCATTGTCCAGGGCATTGCCAAAGATCACGCACAGATCCAGATCATCGATCCTGCCGGTTCCGGGAAGATCCAGGGACACCTGGACCGCGATCCCACCGGACTTTGCCAGCCCCAGCTTTTCCCCCAAAAGAATGTCTACCACCGGATTCCCTGTATGGCAGGGAAAGGACAGGGAGTCGGAAATGATGTTCAGCTTCTTTAAATATTCTCTTCCCTCCTCCAGTCTTTCATTGTTCAGCAGACCACTGAGCACAGAAAGATGGTTTTTAATATCATGACGAAATGCTCTGGTCTGCTCATAGCGCGTCCGGGCTTCCGAGATATAAACCTTCTGGGCCTGAATCGCCTGAGTCAGGGACCGAAGCTCCTCCCGGGTCTGAAAATCATGGCAGATGCGCCTGTAGGCATATAGGGTACATACAAATGCCCCCAGTCCCAGAAGCTGCAGGAAAAGCAGCGCCACATGCTTCCCGGATTCGGCCAGAGACGAAACCGGCAGCATCGTCGTGTAAGCAGTCTGCAGAATATACCACTCTGCCACAAAGAAAAACAAGCCGGGAAACAACAGCAGTCCAATATAAGGCAGCTGGTCACGATCTTTCAGAGACAGGGAGTCCAGCACAAGGCGGCAGCAGCCGACGCAGATCATGAAGGATGCCGCGGATGCCAGCAGAACCAGCAGATACAGGAACGTTTTCCCGATCCAGCGCGGAAACAGCACTGCTTCCACAGAATTGATCATGCCGAAGGAAAGCTGGGAAATATAGACTGTAAGAATCGTAGCCGTCCAGGACACTGTCCTATGGTTTCTCAAAACCAGTCGGTTCATCCCATATAAAATCACCAGCCATATGCCAATACCGGCTGTTCCACCCAGAGAAAGTCTGACACCGATCCACGAAAATACACCTACCAGAAGAAGGAGGACGGCAAAGTACCATGCTTTCCACTGTTTTCCCGTAAGCCTGCACAAAAAGAGCATGTGCAGTATACACTGTCCTGCCAGACAGAGGCAATCAAAACACGCACCGAAATAATCCATATTCATGATTCCTTTCTTATGACAGTTCAGCCGGACACCCACAGCAATCACGTTTTTGTACGGTCAGCCTGGTAACACCCAGACCTGTCTGTTACTCTTTCCTTCATATAGCGCAAAAGTGTCTGGGTCAGTTCCTGCTCCCGCAGTCTGGAAACAGGAATCGCTTCTCCCTGGAACAGCAGTACCTGACCGTCCCGGCAGCCACGTACATAAGCCAGATTGACCAGATAGCTTCTGTGGCATCTGAAAAACCGTCCGTCCACGCGATGCTCAAATGCTTCCAGTCTGTCATAATAATCCAGGACAGTCCCATCATTCCGGTGGATATAAAGCTTCCTCCCCTGTACCTCACAATACACAATTTGCGACAACAGAACCACCTCCCAGGAGTTCCCTCTCTGGATCATGATCTGTTTCTCTGTCCCCTGGTCCAGCGCCTTCACAGCCCGGTCCATAGTCCGCCGGAAACGCTCCCGTTCCAAAGGTTTCACCAGATAATCATATGCCTGCAGCTCAAAGACATCAAAAACCGCTTCCTTCAGGACTGTCACAAAAACCAGAAGGCTGCGTACCCCCCGCCGGCGCAGCGCCCTGGCAGTCTCCATCCCGTCGGGATGCTCCATCTGGATATCCAGAAAGATCAGGTCAAAGTCCTCCCTACTCTCCAGAAGACACTGACCACCAGAAAAACAATTGACACTGTATGAGGCAATACGCACCTGCGCCATATATGCTGAAAGCTGATCTGCGATTTCCCTGACCATATAGGGCTCATCATCACAGATTGCAAATTTTATCATTTTTATCACCACACTTTTTATCAGAATATCAGAAATCCGCCAAAAGGACAATCCGGTTGTCTCCAACTGCACGGATCTGGTAATGAATTGTTATAGCTCACGGGACAAGGAAAACCGGACAAAAGCAGATGTCAAGCCTGCTTGTAAGACTGCTTTTGTCCAATTTTCCACATCTTTATCATTCTTTTTGCATATGTTTTACAGAGGGGAGGTTCTTATGAAATCAGTAAAACCAATGTTTCTCTGTCTGACCCTGATTCTCTTTCTCTCGGTTCTTTACAAACACCAGGTGGATCTGGACTCCGGATCCGGGGGACTAAGCGAAAAATTATCCGGGATCTCCCAGACAGTCAGTGGAGCCGGGGCGGACTTTGTCAGGATTCTGGGTATCTCAGAACCCACAACTTCTGCGGGTGAAGAAAATTCTTCCAGATCTGACAATGCTTCCGGAAACTCTGCCACCCAAGGCGGTTCTTCTGGTTCTGGCAATTCCGGCCAGAAGAATTTCATCAAATGGGTGGACTTTCAGGTCACCGCCGATGCCATGGCCCAGGCACTCCGCTATGATGTGGAAAGCTATGGCCAGGAACCCCACTATTCCTGGATCCAGCTTCTGGCCTGGCTGGGCACAAAGTATGGCGGCGACTTTTCCCGCTACAAACAGGCGGACCTGGAGAACCTGATTGAAAAGCTGAAATCCGGCACTTCCATGGAGACGCTGACTGCGGATTCCAAATATTATCCTTACTATCTGGAGGCCTATACAGCAGTTCTCGGCGGAATGGTAGGTACCTATGAAATCCAGATACCTGACCAGACCACCGGTGAAATGGTGTGGACCACAAAATACGGTCTGAAGGCATTCTCTCCCATTGCCAAAAATTATCCATACCAGGACTATGACGATTTCGGCGCCGCCCGCAGCTATGGCTTCCGCAGACAGCATCTTGGCCACGATTTCATGGGTCAGGTAGGCACTCCGGTGATTGCGGTAGAGTCCGGCTATGTGGAAGCCATAGGCTGGAACCAGTACGGAGGCTGGCGCCTTGGTATCCGCAGCTTTGACAAGAAGCGGTACTATTATTACGCGCACCTGCGGAAAAATTATCCCTACCATAAGACCCTGAAGGAAGGCAGCTATGTCCAGGCTGGTGATGTGATCGGATATCTGGGACGCACAGGCTACAGCGCTACGGAAAATACCAACAATATTGATGAGCCTCATCTGCACTTTGGCATGCAGCTGATTTTTGACGAATCCCAGAAGGACGGGAACAACGAGATCTGGATCAGTTGCTATGAGCTGGCCAGATTCCTCTCTGCCAACCGTTCCGAGACGGTCAAAAACCAGGAAACCAAGGAATACTACCGGGTCTGCCAGATGAAGGATCCTGTCATCCCCGGCGGGGCAGTCCCGCAGAGTATTACCGAACCACAATAACAGCATAAACGGCACTTTTCGGGGGCAGGAGGCTGCCCGGCTGGACTGTCGCAAAACACCAGATACATAAAGAGGCCGTCGGAAAATGACTGTCTGCACACTATATATCCCATGATTTATGAAATATCACGGCAATATATGGTATACTGATATCATTTCCCGACGGCCCCTTTATGCATCCGGAAATCCGTAAAACATCACTGTCCCTTTTACGTATGTCCGTATCTAATTATTTTTGGGGGTTCCGTCGCTTCCCAGGATATATCCGTCCGGGGTTGTGGTATTCTTCAGCATGGCTCCGGAATTCTGGTCACAATAATACCTGTTTCCTTCCCAGTCGATCCAGCCGGTCTTCATATATCCATTCTCATCAAAGAAATACCAGTCACTCTTGATCTGCTCCCAGCCGTTCTTTGTGCAGGTTCCATCGCTGTGGGAATACCACCAGCCGGTTCCATCATAGATCCACTCTCCACGGACGAAGGTATCGCCGGCACTTCCGTTCCGGATCGCCTCTGCCTGTTCGTCCGATATGGTCACTGCTGTTGACTCACCCCATTTGCCCTTATTCTCCGGGTTGATCTTATTGACTCCGCGGACTCTGGCGCTGTAGGTACCTGGCTTTGACATCTGGCTGCGTACATCCAGATAGGGAGTCTCTGTGGTAATGTAGCTGGCGCCGACACCGGTACCATTCCTGTAGAGACGGACTTCATAGCTTCCGGCATTGCGGACATCATCCCAGTAGATAAATCCGTTGTCAGCCAGAGTGACCTCGGTCTGTGCGCCCACACGCTCCGCCATGGAAGGCAGCTTGACACGCAGAGCCAGAGTCTCAGAGGAATCCTGCTTGGTCGCCTTCACGTAGGTGGCACCAACCAGCTTCACGTCGCTTGCCTTGGTCAGTGCGAAATAATAGCCCTCATCTGCCCGCAGATAGATGGTCAGCTCAGGTACATCCTCATCCATCCATTCAAATCCAACATTCTCGATATCGTAGTAATCATAGGAACAAGATCCGCCCCGGACCTCCACTTCAATCTCTTCCTCACCAAACCGGGTCTCCGGTTCGATGACCGCCTCAATATTCACGCTAACGCTTCTTATTTTCTTTCGTGTGGCTGCAAATGCTGGAAACGCGGATGTTGTCAATAGTGCTGCCACCGTCGCAAACAGCAGAATTCCTTTTCCCAATCGTCTCATATTCACATATATCCCCCTATCACTTTTCATAATTGTTCCCGTGATCCGGCTATGGCTGTCTTTGCATTTATGAATCTGCAAAGAAACATACAACAAGATCACTTCTTTTCCATTTCAATTTATTACAGAACTTCACTGCTGTCAATAGAATTACCAATATTGTAATTTTTAAGCTGAAAATGTAAGAAATAATACACAATCCAGTTTTTACAAAAACAAAAATGACCAGAACCCGTTCACAAGTTCCAGCCATTTTATCTCTCGGCAATCATTCTGTTATAATCCGCCATCCTGCTGTTTCAGGCATGTATGAAAGATCTTGTCCAACCAGACGCAACCGTTCTGATATCCCCCGGACTATTCACCAGAACATCATTTCGCATAATCTGTAGCACGGGATTCCCGGATCACGTTGACCTTGATCTGGCCTGGATATTCCAGTTCGTTCTCAATCCGTTTGGAAATCTCGCGGGCCATGAGAATCATATCGTCATCGCTCACCTGTTCCGGAACTACCATGATCCTGACCTCACGGCCAGCCTGAATCGCAAAAGATTTGTCAACTCCCTTGAAGGAGTTGGTGATGTCTTCAAGCTGTTTGAGTCTGTTCGTATATGTTTCCAGGGTCTCTCTTCTCGCACCAGGCCTTGCTGCGGAGATCGTATCCGCAGCCTGCACAATGCAGGCAATGAGACTCTGGGGTTCAACATCGCAATGATGGGATTCCACAGAATTAATCACAACCGCAGATTCCTTATACTTTCTGCAAAGATCTGCACCAAGCTGCACATGGGAACCCTCCATCTCATGGTCAATGGATTTGCCAATGTCATGTAAAAGTCCGGCACGCTTGGACATACGCACGTCCACACCTACCTCTGCTGCCAGAAGTCCGGCAAGCTGGGCCACCTCAATGGAATGCCGCAGGGCATTCTGGCCATAGCTGGTCCTGAACTTCATCTTACCCAGAAGCTTCACCAGCTCCGGATGGATGCCGTGGATACCGACCTCCAGGGTCGCTGCTTCTCCATCCTCACGCATATTGGCTTCCACTTCCTTCTGTGCCTTCTCAACCATCTCCTCAATTCTGGCCGGATGGATACGTCCATCTACAATCAGACGCTCCAGCGCAATCCGCGCAACCTCCCGCCGGATCGGATCAAAACCAGACAAGACTACTGCCTCCGGCGTATCATCAATGATCAGCTCTACCCCTGTCATGGTCTCCAGGGTACGGATGTTCCGGCCCTCACGACCAATAATCCGGCCTTTCATCTCATCACTGGGCAGCTGCACAACCGAAACCGTCGTCTCGGCAACATGGTCAGCCGCACATCTCTGGATCGCTGTGACCACATAGTCCCTGGCCTTCTTGTCTGCCTCTTCCTTCGCCTTGTTCTCCAGTTCTTTGATGAGTCTGGCAGTATCATGCTTCACATCATCCTCTACGGATTTAAGCAGATATTCCTTAGCCTGTTCGGAGGTCAGACCGGAAATTCGCTCCAGTTCCTGCATCCCTTTATCGTACAATGCCTCAACTTCGGCATTCCGCTTGTTCAGGGCTTCCTCCCGGGCAGCCAGACTGGCTTCCCGCTTCTCCATGTTCTCTGCTTTCTTGTCCAGATTCTCTTCTTTGCTCAGTACACGTCTTTCATAGCGCTGAAGCTCAGCTCTTCTTTCCTTGGTTTCTCTATCCAGCTCATTCTTAGTCTTTAAAGACTCTTCTTTCGCTTCCAGGAGAGCTTCTCGCTTCTTTGTCTCTGCCGTCTTTAACGCTTCATCTATTATCTCTCTGGCTTTCTCTTCTGCAGTCCCAATCTTTGACTCGTAAGTCTTCTTCCGATTGGTGATTGCAAGACCCCAGCTAATAGGCGCCACAACACACAGTGTGATCACAACTGCTATAATCGTTGACACAGGAGCACCTCCTTATTTAGTTTTCATTGTACAAAAATACAACACTTCAATTCTAATCTTTTTTATAGATTATGTCAAGTATCTTCGCTCCTGGTTACGAAGTTTTAGGTAACAGTTCAGATATCCTGATTCCAGTTATCTGTCATCTGTCCCATCACACTGCGTATCTTATCATAGGAAAACCCCTTCCTCGCCAGTGCTGCGGTCACTCTGCGAAGCTGCCGGGGGTCTGTCTCCTCTCCGGAACAGACTCCCTTCTTTTCAAGGAAACGGCGGATCTGGCCTTCCTCATCTACAGTTCCATCTGCCAGGGCCGTCTCAATCAGTTCTCCTGCAATCCCTTTCTGCTCCAGTTCTGCCCGGATCTGACGGCGGCTCTTTCTCCCGGCACGGGCACGTACATAGCGTTCCGCATAGGCCCTGTCATCCAGATAATGGTACTCCAGCAGGAAGGAAAGTGCATCCTGAATCTCCGCTGGAGAATATCCCCGTTCCTTCAGCTTCCGGCTCAGCTCCTCCTCGGTGCGGTCTGCATATTCCAGAAAAGACAATGCCTGATCCCTGGCAGACCTCCCAGTGTCCCGGTCAGTTGTTGCCTTAACCTTCCTCCCTGTCTTTCTCCCGGAAATCCCATGCTCACCCTCGCTTTCTTCTGCTATTTCTATGGAATCCCGGGATGAGATCTGCCATTTTCCGGTCTGCACCCACTCTCTCATGCTTTCTTATCATCCGCCTTTGTCTCCGGAGCAGGAGCCGCCTCCTCCTGAGGCGGAATTACCACATCTCCCGGAAGTCCATAGACTTCCCGTACTTTTAATTCCACCTCAGCACAAACCCCCGGATTCTCCTTGAGATAATTCTTGGCATTCTCACGGCCCTGGCCGATCTTGGCTCCTGCGTAGGAATACCAGGCGCCGCTCTTCTCGATAATATTCTCCTTGACAGCCAGATCCAGGATATCTCCTTCCCTGGATATCCCTTTGCCGAACATAATATCAAACTCTGCCTCCTTAAAGGGCGGAGCAATCTTATTCTTAACCACCTTGACACGGACATGGTTGCCGATGACCTCGCCCCCCTGCTTTAAGGACTCTGTCCGGCGCACATCCAGACGCACGGACGAATAGAACTTCAGGGCGCGGCCTCCGGTAGTGGTCTCCGGATTGCCGAACATGACGCCGACCTTCTCACGAAGCTGGTTGATGAAGATCACCGTACAGTTTGACTTACTGATGACACCTGTCAGCTTCCGCAGAGCCTGGGACATGAGACGTGCCTGGAGGCCAACATGGGAATCACCCATCTCACCGTCGATCTCAGCCTTGGGCACCAGGGCGGCAACCGAGTCCACAATCACGATATCCACGGCGCCGGAACGCACCATGGTCTCGGTGATCTCAAGGGCCTGCTCGCCATTGTCCGGCTGGGAGATGTAAAGATTGTCAATATCCACACCGATATTGCGGGCGTATACCGGATCAAGGGCATGCTCCGCATCGATGAATCCGGCTATTCCCCCGCGCTTCTGCACCTCTGATACCATGTGGAGAGCCACCGTGGTCTTACCGCTGGACTCCGGGCCGTAGATCTCAATCACGCGTCCCTTGGGCACACCGCCCAGGCCCAGGGCGATATCCAGGCTGATGGAGCCTGTGGGAACGGTCTCAACATTCATATTCTTACCGGAATCTCCCAGCTTCATGATGGATCCCTTGCCATAGGACTTCTCTATCTGTGTAATCGCCGCATCTAATGCTTTTAACTTATCATCCTTATTCATCCTTATCCTCCATTCTATGAGTGTACCGCACATGGGGCCGGGAGCTGCACCATAAATGGGCCCTTTGCATACCCGGGTTTTGGAAACCACATCACTGGCATATGGCTGCATGCCATGGCATACCTGGCCAGCACACGGACACTCTTTAATCTTTATTTTTCTCTTTGTAGCGAACATTTGTTCTATTTTCTGTTCTTATCATAGTATAATCTTTGGAAAATGTCAATCGCTTTCCGGCATGAATTCCGTAAAATCCACCGTGAGATCCCCAAATATCCCCACCGGCACCGGATCAGAGAAGCTGTACCCGGAGCTGCGCCCCTGCTGGAAATCGTACACCTGGACGGTGCGGCGTTCTCCATCCAGAATCCAGTACTCCCGGACACCCGCCTTCTGATACTTATCCCGCTTCAGCAGACAATCTCTGCCGCAGGTGGAGGGAGACAGAATCTCTGCCACAAAATCCGGCGCGCCGCGGACTCCCTTCCGGTCCAGTTTCTTCTTGTCACATACGACCAGCAGATCTGGTATGAGATATGTATTCTCATCCAGATATACAGCCGTTGGTGAAAAAAGCAACTGGCAGGGACCCTTTTTCCGTCTCAGATACATGCCAATCTCCAATGTCAGAAATGACAACAACTGCTGATGCAGAGTCGCGGGGGTAGCCATATAAAAGATCTGCCCGTCAATCAGTTCCGCCTGCACATGCTCCGGCAGTGCTTCAATAAATTCTATTGTATAATTTCTTTCTTCGGCTAACGCCATATTTTTCCGAATAACCTCTTCCTCTCCGACAGGCCGGTATCCAAACACAGCAAGGCCTCCTTTCCATACACACATTTTTTATTAGTATAACGGATGACCGAAAGCCTGTCTATCATTTTTGTCTGTTTCGTGGAATTCTGCACGATGCCTGAATGGCAGAAACAAAGGAATATCCATGAAGTGTTTTTATTTTATCACATTTCCCTGGAAAAGAAAAGCATTTTTTAATAAGCTGTTACGCACACGTAACAGTTCAGACAGGTCTGCGCACTCGCTGCGCTGACCGTACGAAAACGTAGTGGCCGAAGGGCATCTGCCCCATCGCGTAGCGATTCTCATGGGCAGATGCCGTAACAGTTCAAGGGGTATCTGAACTGTTACACGCACACAGAAAAAGTCCCGTGCTGTGATGGGCAACACGGGATACAATTTCCAAAGGATTCGATTTTCAAAAAGGATTAAGGATTATTCTCTGTACATTTCTTATGGTCTTAGTATAGCACAGCCTTTTTGAAAATGAATGTAGAATCTCTAAATAGATTATGAAGAAAATCTTAAGATGCACTACATGTCCTATGGTATGCGGATATTCGACACATCATCTGGTAGTTTCCAAGGCAAATTATCGGTTATTCATCTGCCTGGTCGTCCACAGCCTGATACTTATTGACATAGATCAGATGGTTTCTGGATTCTTCCACAATCTGAAGTATCTGTTCTTCTGTTAGATACGTATCCTCCGGCTGCAGAGCCAGACTCAATGCGCAGGGAAGATTGATGCCGCTGATCAGATGTCTGTGTTCCGCCATGTAGCTGCAAAACTTCTGGTTCACACTGCCTCCCAGCATATCGGTCATGATGATCACCTCATCCTCCGGTGCGATGGAAGCAAAAACCTGGGCAATCTGCTCTTCTGCGTCTGTGTCATCCACATAAGCGCTGATATCTATAATATTTTCTTTACAAGTAAGAAATTCCAAGGTATCTCTCAGTCCATAAGCCAACCGATGGTGGGAACCGATCACAAATCTTCTCATTTATATTCCTCCTGCAGTCTGCTGATAATCCGTTCCACATATGTCTCCGCTTCGCCCTGCGGGAAGGGAGTGGACATGCTCTCATAACCTTTTCCGAACTCATCCTTCTCCACGATATACCCTGCACTGTAATTGGCATATCCCCATACCAGCCTTACGGGAGCTTTCATATGTTTCTTTATTTCCAGACCAAACGCAGAAAACAATTCTCCGGGTACGGTAACGATCTCCAGATCCCCCAGATGGAATATCTGCGATTCCAGGCTAACATCCACCTGGCCCATATCCATCTTCCTTTTCAGATGACGGATTCCCGACCACAGAAGTTTCCTTTGATCCTCATCGGATGTTTCGTCCAGTTTTTTCTGATCCGCCTCAATCTGTGCTTTGATCTCATCCCGGTCATATGTGTGGCGGATGTTATACTCCATGGTTTTTACCGGACTTACTTTCAGCTCCAGCGGCGTTTCCTTCTGTGCCATATGGTTGATCTGTTCCATAAGCTCATCCCTGACACGCCACAGCTCATTTTCATCATTTCCCTGACGATACTGACGGTTTCCCATATCTCCGCAGGCGCCCTGCATGGTGATGAATACGGTATGGTATTTCTCGTCCAGGGCCTTTCCTATATTGCCTAACAGATCTGAACTGATCTTCATATTATGGATTCCCAGCACCGTGGGATGACAGGTAAAATGGAACATGCCCGCTACCACATGGTTCTCATTCCGGAACAGGATCAGATTCACGTCCTTGTCACTGGTCTTCTCTTTATAATTCCGGTTACCGTATATTCCGTCAGCTGAGCCCTGCACCAGATAAGGCTTCACCTCCAAAAATCCTCTGTCAAAACATTCATCGGCCGCCTCAAAAATCTGCTTCATACAGAATTCCCGGTATACAGCTTTGCGCCGGTTTCTGTCCTCACCCTCATTTTCAAAACTGATATCCGGCCCGGAGTGGGTATGTATGGTAGAAATGACAATATGTTCCTCCGGTATGGAATACTTTGCGGCCAGCACCCTACGCAGGTAGTCGGAAATCTCCTTCTCAAGTCTGCACAGATCCAGTGTCATCCATAAAAACACCTGACCGTCAATCCGCAATGTCAGCGCCCTGCAGTACAGCGGATCCAGCACACCTATGGATTTGCCTATACGCATGGCATATCCCCGCATATACATGGGAAACTCAGGGGTTATATCCCGTTTTGCTGCACTTACCTCAACCATTTATTTCCCTCTTTCTTAATTGTCAGTCATTTATGCCAGAATCCCCAGCGCAGAACAGATCATGGAGAATACAATAACGATGAGAATAATTTTCGTTACTTTCATGCCTTTTCTCCCGATCAGTTTATAAAGTGCCCAGACAGTCAGAACCGAGATCATGGACGGAAGAATCTTGTCCAGAAGATCTCCCAATGGCATACTGATCTCTCCCATCTGGAATACCAGCGACGTCTTGGCTGTCACTACCGTGGCAGCAAGAGCTCCCACTACCGTAAGGCCCAGTACAGAAGCAGCGTCCGTAATCTGTGCGATCCGATTGCCGAACTTAGTAATCAGTTTTGTTCCCTCTTTATATCCGACCCACATCAGCTGCGTCCGGACAGCAATAAAGAACAAGTTGGTAAGCAGCCACAAGATCACACCTACCGGATTGCCTTCCAGTGCCATATATCCGGCAATCGAACCCAGGATCGTAGGAAGAAGAGTCCAGATCAAAGTATCTCCGATGCCTGCCAGAGGGCCCATAAGGCTGACCTTAATGTTCTGAACCGCATCGCAGGCGCTGATCCCTTCCCTGTCCTCTAGAGCCAGAGTTGCACCAAATACCAGGTTAGCAACCCATGGATGGGTATTAAAATATTTAAAATGATTGTTTAATGCCTCAACATATTCATCATCATCCGGATAAATCTTCCGAAGAAGAGGCCCGATGCCGAACACAACTGCCGGAGCCAGCTGGGTATCATAGTTAAATGTGGTTACTGCCATTAAAGACCAGCGGATGGCACCCTTGACACAATCTTTTTTTGTTAAAACCGGTTCTCTACTCATCTTCCAATCCTCCTGCAAATCCAACAGTCGCTTTTTGTTCATTACCTATATAGAACATATAAGCTAAGGCCAATCCTAAAAGGGCGATTCCCAGCACGGGCATTCCAAGGTATGCACTCATGACAAATCCTATCAAAATATAATTAAAGTACTTCTTGGCAGGCATATAGTGAAGCAGCATGGCAATACCAAGACCAGGAAGCAGTTTTCCCGCCACAGAAAGTCCACCGGTCACCCAGGCCGGAAGCACATCCAGAATCATCTGTACCAGAGGTGCTCCTGCCGTCAAAGCGATCGCGGTAGGAAGGGACATAAACACAGCCACCATCACCGGGCAGAGATAAAGGATACGGTACATCTTGGTAAACTGTTTTTCGTTGGCGTATTTCTGAGCCTTCTGGGCAATAAACGAATTGCAGATTTTGTACAGCACATCCATCTGTACTCCCAGCATCCCTACCGGAAGTCCTATGGTGATTCCCACCTCCGGCCCCTGGCCGGTTGTTTTGGCAAATGCGCAGGCAATAATCGTAGCCACGCCGTAATCCGGAACGGAAGAACCGCCGATCGCCGCAACGCCCAGAGACATCAGGGTAAACGTACCGCCGATATAAAGGCCGCTGTTCATATCTCCCAGGATCAGACCACACAAGAATCCTACGATCGCTGGTCTTGCATGAGTCAGGGACAGACCACGACGGTCCAGATTGATTTCAGCCGCAACCAGTATCAACAGAATAATTTGCAAAGCAGAAAGTGTCATGTTTTTTTCCTCCTATCGTAAAAACTCATCCAGACTGATGATGGCATCTGCCGGAACATACTGGGCATAAAGCTTTGCCCCGGATGCCCTGATCCTCTTGTAGGCTTCAATCTCCTGGTCATTTGCATAAGCTCTCTGATATAATTTTATTCTGTTTTCCCCCTCTTCCGGCTTGGTAGTTCCTCCTACCACCAGCTCCGGAATCTCTACTCCTGCATCAACAAGACGGCTTAAAGTTACCGGGCTTTTTACAATTACGAATACATTATGGTCATTATACTTGCCTGCCTTAAAGTTGTTTAAGGCAACCTCTTCTGTGATAATGGAGATAGCCATGCCTGTAGGTCTTGCCATCTTCATGCTTGCCTTTGTCAGCTCATTGGTGGCCACAGTATCATCAATGATCATAATTCTCTGCGCCCCCGACCGTCCTGCCCACTGACTGGCTACAATGCCGTGAAGCAGACGGTTGTCAATTCTTGATAAAACAATACCCATTTCGTATCCTCCTATTCGTCTTCCTGGCTGCTGTTTCCGGGCATAAGCCCTGCTGCCTTGTTCTTTAAATTCATATTGATGTAGTCATAGATGTAAGCAATCTCACTAACCGGAAGTTCCACCTTGTAATGACCAGAAATTCCCATAAAACCCGCTCTTACATCCCTAATAAAATCCTGGTGATGCTCTTCAAAATATTCCAGCCCCTCATAATTTTCAATAGCTGTCTTCGTCACCAGCCGCTCCACCAGACAGCAGAGATGAACATACAGTCCGATTTTTATCCGGTCCTCAATCTTCTGCCCCGTAAGCTCCTGAAGGTGTCTCACTGACTTATCTACTTCATCCAAAAGCTTTCCGGGATTGAGAATAGTGATCGAGCCTACCACATTGCTCAAGGTAAAATTCTTGATCAGATTCTGGTTAAGCACCTCCAGCTGCTTTTCGTCCAGATACTCGGAGAAAATACTGTTGAGCTGTCTTGTTGCCCCTATGGAAATGATGTCCTCCAGGGGAATAAAAGGAACTCCCTGAATCTCCGGATTGAACAGACCGATAATACATTTCACCTGATACTGATTAAAAACCTCATCTGCACTTCCGTTTTTAGCCAGATTCCGGTAATCGCAGACAATAAACTGTACGGGAATGGCGGCCTCCGATATTTTCAGGAGCATCTCTTTTATCTTTTCCGCAATATCCATGCCGTTCTCGCCGCTGAACAGAATGGCGTCTTCCTTCTGTACATTGTTTATAATGCGATATGTACAGATGTTATTTTCACTGGCTCTGCACAGAATCTCTTCCACTGCCATATTGCCCAGAATCCCCAATCCGATGTCCACTGCCAGCGCCGTAGAAATATTATTGATAATGCCGATATTTTTGTTGGCTAAATGCTTCATCTCCTGGTGAATCTGTTCCAGACTTCCCATATCTACCAGCAAAACGATATTTTTGCAGGTTACATAACATTCCAAATGACGCTCCAGGATTCTGGCAATATCCTGACTCTGCATGTTCAGGGGCATATCAATCGCATCAAATACTCTTTTTCCGATGATCTGGTTTGCGGCATCTGCAATGCTGGTTGCGGTAGAATATCCATGGCTCAGGATAATTCCTGCCGTAGAAGCAAAGCGGATCTGCTGATTCTGGCTATGGATGTTCAGCAGAAGCAGCAGCTGATTCAGCGTGTCTACCTCCACATCCATGCTCTGTTTGATGATGCTGATGATCCGCCCTGCTACTACCATCTCCTTGTCCAGGTTCTGCCGAAGGTTCTTTGACAGACCTTCAATTGCCTCGCTGTTATCACTCTGCCATTTTGAAAGGATATGGTCTCCCCGAAGCTGTATATACAGACATCTGGCCAGAAGATAGCTATACTTTTTTGACAAGTTAATGCCATACATTTCACTTGTTTTCTCAAAAATCTGGTTGATCAGCTGCTCGTATGTGGTAATCTTGATATTTGTCAGCTTCCGCCGGTAGATCAGATAATCATAATAATCGTTGGCATGTCTGTAGCAGCGGCTCAGCAGCTCCTCAAAATTCATGAGTCCTATCTGATAATCCCGATACTCATCTAAAATCATCTGAAAATACTGGATTGTCAATTCAAAGGAATCTTCTTTTCTGTAGCTGCCCATATGGACGATCCGCTCTTCCTGCTTGTCCGTTTCCAGCTTTAATCCTGAGAGCATATAATCCGGCAGATGATAAGTGCGGATTACAATCCCGTCCTGCACCTTTTCCATATACGCCCCTGCACAGCTGCTGGTAATACAGGATTTCAGCTGATCAATATTGTTTTCAAAGGGATAATTCAGGATGTGCTGAAACGCATTCTGGCTGATGCCGACATCCACTCCCATGCGCCGGCCTTCTTTTTTCAAAAAAGAGACCAGCATTTCTTCTTTTTCCTCTATGGTTCTTTCATTCAATGACGGGACAGGGATCACAATGGGAATCCGCCTGGAAAGGGCTTTAAACATGGCCTCGTCCGGCGGTCTGGATGTGGCAAATACCAGTCTGGCTCCGGGACCAGGGCTTTTTCCCTCTCCATGTGTTCTTCCTTGTCCCAGTATCAGATATGAAAATATCAATTCCTGCCCTACCGGAGAAAGACGGTCAATCTCATCAAAAAACAGGATTCCTCCGTCCGCTTGTGAAAACCATCCTTTTTCGCCCCCTTCTCCCAACAGATTCCTGGAAAATTTTTCCACATCCTGCGTATATTCCGTACAGTCTATGGCAAGATACTGCTTATCCTTTCCGATCACTCCCTCATTCCTTCCGTATTCAAACATCAGTCTGGAAAGAAACGATTTTCCCGTTCCATTGGCGCCATATAATAGAACCGGCAGTCCGTTGGGAGGATAATGGATAGCCGCCTTACACTGTTCGATACAGGAAGAAAGGCTTAAATAATGTCCCACTGCTTTCTGAAAATCCCTTTTGGATTCTCCGCTCCGGCATTTGAGCAAAAACTCATCCAATCCGGAAAAGATACAAGTATCCAGGCCGATCTGCCAGAACCGTTCTATGCCTTTCCGATGGAAAAAGTATACTGGACGTGAATTGACTTTCACGGCCTTCTTTTCTTTCACCAGTTCATTCAAATACTGGCTGGCCAGATTCCTGGAAATATTCAGGACTTCACTGATATCATTCGCTGTGAAACGTCGCAGATCCCGCAAAGAAAAATCTCTGCTGATTTCCTCCAGATAGCCGTATACCTCTTCCTTCGTGCTGAGCATATTCCATCTCCCCGTCTGAATGAATTTTCCTGATACGTCTATTATTATATTGAATTTCGGGAATTTGAAAATAGAAATTTGTGCAATTCGCCACTTATAAAAAGATTTCAGCAATAAACATACGTTATTTATGGCAAATATGCCTCTGCTCGACACTGGAATTGACACTATTGAACAGAGGGATATGGTATAATATGAACACTTAGCGAGGTATTTTCGAGCTTAGTGTGAATATATACCTGGCCACTTAGCGAATGCAAGCCAGAGGCGCAGCATGAGGTTAGTGGACATGGTATAATCCCGGCAGAGATTATGTCCGCGCCGGTTCGCGTCCGACCAAAGGGAGGAGGCGAACCGTGTGCATCCACCGGAGGTGGCATGTCCGAAGGACATGGCATAATCTACATAAATATAATAAGGAGTGCATTCCCATGACAAACATAGCTAACAAGATCCGCCTGGTCGCCCTGGACCTGGACGGAACACTGTTACATGAAGACAAACAGATCAGTGATTACACACTACAGGTGCTGCAGCAGCTCTCAGACCAGGGCCTGATCCTGGTGCCTGCCAGCGGACGGATCCTGACCGGCATGCGGGAAAATATCCTGAAGGTGCGGGGAATTTCCTTCGCGGCCTGCGCCAATGGCGCCATGATCTGCCGGACAGACGACGGTTCCATCCTCCATACTACCGGTATTCCCAGAAAGGATGCACTCCATACCCTGGAGTGGCTGATGGGATACCGTGTCTATGTATATGTCCATACGGACCAGGGGGCCATCCGGCCTTCTATTGCAAAGAACCCTGAGCTGCGTGAAAGGTTTCCTTATATTCATTTCTCCGAGAACAGCGTGCCGGATCTTCTGGAGCATCTGAAAACCCATCCGGAGATCGATATTCTGAAGATCGGAGCTTTCACCCTGGATGAAGAGGCCCAGCAGACACTTCTGGCCATGGGCAGTCCCTGCCCTTCCATCACCATGATGCGCACCGGCCCCTGCAATATCGAGTTGAATTCTTCTCTGGCCTCCAAGGGCCATGCCATCGCCTGGCTCTGCCGGATGCTGGATCTCTCTATGTCCCAGGTCCTGGCCATCGGGGATAACCAGAATGACTTAACCCTGCTGCAGGCAACCGGCGTCTCCGTGGCCATGGGCAATGCGGAGGAAGACGTGAAGGCAGCAGCGGACTATGTAGCAGGTACCAATGAGGAGGATGGGGCCGGGAAGTTTCTGGAGTGGTACTTTCACAATTACTGTTCACTGATCCCCAGCCAACAGTAACCCGGGCCTGACGTCTGCTTTCGCCCCATTTTCCCTGCCTCACGAACCGGAAGAGTCATAAATTAGGAATGGCATGGCCAAACTCTGGCGAATATCCTAATAGTAAACCACCCAGAAAGAGGCAGGTAATGTTATGTGAATCAGGCAATCATCCAGATCAATGGGACCGATTGTTTCGGATATGAAGGACGCGGCATCGGAGTCGCGGTCTTAGACACCGGGTGCGCCCCCCACGAGGACCTGCAGGGGCGGATTCCGGTATTCTGTGATATTCTGCAGCAGCGGCTGCTTCCATATGATGATAATGGACACGGCACCCACGTGTGCGGCATCATCGGCGGCAGCGGTGCGGCCAGCAATGGCTGCTTCCGCGGTGTGGCACCGTCCTGCAATCTGATCCCGGTCAAGGTTCTGGACCGGAAGGGCAATGGCTATTCCTCTGATGTACTGTGCGGTCTCCGCTGGATCCGCCAGCACAAGGAGGATTACAATATCCGCATTGTCAATATCTCCGTAGGTTCCTTTTCCAGAAGACACATGAGTGAGAACTCCGCCCTGGTCCGGGGTGTCGACGAGGCCTGGGACGACGGGCTGGTGGTTGTAGTAGCTGCCGGCAACATGGGGCCTTCCAGAGGTTCCATCACCACCCCGGGCATCAGCCGGAAGGTGATCACTGTGGGCTGCTCCGATGACTATAAGGAAGTCAATGTCATGGGAAACCGCATGATCCACTACTCCGGACGCGGCCCCACCAGCTCCAGCATCTGCAAACCAGACCTGGTAGCTCCAGGTGCATCCATCACCAGCTGCTCCAGCCGCACCGGCGGATACACCGCCAAAAGCGGCACCTCCATGTCTACCCCTCTGGTCTCCGGCGCCATTGCGCTGCTCCTGGAGAAATATCCTGCCATGACCAACCGGGATGTAAAGCTGTTCCTAAGAGAAAATTCCACCAGCCTGAATCTGCCCCAGAACCAGCAGGGATGGGGGCTGCTGGATATCAGGAAGCTGTTGATGTAAGGAAGGTCTGTAACAGAATTTTTGTTACCGTTCGTGGGGGTGATGTTTCGAGAGGTTCGCTCTGGAACCACCACTCCTTGAACAGTAACATTTCTTCTGATCCATATTACTATGATAGACTATTGCTCCATCCAGCCAGTAATCAGACTGCCAGGGCCGAATATTTTGACAGCCTGCAAGGGCTTTTTGACATTCACCCATTCTGTAAAACCTTTTGCCCACATATCATTATTTTCCGGAATTTTGTGATATTGGGGTAAATAGATTGAAAAACAAGATATTTAGTCCAGGTACATTTTTCCTGAAAAAAGATGCCGCAAAACAGATGAATCATCATCCATTTTGCAGCATCTCCAAAACAAAAATCCTATCCCAGCCTATGAATAAACACTCCGCTGCGCAGCTTCGGCTCAAACCAGGTGGACTTGGGCGGCATTAAAAGTCCCGCATCTGCCACCGCAAACAGCTCCCGAATAGAGGTCGGGTACATGGAAAAGGCCACTGCCCCCTCCCCGCCGTCCACCAGCCGCTCCAGTTCTCCGAGTCCCCGGATTCCGCCTACAAACTGGATCCGTGCATCTGTGCGGGGATCCTGGATCCCCAGAACCGGGGCCAGAAGGGCATCCTGCAGGATGGACACATCCAGACCCTTCACCGGATCACTGGGGCAGATCTCCTCTTTGGCCGTCACCTCATACCAGGTTCCGTCCAGGTACATACCCACATGATGGGGTACCTCCGGCTGGCAGCTCTGCTCCCGCTTCTCCACAGTGAAGCTTTCCGAAATCTTCTTAAAAAATGCCTCCTGATCCAGCCCGTTCAAATCCTTCACCACACGATTATAAGGCATGATCATCAGCTGGTCGTCGGGGAATACCACAGACAGGAAGTAGTTGAACTCCTCCGTTCCCGTATACCCCGGATTTTCCTTCCTGCGTTTTAATCCCACCTTCACAGCGGAAGCTGCCCTATGATGTCCGTCTGCAATATACAGATTGGGAATCCGGCCAAAGCACTCCCTGATTCCCGCCAGTGCCGCTTCGTCAGCCACCCGCCACACTCTGTGACGGACACCGTCCTCCGCGGTAAAATCATAGAGACACTCCTGCCGGCATGCTTTCTCCACCAGCCGGTTCAGCTCCCCATCCGAGCGGTATGCCAGAAAGATAGGACCGGTATGGGCATTGGTGATATCCACATGGCAGATCCTGTCCTGCTCCTTGTCCTCCCGGGTATTCTCATGCTTCTTGATCACACCATTTACATAATCATCAATGGAAGCACAGCCCACGATCCCGGTCTGGCTTCTCCCATCCATAGTCAGCTCATAGATATAATAGCATTCCGCAGTATCTTCCACAAAGGTTCCCCGCTCCAGCCACTGCTCCAGCATCTCTCTGGCCTTGGCATACACAGCCGGATCATGGAGGTCCATGTCATCCCCAAACTGGGTCTCAGCCCGGTCGATAGCCAGAAAGGACATGGGATTCTTCTCTACTACTGCCTTTGCTTCCTGCCGGTTATAAACGTCGTAAGGAAGTGCCGCCACTTTAGACGCCACTTCCTCACTGGGACGGATACACCGGAATGGTTTCATTTCCGCCATAGCGATTTCTCCTTTACTTCACTACCCGCACCCGCAGCACGCCCTTGATGCTCCGCAGCTTTTCAATAGTCGCGGCATCCGGCACATTCTCCAGATCCAGAAGGGTATACGCGAACTTCTCCCGGCTCTTGTTGGTCATATCCGAGATATTGATACCGCCGGATGCCAGCATACCGGTGACCTGACCGATCATGTTGGGGATATTCAAATGCATAACTGCTACACGGCTGACCGCCTTGCAGACGCCCATATCGCAGGAAGGATAGTTGACAGAGTTGCGGATATTGCCGTTCTCCAGGTAATCCATGATCTCCTTGACCGCCATCTTGGCACAGTTGTCCTCGGACTCCTCTGTAGATGCGCCCAGATGGGGAATGGCGATAACGCCCTGCATATTGGCTGTCCTGGGATTGGGGAAATCCGTCACATACTTGCGGACCTTGCCTGAACCAAGGGCCTCTGCCATATCATCGTCATTGACCAGAAGATCCCGGGCAAAGTTGAGGATCACCACCCCGTCCTTCATCTGGTCCAGTGTTTCCTTATTGATCATGCCCCTGGTGGCATCCATCAGCGGTACATGGACAGTGATATAGTCACACTCCTGGTAGATCCGGTCCGCGCTGGTGATGTGCTTTACATCACGGGACAGCATCCAGGCCGCATTGACCGAGATATAGGGATCATAACCATAGACCTCCATGCCTAAACCTGCGGCAGCATTGGCCACCTCGGCGCCGATGGCGCCCAGACCGATGACCCCCAGCTTCTTGCCGCGGATCTCGCCGCCGGCAAATGCCTTCTTGGCCTTCTCCATATCCTTGGAAATGTTGGCGTTCTCCTTGTTCTCCCGGCACCAGTCAATGCCGCCTACCACGTCACGGGCGGCTAAGAGCATTCCGGCCAGTACCAGCTCCTTCACACCGTTGGCATTGGCTCCCGGCGTGTTGAAGACCACGATGCCGTCCTGGGCACATTTTTCCAGGGGAATATTGTTGACCCCGGCTCCGGCGCGGGCGATGGCCAGCAGACTGTCCGGAAACTCAGTCTCATGAAGAGATGCGCTTCTTACCAGGACGCCCTGGGCACCCTCCAGGCTGTCTGTCAGTTCATACTCCTCAGTCAGGAAATCTGTGCCATATTTGGAAATGGCATTGATGCAATGGATCTTTCTCATGCCTGATGTGCCTCCTCAAATTTTTTCATAAACTCTACCAGCTTCTCTACACCTTCCATGGGCATAGCATTGTAGATGCTGGCGCGCATACCGCCTACGGTCCGGTGTCCTTTCAGGTTCACAAAGCCTGCTGCCGTTGCTTCCTTAATAAATGCCGCATCCAGGTCTGCGTCGCCGGTGACAAAGGGAACATTCATGATGGAGCGGTCTTCCTTGGCCACGGTTCCCTTGAACAATTTGCTCTGATCCAGGAAATCGTAAAGGATCTTTGCCTTCTTCTCGTTGTACTCCTTCATGGCTGCCAGACCACCGCGCTTCTTCAGCCACTTGAAGACCTTGCCGCAGATATAGATCCCGTATGCCGGCGGTGTATTGTAGAGGGACTTGGCATCCGCATGGATCTTGTACTGGCACATGGTGGGAGTTCCCGGGAGGACATCCTCTGTGATCAGATCCTCACGGATGATCACGATCACCACGCCGGCCGGACCGATATTCTTCTGGACGCCGCCGTAAATGATGCCGTATTTGCTTACATCCACCGGCTCGGACAAGAAGCAGGAGGATACATCAGATACCAGGATCTTGCCCTTGGTATCAGGCAGCTTCTTATACCTGGTTCCATAGATGGTGTTGTTCTCACAGATATATACATAGTCTGCATCCTCGTCAATGGGCAGATCGGAGCAGTCCGGGATATAGCTGAAGGTCTTGTCTTCGCTGGAGGCCACGGCCACAGCCTTGCCGTATTTCTGGGCTTCCTTAAATGCCTTCTTGGCCCACTGGCCGGTGATAATGTAGTCAGCCACCTTGTTCTTCATAAGATTCTGGGGGATCATGGAGAACTGCAGATGGGCTCCGCCCTGCAAAAACAGAACCTTGTAATTGTCCGGAATATTCATCAGCTCCCTGAGATCTGCCTCTGCTTCCTGGATGATGGTTTCAAATGCCTTAGAACGGTGGCTCATCTCCATAACAGACATACCGGTTCCTTTGTAATCCAGCATTTCCTCTGCAGCCTCACGCAGCACTTCCTCCGGAAGTACGGCCGGACCTGCCGAAAAGTTGTACACTCTTCCCATTGTTTTTTCCTCCTAAATTTTTGATGGGCGCTTCCAGACCGGCAGTGCTGGACGGAAGCACGCCGGAGACATATCTGTATCCGGCTATATGCGGCCTCCCGGGATTCTTCGGGATCTATCCAAAGAGTTCCGGGAGACCATTACTGCTATTTTGTAACCGTTCAAAGGGTATCTGAACTGTTACGCTATTTTACCTCTATCTTAAGATCGGTATCATCAAACGCATCCTGGATCGGAGCTCCCGGAGATACCATCGGGAATACTTTGTCATCACAGTTGATCTGGCAGTCTATCACTACCGGAGCGCAAAGCTCCAGGGCTTCCCTGAAGGCTTCCTTAAATTCATCAAGCCTGGTAACCCGGTATGCTTTGGCACCCATGGCCTCTGCCAGCTTCACAAAATCAACAGAGTCATTTAACACTGTATGGGAATAACGCTTTCCGTAGAACAGTGTCTGCCACTGGCGCACCATTCCCAGCACATGGTTATTGATGATCACCTGGATCACCGGGATATTGTACCGGGTAGCCGTGGCGATCTCATTCATATTCATACGGAAGCATCCGTCTCCGGCGATGTTAATGACAACTTTATCCGGCTGTCCCATATCGCGGCATCCCAGTTTGGCTCCCAGGGCGGCGCCCAGGCCATAGCCCATGGTGCCTAAGCCTCCGGAAGTGAGAAGCGTCCTGGGTTTACTGTACTTATAGTACTGGGCTGCCCACATCTGATGCTGTCCCACTTCCGTGCAGACCAGGGCATCCCCTTCCGTCATTGTATAGACAGCCTCCACGATCCCCGGGCCGGTCAGCACACTCTTGTCATACCGGAGGGGATACATCTCCTTGAGCCGCTCTATGTGGGCGATCCACTCATCATGGTTCATAGGATCCAGGTGGGCGTTGAGTTTGCGCAAGACCACTTTCAGATCTCCGATGATACTGGCATCTGTGCGGATATTCTTGTTGATCTCCGCCGCGTCCACATCAATCTGGAGAATCCTGGCATTCTTTGCGAACTTCTGGGCATTGCCGGTGACACGGTCGCTGAACCGGGCGCCTGCCACAATCAGCAGATCACATTCGCTGATGCCGAAGTTGGATGCCTTGGTTCCATGCATTCCCACCATACCAGTGTAAAGTTCGTCGGTGCCGTCGAAGGCTCCCTTTCCCATAAGGGAATCAGCCACCGGAGCCTGGATCCGGTGAGCCAGGGTGCGCAGCTCCTCTGACGCATTTGCCAGAACCGCTCCGCCACCTACGAAGATAAAAGGCTTGGAAGATTTGCGGATCAGCTCCAGGGCTGTCTCCATGTCCTCCTCCAGGATGGTTCCCTTCTGGAGTTGCACGGTCTCCGGCTCCATGGGCGTATACTCACAGTCTGCCGCGGTCACATCCTTGGTAATATCAATCAGCACCGGCCCTGGCCTTCCGCTCTGGGCAATGGTGAAGGCCCGCCGGATAACTTCCGCCAGCTTCGTCACATCCTTTACGATGAAATTGTATTTGGTGATGGGCATGGTCACACCCAGTATATCGATCTCCTGGAAGCTGTCCTTGCCAAGGAGGCTTACACCCACATTGCAGGTAATCGCCACCACCGGAATAGAATCCATATAAGCAGTGGCAATCCCGGTCACCAGGTTGGTAGCTCCCGGGCCGGAGGTGGCCAGACATACTCCCACCTTCCCGGTGGCTCTGGCATAGCCGTCCGCCGCGTGGGCGGCTCCCTGCTCATGGGAGGTCAGGACATGGGTGATCTCATCCTGATGCTTATAAAGGGCATCATAGATATTCAGGATCGCTCCGCCCGGATAGCCGAAAACGGTCTTCACCCCTTGTTCCTTCAAACATTCTACAACAATCTCGGAGCCATTAATAATTCTGGTCTCTGGGGTTTTTGTATCAGACATTGGAAAACTCCCTTTCTAAATAATTCTTAATACTATCTTCTTATACCATCTGCCGCCCAGTCAGTCTCATTCTTTCCGACGGGCTATCTTCTTGTCCCCGAAATCCACCGGGGACAAGAAGCTTCGGGCTTCCGCCCGATGGCAGACGGTATAAGAAGCTGCTTATGCAAACAGGTGCAGTTTGCAACGCTGCTTCTTATACCATCTGCCGCCCGTCTGACTGTTATCCTTAATTTCCCTTCAGCACTGCGCCTTTGTCGGCGCTGGTTACCAGGTCGGCGTAACGTTTCAGATAGCCGTTTACCTCTTTGGTCTTCGGTGTCCAGCCCTGGCGGCGTTTTGCAAGCTCTTCATCGGATACCCGCATGTTGATGGTGTTGGCGTTGATATCGATCTCGATGATATCCCCTTCCTGTACCAGACCGATGGGGCCGCCCATGGCGGCTTCGGGACTTACGTGACCGATGGAAGCGCCACGGGAAGCGCCGCTGAAACGTCCGTCAGTAATCAGGGCTACGGAAGAGCCAAGGCCCATACCTGCGATGGCGGAGGTGGGATTGAGCATCTCACGCATACCAGGGCCACCCTTGGGGCCTTCGTAACGGATCACCACCACATCTCCGGCCACGATCTTACCTCCCTTGATGGCATCAATCGCATCTTCCTCACAATCAAATACTCTTGCCGGACCTTCATGCCTGAGCATCTCCGGAACCACTGCGGAGCGTTTCACCACGCAGGAATCCGGTGCCAGGTTGCCTCGCAGCACGGCAATGCCGCCGGTGGCAGAGTATGGATTTTCGATGGTGCGGATAACCTCCGGATTGCGGTTGACCGCATTCTTGATATTCTCTCCTACCGTCTTTCCGGTCACGGTCATGCAGTCCAGATTCAGAAGGCCCAGCTTGCTGATCTCCTTCATGACCGCATACACACCGCCTGCCTCATTAAGGTCCTCCATATAGGTGGGGCCTGCAGGGGCCAGATGGCAGAGATTGGGGGTCCTGGCGCTGATCTCATTGGCGATATCTACGTTCAGCTCCACGCCTGCCTCATGGGCAATGGCCGGCAGATGCAGCATACTGTTGGTGCTGCAGCCCAGGGCCATATCCATGGTCAGGGCATTGACAAATGCTTCCTTTGTCATAATGTCTCTGGGACAGATATTTTTCTTCAGCATATCCATAACAGCCATGCCTGCGTGCTTGGCCAGACGGATGCGCTCGGAGTAGACGGCCGGCACGGTGCCGTTGCCCTGAAGACCCATACCCAGGACTTCGGTCAGGCAGTTCATGCTGTTGGCTGTATACATACCGGAGCAGGAGCCGCAGGTTGGGCAGACACGGTTTGCGAAATCTTCCACATCCTCCTCGGTCATAGTCCCGGCGGCGTAGGCGCCTACTGCCTCGAACATACTGGAAAGGCTCTTCTTCTCCCCCTTGATCCGGCCAGCCAGCATAGGACCGCCGCTGACAAATACGGTGGGGATATTGAGACGGGCAGCGGCCATGAGAAGGCCGGGTACATTTTTATCACAGTTTGGCACCATGACCAGGGCATCGAACTGGTGGGCCAGGGCCATACACTCGGTGGAATCGGCGATCAGGTCACGGGTTACCAGAGAGTATTTCATGCCTACATGGCCCATGGCAATCCCGTCGCACACAGCGATGGCCGGGAATACGATGGGGGTTCCCCCTGCCATGGCTACGCCCTGCTTCACCGCGTCAACAATCTTATCCAGGTTCATATGTCCTGGCACAATCTCATTATAAGAGCTTACAATACCTACAAGGGGACGTGCCAGCTCCTCGTCGGTCAGTCCCAGGGCACGGTAAAGGGATCTGGCCGGTGCCTGCTGCATACCTGATTTTGCGTTATCACTTCTCATAACTTTCTCCTCCTGCTTATTTGATAGTACAGTTCAGATACCACTTGAACTGCTACGATATCTTTATAACAAACTCCATGATCGTGAACCTGAACTTCCGGCAGCTCACCCGATCCGCTCTGCGATCAGATCTCCCATTCTGGCAGTGCCTGTCTGTTCGCAGCCCTCGGCCATGATATCCACGGTGCGGTACCCTTCTGTCAGAACCTTCTGAACCGCTGCCTCTATAGCAGATGCCTCCTTGTCAAGGTCAAAGGAGTAGCGCAGCATCATGGCCGCTGAGAGGATGGTAGCGATGGGATTGGCCACGTCCTTTCCGGCGATATCCGGCGCGGAGCCGTGGCTGGGCTCATAGAGTCCGAATTTTGTCTCATTCATACTGGCGGAAGACAGCATCCCGATGGAACCGGTGATCATGCTGGCCTCATCAGAAAGGATATCTCCGAACATATTCTCCGTCAGGATCACGTCGAACTGACGCGGATTCATCACCAGCTGCATGGCACAGTTATCCACCAGCATATGCTCCAGGGTAATCTCCGGGTAATCCTTTGCCACCTCTTCCACTACTTTCCTCCAGAGCCTGGAGGAATCCAGCACATTGGCTTTGTCCACGCTGGTAACCTTTTTCCTGCGCTTCATAGCGATATCAAAGGCCTTGATGGCGATCCGGCGGATCTCATGCTCATTGTAAGTCAGGGTATCTACTGCCTGAAGAACCCCATCTACCTCCTCTGTGTGGCGCTCACCAAAGTACAGTCCTCCGGTCAGCTCCCGCATAATGACCATATCAAAGCCGTCGCCGATGATCTCTTTTTTCAGGGGGCAGGCCTGGGCCAGCTCCTGGTACAGATAGGCAGGACGCATATTGGCAAAAAGACCCAGGCCCTTGCGGATGGCCAGAAGTCCGGCCTCCGGTCTCAGATTCGGCGCTACATCATACCATCTGGAGTTTCCCACATTGCCGCCTACAGCTCCCAAAAGGACTGCGTCTGCTGCTTTGGCTTCTGCCAGCGCTTCGTCGGTCAGCGGTACCCCGTAAGCATCAATGGAGCATCCGCCCATGAGAATCTCCTTGTAGGAAAATGTATGTCCATACACCCTTCCCACTTTGTCTAACACCTTGCACGCTTCCCGGACAATCTCCGGGCCGATTCCGTCTCCCGGAATGGTGACGATCTTACATTCCATCCTGAATCTCCCCTTTGTCTATGTCTTCTGTCTGTACTCCTTTTTTGCAGCCGCCGGGGCCGGATCTGCCCTGAAAGGCTGTCTTATTTGCGCTGTTACCCGTTTCCAGACAGTATTTCTATTCATATTAACGCATTTGTTTTCATTTTTCAACATTTGATGCGTATTTTATTTAGAAAAAGATAACAGTTCCTTAGTATTTACGGCAAGATTGTTCCTCTGTAGCCAGCAGATACCAGCTCTGGAAAAAGCGTTTATATTAAAATATGGTAACAACATCCTTCACGACGGCAAGGGTGAATATAGATTTGCTGCAAAATTTCCTTCGCGCACTTACGGATGCTGTTCATGCGGCGCAAAGATCCCCCTGCTGTTATACTAAAACGTGTCCGCCCCAGTACTTTGACAAGTGAATGACCGTCCAGAAGGAATATAACCGGCAGGGGAAGTGACGCATTGGGCGCGCCAGTGCCGGAAAACGCCGCAGGAATGGGGCAGGATAACGGCTTTTGGAAAAAACGGCAAAGAATAGCTTCCTAAATATATAGGCTGGCAAAGTTCAGCCGCAATTACCCGTTGCTGTGCCGGCCGGAAGAGCTGCTGCAAAAGCTTATGCAGGAGAGCGCCGCTTCCGTCCGGTCTGGCAGGAAAGGAGAAAACATGACGAAAATATACGGATATATACGGGTCAGCAGCCGTGACCAGAATGAAGACAGGCAGACAGCGGCATTTCAAAAGCTGTCCATACCGGCAGAAAACATCTTCATGGACAAGCAGTCCGGCAAGGATTTTGAACGCCCGTCTTACAAACGCATGGTGCGCCGCATGAAAAGAGATGACCTGCTCTATGTCAAAAGCATAGACCGCCTTGGGCGTGATTATGGGGAGATTCTGGAACAATGGCGGATTCTTACCAGGGAAAAAGGGATTGACATTGCGGTGCTGGATATGCCGCTTCTGGATACCCGGAGGGGCAAGGACCTGATGGGGACATTCCTTAGCGACATTGTGTTACAGGTGCTGTCCTTTGTGGCGGAAAATGAGCGGGCCAACATCCGGCAGCGTCAGGCGGAGGGGATCGCGGCCGCCAAAGCCAGAGGGGTCAGGTTTGGCCGTCCGGCCCTTCCCTATCCGGATAATTTCCAGAATATACTCTGCGACTGGAGAAAGAAAAAAATAACGCTCCGTCAGGCGGCGGATGCTTGCGGAATGCCTGTCGGTACATTCTATGGGAAAGCCAGAAAATTCGAAAACCCGTAATCATCCGGCATCTCTGCACATTTGCCCCGCTGACTGTAAAACAGTGGATAAAAGAGGAAATTTGCAAATGTGTACTTTTGCAAATTTTATTATTTTCTGGGACTGTTGCCTACTTTACCATAAAAACATTGATTTTGCAACAAATTTTGGCAGTTGAGCTGTCGAAATGTGATTGTTAGTGTAACAGTTCACTGGGGACAAGCAGCCCCGGGCGTCAGGCTCCCCATAACTTGTTGCCGCTTTGCAAAAGTACACGTTTCAAAGCCGGTACAACACATGGGGGTGGCGCTTATGATGAACTATGTATCCTTTGGATTCTATGTATTCCTGATCCTGCTGACGGCAGTATATTATATCCTGCCATTGAATTTCCGATGGCTGGTTTTGCTGGCCGGAAGCGGCTTCTTTTATTACTTTACCATATACCGTCGGATGCAGCTGGTCATCTTTGCCATGTCAATAGGGATCAGCTACCTTTTTGGAATTCTGATCCAGCACCTGAGAACACGTCAGTGGAAACCTGGATGGAAACAGCTTATTCTGATAACAGGTATTGTGTTATCTGTATTTCCCTTATTCGGTTCCAAATGCACAGACTTCTTTCTGGGATGTATTGTCCATAAACAGAAGTTCCCATGGATCATTCCGGTAGGATTAAGTTTTTATTCCCTGCAAATCATTGCATACCTGACAGATATTTACAAGGGCCGTATTGACTGCCAGCGCAATCCCTTCAAATATGCTCTGTTTATTTCCTTTTTTCCGCATATCATCCAGGGCCCCATCCCAAGATACCAGCAGCTGGAAAAGCAGCTTTTTTGTGGGCACCGGTATGATTCAGACAAATTCATGAAAGGAATCCAGCTTATTATATGGGGATTCTTTTTGAAATATATGATTGCAAACAAAGCCTCTGTAATCGTTGATACTGTTTTTAACAACCATATGACCTACCAGGGCCTGTATGTGGCTGTTGCCGGGGTTTTGTACAGCTTTCAGTTATATACCGACTTTTTATCCTGTGTAACGATTTCACAAGGAGTATCCCAGTTGTTCGGAATCTGTCTGACTGATAATTTTAACCATCCGTATTTTTCTGTATCCGTCAAGGAATTCTGGAGGAGATGGCATATATCATTAAGCCATTGGCTTCGCGACTACATCTATATTCCTTTGGGCGGCAACCGCGGCGGGCGGCTTTGTAAATACAGAAACCTGGTGCTTACCTTTGTGGTCAGCGGAATCTGGCATGGGGCTTCATGGAAATTTCTTTTCTGGGGACTGATGCATGGAGGGTATCAGATTGCCGGTGATCTGACACATGACCTGCAGGAAAAAATCTACGGATTTCTTCAGATGCCCCCAGGATCCAGACTGCGCAGACTGTTCCAGCAGCTTGTCACCTTTTGTCTGATCACGGCTGCCTGGATCATCTTCCGTGCCGATTCCCTGAAAACAGGAATCAAAATGATCCGTTCCCTGTTCACATTCCGGAATCCCTGGATTCTTTTTGACAACTCCATATTCCGTCTTGGACTGAACCAGAAAGAATGTGAGGTATTAGGGCTGTCTTTACTGCTTCTGTTATTTGTAAGTATCCTGCAGGAACGGGGAATTGTCCTCCGGAACTGGTTTGTCCGGCAGTGCCTGCCTGTGCGGTGGAGCATTTATCTGTGTGCGGTCTGCGGCATATGGGTACTGGGCACTTATGGATTCGGGTTTGATGCCAATGATTTTATTTATGGAGGATTTTAATATGCCGGAAAAAATAAAAGGTATTATAAGAAGTGTTATATTTCTCAGCATCCTGGCTTCCGTATTATGCTGGATCAATCAAATCCTGGAGCCAAAGTATTTATATAAAAACAGTACCTGGCCGACAACCTCTTCCTACCATCAGTTTTACCAGATGGAGGAAAATACCATAGATGTCCTTTTTTTCGGATCAAGTGTATGTGTAAATGCCTTTTCGCCCCAGGAAATATACAACAGCTGCGGAATCCGCAGCTACAACCTTGGCAGTGAACAGCAGAGTATTTTCCTGAGTTATTTCTGGCTGAAGGAAGCCCTCAGATTCCAGTCTCCGCAGGTAGTTGTGCTGGACACGAAATTTTTGATGGATATTCATCCGGAAAACGCAATCAATACTACGGAAGGCTTAACAAGAAAATGCCTGGATCCCATGAAATGGTCCAAAGTAAAGGCAGAGGCAGTAAATGCCCTATGCTCCCTTGATGAAAACCAGTCGGAATTAAGCTACTACCTGACCAATATCCGCTTTCATTCCAGATGGTCTTCCCTGGCAGAGCATGACCTTGACCAGTCTGAATACCAATATGCTGAATTAAAAGGTTATTCCGCCATTGCTGATTACGGCCCCCAGGCTTATGGGACATTTCAGTCCAGCGACCCGGACAGATATGAAAATTTTGAACCGGTCATTGACCCCCTTATGCTGGAATATCTGGACCGCTTAACTGCCCTTTGCCAGGAGAACCACATCCGGCTGGCTCTGGTCAGCCTTCCCGGAAATGAAATGAATGATGGAATACATAATAATCTCACAAAATATGCCGCAGACCATCATATTGATTATTATAATTTTTGTGAAACCGGATATTATGAAGCCATCGGGGCAGAGCTTCCGAAAGAAAGCGTAATTGGCCATGAAAATCTATGGGGCTCCATCAAAATGTCAAAGTATATGGGAAACCTGCTGTCAGAAACCTACGGCATTGCCCCTGTTCCGGACCACCAGTGGGAAGAAACAAAAGAATATTATGCCCAGCTGATCCGGAACTGCGAGCTTCCCCATATATCTGATTTTAACGAATATTTTAAAGCTGTCAGGAGCCCATATTATTCTGTGTTTATTTCGGTCCGGGAAGATGCGGTGACAGGCATTACGGATGAAATGAAACAGACATTAAAGGACTTTGGGTTAAAAACGGATTTCAGTGATAAACGCCGCTGCAGTTATTATGCAGTCATTCTTCCGGGACAGGCCCCTATAGAAAAAACCAGCAAAGAGGCACTTACAATAACAGGCGGTTTCCGTAACGGACGTTCTGTTTATAAAATAGTCAGCCAGGGGTACTATGCCGGGAAAGCATCTATAATTGAGATAGATGGTGTGGGATATTCCAGAAATGGGCGGGGATTTAATATAGTTGTCTACGACAATTCTTCAATGAAAGTGATTGACCGGGTCCGGTTTGACATGGGAGGAACCAGCGCAATCCGATAAGTCCGGGGCAGGGGGCAGTCCCCCAAGACCCCAGGGGCTTTCAGTCCGGCGAACCATTCCTTCTGGCAGGCGCTGGCGGCGGCTGCGGGTGGACAGCCAGTCAATAAATTCCACTGGCGGGATCCTCTTCTCCGGCTCTACACGAGCCAGCTCTACAATGTACTTACTTCCAGAGTTCTGCCGCGCCCAGGCACGGCAGGACTCTGCAGATGCATTACACGGGAATCCTGCCAATGATTCCTACAAATACCGTACACAATATTCCCAGCAGCCAGATCCATTTGAAGGAATATTTCAGATGCTCACCCATGGTGCAGTCAGCCCCAGTGCCAGATAGGGAGACGGCCCGATCAAAGTGACATTGGCCAGCTGGTTACTTTATCCATAGGTTTATTTTAGCATTCCAAAAATTGAAATAGTAGGGACGGTGCGCCTAATTCGGTTGACAGAAAAATGTGCAGATGCACAAGGAAAATCCCTTTTTCTTTTCGTTGTGAATCTATTTTTATTGTGGTATGATTAATTCTATGAGAGGCTGTGAATAATTGAAAGTGAGAAGGTGATAAATATGGGCTATAGAATTGATGAAGTTCACTTAGAAAATCTTGGCATGATTGGGCATTTTTCCTGTGGACAATTTTCAAATATAAATCTGATCATAGGGGAAAACGGAACCGGAAAAACATTTTTATTAAAAGCTCTTTACTCCGCAGTCCGTTCGCTGGAGGAATACCGGCGAGGGGATGATATCAAAA
>CAJTOW010000013.1 GCA_910577655.1 uncultured Lachnospiraceae bacterium | reverse complement strand
CTGTCTGAGCGCAGCGAGTTCTGTATTTTGGGTCCTGCTTTTAGCAGATTTCTGCCAGCTAAGAGCTTCTGCATCCGAAACCCGCAATCTGGGAAAAACTTTTTCCAGAGCGTATGTTCCGGAACATCCCCTCCGGGAACAGTAACTCTGATGGTCACTATTCATGGCCTGGTTGTTTTGGGAAGGCGGCAGATACCAGCTCTGGAACATCCCCCGTGATCTGTAACAAATAAACAGTTACTATCGCAATTATAATGCAAGGCAGAAAAGATATTGAGCCATTATCAGGCCTTCTGCCCCGCAATCTTCTCCGCCAGTTCATTAAGATACATCCACCGCTCCATTTTCTCCTCCAGCTTCGCCTCGGTCTCTGCCTTCTCCTCCATGAGCTGGTTCAGCCTGCCGAAGACCGTGGCGGAGGCCTCAATCTCGGTGTCAAGTTCCCCGATCCGGTCCTCCAAGGCGGCAATCTCATCCTCGATGGTGTCCCATTCCCGCTGCTCTTTAAAGGAGAATTTCAACTTTTTCTGGTGAGCACGGCCAGATACGGAGCCGGCATCCCGGGAATCTGTACCGCCACTTCCGGCTGCACTGGCGGCTCCGTCTCCGGCGGCTTCCGCCCCGGTCTTCCCAGCGCCTGCCCCAGCGTCTCCCGCCCCGGTCTTCCCGGCGCCTGCTCCAGCGTCTCCCGCCCCGGTCTTCCCGGCGCCTGCTCCGGCATTTCCCGCCCCGGTCTTCCCGGCGCCTGCTCCAGCGTCTCCCGCCCTGGTCTTCCCGGCGCCTGCTCCGGCATTTCCGCCTGCTGCCGCCCCAGGATGCTTCTGTGCCCAGGCCGCCTGATAGTCGGTAAATCCGCCCTCGTACTGGACCACAGCCCCGTCCCCCTCAAAGGCAAAAATCCTGCGGACCATCCGGTCCAGGAAGTAGCGGTCATGGGACACGGTGACCACGATGCCCTGGAAATGATCCAGATAATCTTCCAGTATGGTCAGGGTCTGGATGTCCAGATCATTGGTCGGCTCGTCCAGCAGCAGCACATTGGGGGCATCCATAAGGATCCGCAGAAGATACAGACGCCGTTTCTCCCCGCCGGAGAGCCGCCCGATGACCGTATGCTGGACACTGGGCGGGAAGAGGAAACGCTCCAGCATCTGGGAGGCACTGATGCTGCCATCCCCGGTCTTCACATATTCAGCCACATTGCGGATATAGTCGATGACCTTGAGACTTTCGTCCATAGCCTCATTCTCCTGGGAAAAGTATCCCAGCTTCACCGTCTGACCGATCCGGATGGTACCGGCGTCCGGCTCTACCCAGCCGGCGATCATCTTCAGCAGGGTGGATTTGCCGCTGCCATTGGGGCCGATGATGCCTACACGGTCATTTTTCAGGAAAATGTAATCGAAATCCTTGAGAAGCGCCTTGCTGCCATAGGATTTGCAAAGGCCTTCAAGCTCCACGGTAGTCCGGCCCAGGCGGCTGGATACGGACTCCAGCTCCACCTGCCTGTCCAGCTCCGGGGCCTTCTGGTCCCGCAGGGCCTCGTAGCGCTGGATGTGGGCTTTCTGTTTGGTGGAACGGGCCCTTGCACCCCGCTGCATCCAGGCCAGTTCCACCTTGAGAATGGACTGGCGCTTCCGCTCAGAAGCGGCAGCCATGTCCAGACGCTCTGCCTTTAATTTCAGGAAGCCTTCGTAATTGGCCTGATAGCTGTAGAGCTTTCCCTTGTCCAGCTCCACGATCCGGCTGGTCACGCTGTCCAGGAAATACCTGTCATGGGTCACCATGAGAAGAGCGCCCCGGAAACGCCGCAGATAGTCTTCCAGCCAGTCGGCCATGGCACTGTCCAGATGGTTGGTAGGCTCGTCCAGCACCAGCAGGTCCGCGGTGGATAAAAGCACGCTGGTCAGGGCCACCCGCTTGCGCTGGCCCCCGGACAGAGTCTCCATCCGGGCATCAAAGTCATAAATGCCCAGCTGGGTTAAGATGGTCTTTGCCGCCGCCTCGATCTCTTCCCGTCCCGCAAAGTGAGGTTCTTTCTGGTTGTCCCGGACAATGCTGTCCAGCACGCTGTCCCCCTCCACGAATTCCGGAATCTGTGGCAGATAGCGGACATAAAGATTCCGCCTGCGGACCACCGGTCCCTCGTCCGGCTCCTCAAGACCCGCCACAATCCGCAGCAGGGTGGATTTGCCGGTTCCGTTGATACCGATAAGACCTACCTTCTCACCTTCGTTGATGCTGAAAGCCGTATCGTCGAAAAGAAGCCGCTGGGTATAGGATTTGGTCAGGTGTTCTATGGTGATGATGCTCATGGGGGTTCTCCTTTTTTTAATTAAAAGCTGTAAAGGGTGTAAAGTCCTTAGCAGTCCGCTAAAAACTTTGCACCCTTTTGATCATCTGTAATGGCTGCGGTCAGTCGTCCTTCTCCTCCGACTCAGTGGTAGAGAACACGAAACGTTTCCTTGCCATCTCATCATTCTCCAGGTATTCATCGTAGGTGGTGATCTTGTCGATGAGTTTCCCGCCCACGATCTCCATGATCCGGTTGGCCGTGGTCTGGACGATCTGATGGTCCCGGGATGAGAAGATCAGCACGCCCGGGAACTTGACCAGGCCGTTGTTCAGGGCGGTGATGGACTCCATGTCCAGGTGGTCCGTGGGCTCATCCAGCATCAGCACATTGGCGCCTGAGATCATCAGCTTGGACAGCATACAGCGGACCTTCTCGCCGCCGGAAAGCACCCGTACCTTCTTGACTCCATCTTCCCCGGCAAAAAGCATCCGGCCCAGGAAACCGCGGACATAGGTGACGTCCTTCTCCTCCGAGTACTGGGTCAGCCACTCCACGATGGTGTCCTCCCCGGCGAATTCCGCGGAATTGTCCTTGGGGAAATAGGACTGGCTGGTGGTCAGTCCCCACTTGTAGGACCCCTCATCCGGCTCCATCTCCCCGGCAAGGATCTTGAAGAGGACGGTCTTGGCATGCTCGTTGGGGCCTACCAGGGCCACCTTATCCTCCCGGTTCAGGGTAAAGGTCAGTCCGTCCAGAACCTTCTCGCCGTCAATGGTCTTGGTCAGGTTCTCCACAGTCAGCACCTCGTTGCCGATCTCCCGGAAGGGGCGGAAGTCAATGTAGGGATACTTACGGCTGGAGGGCTTGATATCGTCAAGCTGGATCTTCTCCAGGGCACGTTTTCTGGAGGTAGCCTGTTTGGACTTGGAGGCATTGGCGGAGAACCGCTGGATGAATTCCTGCAGCTCCTTGATCTTCTCCTCCTTCTTCCGGTTGGCTTCCTTCATCTGTTTGATCATCAGCTGGCTGGACTCGTACCAGAAGTCGTAGTTGCCCGCGTAGAGCTGGATCTTGCCGTAGTCGATATCCGCGATGCTGGTGCACACTTTATTAAGGAAATAACGGTCATGGGACACCACGATAACGGTATTCTCAAAGTTGATGAGAAACTCCTCCAGCCATGCGATGGCGTCCAGATCCAGGTGGTTTGTCGGCTCGTCAAGAAGCAGAATGTCCGGGTTGCCGAACAGTGCCTGGGCCAGAAGTACCTTCACCTTCAGGGCACCGGTCAGATCTTTCATGAGGGAATAGTGGTATTCTGTGTCCACTCCCAGCCCGTTAAGCAGGTTGGCGGCGTCGGACTCAGCCTCCCAGCCGTTCATCTCAGCAAATTCCGCTTCCAGATCCGCGGCCCTGATGCCGTCCTCGTCACTGAAGTCTTCCTTCATGTAGATGGCGTCCTTCTCCTTCATCACGTCATACAAGCGCTGGTTGCCCATGATGACGGTATCCAGCACCTGGTATTCATCGTATTTAAAATGGTCCTGCTGCAGAAAGGAAAGCCGCTGTCCGGGGGTGATCACCACATCACCGTTGGTGGGCTCTAACTGGCCGGAAAGAATCTTTAAAAATGTAGACTTACCGGCGCCATTGGCACCGATCATACCATAGCAGTTGCCCTCGGTAAATTTAATGTTGACATCCTCAAACAAGGCTTTCTTGCCTACTCTCAATGTTACGTTGTTCGCACTGATCATATGGAAATCCTCTGTGTTTTTAATAGAATTTTTTGGTCACTCATTCTATTATACATAAAACTTCCAGTTTTTCAAGGGAAATGGCAACAGTTCTGGCATCCCTCTCTCAAAAGCGCCGGGAACGTGCCTGGAAATGCTTGACGGCTGCCGGGAAAACCAATTAAAATAGAAATTAATGTTTTCCGGCCTGTCTCAGCGGATTATAGAAAAACTGTTCATATTGATGCTTTCCGCCGGCGGATCATTATCCGCAAAGACAGGTGATGCGGGACTACGGGTACAAAGTATAAAGATTAAACGAGGAGTAAATACAACTTGTATTAATTTGTGTCATGCAGTCCACCTCATTTGCCTGGCCGCCTATCTGCTTTCTGCTTGCAGCGCAGGATCTTGTCTGCCGGCGGGAGCTCCCAGGTATGCACTTGAAAAAGAAAGGTGTGGCATATGCGCAAAGTGATGATGAAGCTCCACGAACAGGTTTTTGAACAGATTAAGAATATGGTAAAGGAAGGTACCTATAAGAAAGGCGACTTCCTCCCCAGTGAGAACGAGCTGGTGGAAATGCTGGGAGTCAGCCGTGTGACCGTACGGCAGGCCCTAGAGCGTGTCTGAAAATTCATTCCCGGCATCATCGGCTGTCCCAGCGCATGTCTGAGAAAGGATGCAGACACCGGCCTGACTGTCTTTGATACAGCCAACTGCATCGGCTGTCACAGCTGTGCCATGGCCTGCCCCTATGGGGTGCCTTCCTTTGGTCCGGACGGAAAGATGGTAAAATGTGACGGATGCTATGTACGGATTCACCAGGGACTAAAACCGGCCTGCGTCAAGGTATGTCCCACCGGAGCTTTGCGGCTGGTGGAGACAGACAAGGAAGACATCCCCAGGGAGCGTTCCCTGCGGATGAGAAGCAGGGAGATGCTGAAGCGGCAGGTGTAGACAAATGCGTGAACAGTAACACTCCCAGAGCCTCCCGAAACTGCGCCTTTTACCTTTCCCTTGACTTTTCCTGAATTGTATTGTATCCTATAAAATTAAGCAGCAGAAATCTACGATCAGGACGGGAAGCGGCATAGCCGATTCCCGTCTCTATAATTTATACAGGAGGATGTGGATGGAGTTTCAAAGCTGTTTTCCCATATGGGACAAAATATCAGAGGCCCAACAGAAAAGCATCCTTGACAGTCTGATCTTTCGGCAGATTAAAAAGGGAACTGTGCTTTACAGCGGAAAAGAGGACTGCACCGGACTGTTTTTTATAAAGTCCGGCCAGCTCCGGGCCTACATCTTATCGGAAGAGGGACGGGAAATTACCATCTATCGTCTATTTGACTGGGACATCTGCCTCTTTTCCGCCTCCTGCATCCTGCGGAGTATCCAGTTTGATGTATGCATTGAGACAGAAAAGGACACGGAACTTTGGATAATTCCGGCAAAGATCTACCGGCAGCTCATGGAGCAGTCCGCCGCAGCCGCCAACTACACCAACGAGATCATGGCCGCCCGGTTTTCCGAAGTCATGTGGCTCATGGAGCAGACCATGTGGAAGAGTATGGACAAGCGGGTAGCTGCCTTCCTTCTGGAAGAGGCGGCCATTGAGAACAGCAACCGGCTGAATATCACCCATGAGACCATCGCCAATCACCTGGGAACCCATCGGGAAGTGGTCACCCGGATGCTCCGCTATTTCCAGGGAGAGGGCATGGTGAAGCTGTCACGGGGTGTGACAGAGCTTCTGGACGAACAAAAGCTGAAGCAGCTGAAAAACAGCTGAAAATCCTCTCCTCATTTTTATTTTTGTTCCGTGACAATGACATGTTTCCGGTTTTTGACCCTGCAGATCAGCTGGGTCATGGTGCCCATAGGGCAGTAAACGCACCAGCTGCGGGGCTTGAACAGAATCATGGTAATCAGGCCAAGAACCGTGGAGGTCATCATGACGCTGTAAAAGCCGAAGGCGAACTGGGCAACGCCAGGGGAAAAGAGGGTTCCGTGATAAGCCCAGTGCCAGGGCAGCTTAAAGGTCCACAGCAGGGTCACCGCCTGTTTAAGATTCTGTACGCCCGCAAAGACCAGATAAGTATTCCACAGCATCTGAAAGAACATGATGAAGAAGAAGACCAAAAATCCATAGCGGAACCATTTACTTTTCATCCACCGGGGAATATCCTTTTTTCGGGACAGACCAAAGCGTCCGCCTAACAGACCGAACAGCTGTCCCCGGCCGCAGTATCGATTGCAGTAGCCTTTTGTGCCCCAGACAAGGGAAATGATCAGCGGAATACAAAAGAACACCATACCCAGCCAGGCAAACAGAATGTTGAAAAACCCCAGCATCATATAAATCAGTTCAACAATCCAAAGGTAATCATACCAACGCTTTTTCATGACGCAACCTCCTGAATTTCAATAACAGATGCAGGGCACTCCTTTGCACATTTGCCGCAGCCTACACATTTTGTTTCATCGACCCTGGCCCAAATCCCATTCCAAATCTGGATAGCGTTCAAGGGACATACCTTCTGACAGCAGCCGCAGGCAACGCACATATCTGTATGAACGAAGGCACGCCGTTTCTTTTTTATTCTGGTTTCCATATCAAGACCTCCCGGAAGTATTTTATTCATTCTACCATTAATGCCAGCATTCTTCCGTGATAAGATTACATAAAGGGGAAATTCCGTTCAGTGCCATCCTGCTGACACAGGCGCTTATGACCAAAATGGCGGCTGCTTCCGTCTTATAACGGCAGGTATGTACAGAGGCTCTATTTAAGCTGTTTCTTACTTTCTTCTATGGATTGCCTCCCCGCCGGAACAGGTGTCTTTATGTAACAGTTCTTGCCGTGCACAGTCACTGATGTTTTGAAAGGTAATGGATTGAAAAACAAAACGTTCTGTGTTATGATTTGGTGCACGAGCACCTGATGGGTTGAAATGTCCATTAAATGTCCCGCCCATATGACCTGTAATTTTGCATTCCACTAAAAAGGAGTTTTCATATGAAGTACATAGAGAAACACCCCATGATCATGATTGTTATTGGTATCATCGGCATTTCCTTCTCTGCCATTTTTGCCAAGTATTCCCAGGCGCCGTCTGTGGTGACGGCGGCTTTCCGGCTTTTGTGGACGGTGGCGCTGTTGTCGCCGGTGATCCTTTTCAGCCAGGGATACCGTCAGGAGCTGCAGAGACTGGACAGGCGGACTGTGGTGCTGTGTATCATCAGCGGCATTTTCCTGGGGCTGCATCTGGCCATCTGGTTCGAGTCCCTGAAATTCACCTCCGTAGCCAGCTCTACCACCATCGTGTGCACGGAAGTGGTGTGGGTCAGCCTGGGCTTCTGCCTTTTTCTGAAAGGAAGGCTTGGCGGGAAGGCTGTTCTGGCCATTGCCATTACCTTGTCCGGCAGTGTGGTCATCGCCTTGTCGGACTCCGGCTCCGGCGGCGGGCATCTGTATGGGGATATTCTGGCTTTGGTCGCTGCCATTGCAGTGGCAGTCTATACCCTGATCGGGCGGGTGGCACGGGCTACAGTGTCTACTACGGTCTACACCTATCTGGTCTATGTGGCATCCGCCGTGACTCTGGTGATCCTTACCTTCGCCCAGGGATATACCCTGGCGGGTCATGGGACCGACGGCTGGGTCATCGGCCTGCTTCTGGCGGTATTCTCCACCATCCTGGGCCATAGTATCTTCAGCTGGTGTCTGAAATACTTCTCCCCGTCCTTTGTCTCTGCTTCCAAGCTGTGCGAGCCGGTGGTATCCTCAATTCTGGCTATTTTCGTATTCCGGGAAATTCCGGGACCGGTGCAGATTCTGGGCGGGGCCGTGATTATCGGCGGGGTGGTGCTTTATTCACGGATTGAGGGAAAGGAGCGCCATTCGCCAGATGCCAGCGGGCAGTAACCCAAAATCTGGTTGACAAACTGTTTTTTCTGAGTTAGAATGTTCGCATGCTTACTTTCCGGTCCGAAAGGTTCGTATGCTTACATTTCTTGAAAGCTGGAGGAGGTCCCATGACAGAACGGCATATTGGATTTGAGATCCGCACACTTTCCAATCTGATCCACCGCAAGATCAACCAGATGGTTACGGAAGAGGAGGAGGCCCTGACTCCCCACCAGGCCTGGGTGCTCAATTATCTGATCCGTCAGGGCGGGGATCAGGATACGATCCAGCGTGATGTGGAGAAGCAGTTTTCCATCCGCCGTTCCACAGCCAGCCATATGCTCCAGCTCATGGAGCGGGGAGGCTATATTCTGCGTGTCTCCGTTCCGGAGGACGCCAGACGCAAAAAGCTGGTGCCCACACAGAAGGGGATGGACGCCTACCAGCGTATGGTCAATCGTCTGGGCCGGTTTGAAAGCATCCTGCAGAACGGAATCTCCGAGGATGAACTGCAGCAGTTTCTCCGGATCCTTCTGATCATGGAGAAGAATGTGATGTAATACCCCGGAACATTGTAACAGTCCAAGGGGGTTCCGTTACCATTGGAAAAAAGGAGGAATTATATGAACACAAATAAATATCTTTTTGAGGAGGCCCCGGTCTCCAGGGCCGTGATGACCATGGCCATCCCTACCATGATCTCTATGCTGGTGGTGGTCATCTACAATATGGCGGATACATTTTTCATCGGCCAGACCGGCGATCCCATGCAGGTGGCTGCCGTGTCCCTGGCCACCCCGGTCTTCATGGTCTTCATGGCCCTGGGCAATCTCTTCGGCATCGGCGGAAGCTCAGCCATCTCCCGTGCCCTGGGTGAGAAGAAGCCGGAGCGTGCGAAGAATATTTCTTCTTTCTGCTGCTACGCTTCTTTGGGACTTGGAGTCTTTATGGCGGTTCTGTTTCTGGTGGGCATGGATGTGATCCTGGTCATGATCGGAGCCAGCACCAATACCATTGATTTTGCAAGAGAGTATCTGACCTACATTGCCTTTGGCGGGCCCTTCATCATGTTTGGCACGGCCTTCGGCAACATCTTACGTGGAGAAGGGGCGGCCAGGGAGTCCATGACCGGCAATATGATCGGCACGGTGACCAATATCGTCCTGGATCCGGTGATGATCCTGGTTTTCGGCTGGGGCGTAGCCGGGGCGGCCATCGCCACAGTCATTGGAAATATCGCTGCCAGCCTGTTCTATGTGTCATACTTTCTTCGTAAAAAGTCCAGCCTGTCCATACGGCTGCGGGATTTCCGGATGGGGGGCCGGATCGCCTCCAGCGTGGCGGCCATTGGTATCCCTGCTTCCCTCAACAACATTCTTATGAGCTGTGCCAATATTGTCCTGAATCTGATGCTGGGCGGCTACGGGGATACCCCGGTAGCTGCTATGGGTGTGGCCATGAAGTCCAACATGATCGTGGTGCTCTTACAGATCGGTCTCTGTGCCGGAATCCAGCCCCTCATCGGGTACAATTACGGCGCCCGCAACAAGAAGCGGCTTTTCCAGGTATTCCGGTTCACCGGAATCTTCGCAGTCGTCATGGGCAGTATCCTGACTGCGGTCATGGTCATCGCCAAACGGTTCGTGGTTCAGGCATTTATCAATGATCCGGAGGTCATTGCCTATGGTATGCAGATGGTCATCGCCCTGCAGCTTTCCGGCCCCTTCATCGGGATCCTGTTCTTGTGCATCAATACAATCCAGGGTATGGGCAAGGCGATTCCGTCCCTGATCCTGACTATCTGCCGTCAGGGCCTGATCTTCATCCCCCTGATCATTGTGCTGAACAAGGTTGTGGGACTCAATGGAGTCATCTACGCCCAGTCTGTGGCGGACTACTGCTCTATCGTCATCGCCCTGGTGATCTGTATGGGGATCTTTAAATCCCTGGAGGGCCAGGAGCGGGAGACCAGGGAGCAGCCGGGTGACGGATGCATTCACCAGGCAGGATAGATATCCTGCTCCAGTATGGTGCAATACGGTTTGATCAGCTTATTTCCCATCAAACGCTCTCCATCACTATCCTCCAGCTCTATCTGGCCCTCCTGTACATCAAAAATCGTCAGATCCGCCCTGGCTCCCTCCCGGATCTCCACTGCCTTGCCAGACAACTGCAGCATCCTGACCGGTTCTGTGGTCACGAGCTGGAGAACCTTTTCCAGTTCAAGACCACACGCCAGCATTTTACTCATAGTCAGAGCCAGACTTTCCACATTTTTCAGGCTTCCTTCATGCAGATCTGTAGAAATGGCATCCGGCAGGAAGCCCTGGGAAACCGCCTTTTTCGCCACCGCGAAGGAGAAATTGCTCTTTCCATGGGACAAGTCAAAATATACTCCTCTTTGTCGGGCCTGCCAGACCGCTTCTTTTACATTTCCGTCTTTATCCAGAAGCCCAGGGGATTTTGCGGCAAAACTGTGGGCAAATATGTCTCCCTTCTTCATAAAAGAAAGAATGTCCTCCAGAGACAGATCCGTCAGTTCCCCATACTGCTTCACGCCCCCCATATATGCAAGGTTCAGATATGCTTTCTGTTGTATTTTCTTATTTTGGCTGCAATGCTCCAGATAATCTTCACAATTTCCCGGCCCCGTGGTTCCTGCATCTGCCACGCAGGTAACGCCCTGGCTAAGAAACCGGTCGCTGTCCAGGCCTATAGCACTGGAGCGGGTATATGTATGGACATGGGCATCTACCCAGCCTGGTGATACATATCTTCCAGAAGCATGCCATTTCCCAGGAACCCTATACGTACCCCGGACTCTTTTGAAGATCCGCAACCTGGGACAAGTACTTTTATCTGTTCAGCAGGGACTGGGTATTACGATCTGCCCTTCCATGCCTTTCGTCAAAGCCGCAGGCGGGGAAAAGATATACTACTTTTCCCTGGCCTGCGAAAACGGGCCGGTGGTGCGGAAAACAGCAATTCTGTACCGGAAGGATTCTTATCTTTCTGTGGCAGAAAAGATCCTTATATGGATGATCCATATGTATTATCCTTCCGTCTTGTAAGGTCTTGTAAGGTCTTCCAGAGTTACTATTCGCGGGGTAGTTGTTCCGGATGGTACGCTCTGGAAAAAGTTTTGCTCATCCTATGACGGTCTTGCAGTAACTATTGAAGTGGGGCTTTATTATCTTGTCGGCATTTGAAAATCCGCAAGTGCCCTGTTCAGATAGTCGTTGAAAGGTTTCATCATCTGGAACAGTTCTGCTGCCTTTTCAAGAAATGCTCCTGCATCTTTCACTTCTTCGTCTTTTAACGGGTATTCCAGATACCAGCTTTTAAATTTCAGATAGCTTGCCTGGGGGTGTTCTTTCTCATATCCCGCAGGAACATTCTTTAATTCCGTTCCCTGCACAGTGAAATACTTTTCAAAACCCGGCTCATGGATAATACTTTCCCATTCTTCACCATTCCTGGAAATATAATCCCGTATCATAGCTGTTGCGTCCTTAAACATATCTGCAAACAATCCGCCACCTAAAAATGATTGATTGCCCGGTTTTATCATAAGATAGTAGCCCACAGGAACAGGCAATTTCCCTTTTGAGGAAATATGGGCACGGAACGCAGGATTATATGGTGACTTATCATGGCTGAACCGGGTGTCCCTTACAATCTTAAATGTAAGGTCTTTGGGATTGTTGTGTAAAATGCTGCTGTCAAATTTACCGATTTCCAATATCAATGTCTCCAATAGTTTTTCAAATTCGGCATTTGCCTTTTTGTAATCGTCCTTGTTTGCATGATACCATTCCCGGTTATTATTCATGCTTAATGACGATAAATAATCCATAATAAACTGTGTATTCATAGTCTGTAAGCTCCTTTATGCTTTTTGGATAATGGAGAGCTGCGTAGAATCTAAAAATTCCTGTATCAGGTGCTTCATGCGTTCAGGAGACTGGTAGGTTTTACAGAACGAAAAATCCTGCGATAAATCGTCAATATCCTCCATGGCATTTTTCACATCTATCACAGTCTGAACAGGAATTTCCGTAGCTGCCATATAATCCAACTGTAACGGGTTTATCCTATGGCTCTGTATCGCATAATTCACTCTGTCTTTGCATTTACATCTGCCGCTGCCATATTCTCCGCAGTATTCGCTCAGAAAATCCGCCATTTTTTTGCGTATTCGGGAAAGCCGTTGGCGATACGCTTCCGGGGTCATTTCCAAAATATCGCCCGCAATCCGGCTGTCAATCTTAAACATTGTACCCAATATGAAAATACATCTGCTCTCCATATCAAGGCATTGCAGCATCACGTTTGTACAGGACATTTTCAATTCTTCTGCCAAAATATCTTTTTCTACATTTTGCGTTAAATCCGGCACATCCTGTATTTTCCCGTTTTCTATGTCATCCCCATAATATTCAAAACTCAACGGATAGTGGGCGAACATATGCTTTTTGTAATTTATAAGGTGATTAGAGGCAATACGGAATACCCATGTTGTAAATGAGCTGTCACCTCTAAAAGAAGAAAGATGAGTAATCATTTTCAACAGAATATCCTGCGTGGCATCTTCTGCGTCTGCAAATGTACCCAGCATCCGCAGAGATAAATTGAATACAATATCCCGAACGCCTGCAATAAGTGTTTCAAGGGAGTTTTTATCCCCTGATATGGCTTTATCAACTAAAGCCTTTAATTCTTCATCCATTTTTTTATTCATAGATTTTTTACCTCCTACTTAATTAGACAATGCTCTTTTATCTTTGTGACAGAAACGGGCGATAATTTATGATTTGTTTTATTCTCCTTTTTTTCTATGCCATTTTAGCACAAGGCTTAGATTTCAAAAGGGAACCCCTATATCTGTGGTTCCCTTTTGGCTATCATAATCATCAGACACGCTCTAGAGCGTGTTTGAAAATTGCTTTCTGGCAGCTGTGCGTCACAGTTTGTGGGAGATTTGGGCCAAATGAAGGGCGCATAGTGGGCTATGTAACCTGAATTTGGCCCAAATATCCCGCGAAATGGGATGTGCAGATGCCAGGAATGAATTTTCAGACACACTCTAGCACTTTTTATTGAATCTGTATCCAATCTAATGTTGTAAGGGCGATTTCGTAGCTTTGAATGCTGGCATTGTATTCTTCTTCCGTAATTTCGTTTCCGTTTTGAGAATAGGTAAATACAGGTACATCTCCTTCTAAATGACCGACTGTAGTAAAAGAATCTATTAGTTCGGGGGTAAATCCGTCTGTGCCTATTCTGTAAAAATCAACACCAGATTCCGCAGCACTGCCGCTGTAAAATACTTCTATCACCCCATTTTCATAAAGCGAAAAATTTGTTCTGTAACCAAACGACATTTCCGGGAATATATGAACTACATTCGTTCCGTCATAACCATACAAATCATAATTCCAGGGGGAAAAAGTGGGATTTGATACGCTGTGTTCTCCACCTGCAATAATAAGTTCCATTGTCCCATTTCCGTCTAAATCATAAAATGTGTAATAAATATCCTGCTTATGGGTGCGGATTTCAAGTCCAATATCCTCCCCAAAACTGCTGTCATAGTTGTCTGAATCCCGAAGATTAATGTAAAAATCATTTTGAACCATGTCGCTATATTGTGTTAAAATATAATCGTATATATTTGTATTTTCAGTGGGTGCTTTTTGATTGTCTGTTACATCGTTTCCGTTTGTTATGTCTTTATCCTGGTTTGCCTCTTTTACATCATTTTCTTTTACATCATTCTCTATCACCAGATCTTTATTACTTGAGGTTTCTTCCTCAATCACGTCAGGCTCTTTTTCTTTTGCTGTATTGGTTCCACAGCCTGCTAATAAAAGTGTTGTTGATAAAACTATAGCTGCTGCCATATGTGCCTTTGTAATTTTAGCGATTTTCATATGTTTCACTCCCTGATTAAAGTTTGATTTGTTAGCGTCATAAAAAGTTTTGCAAAAGAATGGCAGCGTGTATGAGCGGAGCTTTTCTTTTGAAAATGAAGTAGCAGATATTTATAAAATTGAATTATAAATTTTCGGTTTTAGCGGAGGCGGCAGAAAGCGGACGCAAAACAGGAAAACGGCATAGTCAACGCTACGCCGTTTCAAAAAACAAATCCAATATTGTCTTATAAGTATCTGACTTACAGCAGGTGCTTTCGTCTCAGCTTCTTTCAGCAATCCGCCTTACAGCAGGTGCTTCCTCAGCTCTGCCCCATCCACAGCACTTAAGTATGCCGGTGCGATATCAAACACGGTGCGGCAGCCGCTCTGGCCTTCCTGACCAAGGCGATAGGCGGCACGGGCGTAGGCTGCCAATACAGAGGATGTGAATTCCGGATTGGAATCCAGCTTTAAGCTGTACTCGATCACGTGGCTGTTCTCGTCATTCCAGCCAGTGGTTCCGGTGCGGATCACGAAGCCGCCGTGGGGGATGCCTGCGTGATCCCGTTTCAGTTCCTCCTCGCTGATGAAATGGACTGTGGTATCATAATCGGCAAAATAGTTGGGCATGGTGACGATCTCTTTCTCTATCCGGGCCAGGTCTGCTCCCTCCTCTGCCACCACGAAACACTCTCTGGTATGCTTCTGCCGGGTAGTCAGCTCCGGATTGCTGCCGCTGCGCACGGCTTCCAGGGCGCTGTCCACAGGGATCGTGTACTGTCTGGCATCCTTCACGCCCTCAATCCGGCGGATGGCATCAGAATGTCCCTGGCTGACACCTTTGCCCCAGAATGTATAATCATGGCCGCCGGGAAGAATGGCATTGGCGTAGAGCCGGTTTAAGGAGAACATCCCCGGATCCCAGCCCACGGAAATGATCCCTACATGGCCGCTTTCCCCAGCAGCCGCGTCTACGGCAGCATAATGCTCCGGGATCCTGGCATGGGTATCAAAGCTGTCGATTACATGGAAATACTTTGCCATCTCCGGTGTCTGCCGGGGCAGATCTGTGGCGCTGCCTCCGCAGAGGATCATCACATCAATCTCGTCCTTCATAGCTGGCGCGTCGGCCACAGAGCAGACCTTTGCTCCCTCTGTGAGGATCTTCAGGCTCTCCGGATCCCTCCTGGTGAATACTGCCGCCAGCTCCATATCCGGGTTATGCCTGATGGCACACTCCACACCTTTTCCCAGATTTCCATATCCTAAAATACCGATTCTGATTGTCATAGTTTTCTCTGTCCTTTCCTGATTATTTGCAGACATCTGCCGCGGCTTCCACCGCAGACGGGACAGCCGTCTGCCGGATGCGGTGAATCGTCAATCGCTGCAGGACGTCTGCTTTTGTTCACGTAGATGATACCGGAAATATTTCCCTGTCCGGCCTCATCCATGAGCCTGGAGCTTAGGATCCTTTCCATGGGAGGCCAGCAGCTCTTCTGAATGAATCTCCCCTGCGGCGAACAGCGCATTCTTCGTAAGGGTGGGTGCTACCAGCTCGTAGACCAGCACAGAGAACAGCACCACATTGCGGACCATGGCGCCGTCTGAGAGGGATGCGGCTGTGATAGCCATACCCAGGGCCACACCGGCCTGGGGCAGGAGGGTGATGCCCAGATACTTCTGGATCTTCTTGTCGCAGCCGGTCATGGCGCAGCTGCCATAGGCTCCCAGTATCTTCCCGGCTGAACGGGCTACGATGTACACGACACCGATGAGAAGGGCTATGGGATTCCTGAGAATGTTCAGATCCAGCTCTGCCCCCGACAGCACGAAAAAGAGAATACTAAGGGGTGTCGTCCACCGGTCAAGCCGCTCCATAAGAACCCCGGAGGTCTCACAGATATTGCAGAAGACCGTCCCGGTCATCATACATACCAGAAGGAGAGAGAAACCGCAGTGGACCGGGCCGGCTTCAAATTCTACCATAGAAAGCCCCACAGTCAGCAGCACGAAGGCGACTGTCATGGAGATCCGGTTTCCACGGGAGTGGAAATACCGTTCGCTCCAGTCCAGGATAAATCCGGCCACAGCGCCCAGGAGCAGGGAAAGTATGATCTCCACCACCGGTTCCACCAACACGGTGATCACACTGACCCCACCCTGTTCCAGGGCGCTGGCGATCCCAAAGGAAGCGGAAAAAAGCACCAGACCTACTGCGTCATCGATCGCCACCACCATCAGCAGCAGCTTGGTAAGGGGGCCATCCGCCTGATACTGGCGCACCACCATCAGGGTCGCAGCCGGAGCCGTAGCAGCGGCAATGGCGCCCAGGGTAATGGCCGACGGCAGGGACAGCGCCTCCGGAAATACCAGATGAAAGACGATCAGAGCCGTATCCACAATAACTGTGGTAACCACTGCCTGAAGTATTCCCACGGTAATAGCCTGCCGTCCCATGCTGCGCAGCTGTCCCAGCCGGAACTCATTGCCGATGGTAAACGCGATAAAGCCCAGGGCCATCTCACAGAGCAGCCCCAGGAAACTGACATCCTCCATACTGTGGAAGCCCACTCCCGGAAGCCCCAGACGCCCGATACAGAAAGGCCCAAGGATCAGCCCGGTGACCAGATAGGCTGTAACCGCAGGCAGCCCCACCTTTTTGGCAAGCCTTGACATCATAAGTGCTGTAATAAGACAGATTGAGATACATAGTAGAAGATTCTGCATAATCATATCCTTTCCCGGCTCTGCCGGAAAACGATCCGTCCCGGCAGATTACTTTTCGTTGTTAAAGAACAGCCGTCCCAGGTAACATTTCAGACTGTCTGAAGTGCCTCCATCCCTGGTAACCGCTCCGGTTGTCTGCATAGTCACCATCCCTGGCAAAACCTTCGGACGGTTACATTTACAATAGCACGTTTTTTCCAAAAATCAATTCGTATTTCTCACAAATTTTTATAGAAATTTGTGGCAGAATCTTACACAAAGTGCAGGAGGCGGAAAATCCGTGGCTGTAAGGCTTTTCGCGGCTGTATTTTCCGGAAAGCGGTGTCTGAACCTTACACAAAGTACAAGGGGCGGGGGGCTGACGGATGGGCTTTACGACGGCATTCTCCGGAAAAAAGCAGACTGCGCTTAATGACTGGGAGAATCGACCGATGTACTAAGTATATATCTATGGGGCGGGCAGAAAATGGGATATGCGGGGAAGGATCCGGTGTGGTCATCCAGATCTTCTCGGCTATGGCTGCCGGAGCGGCCATCGTCTGCTCCCGGTGCATCGGCTGCGGAGACCGGGATGAATGCAACCGGGCGGCGGTCTTCAGCCGGCGGTTTCTCAGCGGCAAATGGCTTCATAAAGGGATGGCTGCTTCTAAAGCATAGACCACCGCGCCCAGGACTCCGCTTGCCAGGATGGCCTGAACCGGTCCGGCTTTTTTCTTCTGGAGCAGCACAAAGAACAGGGCTGCGATAGCCACTGCCGCCCAGTTGGTATCCGGCAGGCCAAAGGATGTGATGCCGCCCCAGAATGCATTTCCCGCCAGCTTCACTGCCGCGGCCAGAACCATGGCTGCCACTGCGGGGCGCAGACCCTTTAAGACACCCTGGACACGGTCCAGATTCCGGTATTTGTAATAGATCCTGGCCAGGATCATGACGATCAGCATGGCTGGCAGCACATAGGCAATGGTGGCCGCCAGGGTTCCCGGCACACCGGCCACCCGGGTGCCTACGAAGGACGCGATGTTGATTCCCAGGGGGCCGGGGGTCATCTCCGAGATGGAGATAATATCCGTGAACTCTGAGTCAGTCAGCCAGGCCTGCTGGGTCACTACCCGGCTGCGGATCAGCTCCATGGATGCCAGACCACCGCCGAAGCTGAAAAGACCGATGAGGAAAAAGGTTCGGAAAAGCTGGAAGCAGATCATATGGTGTCATCCTCCTTTGTTTTAGCTGTTTTGCTGCATCCGCCTATGATCCCGCATACCAGTATGATCATGATAATATCCACCTGGAAGATCACTGCAGCCACGGACGCCCCCGCCAGCATCGCAAACGCCATGGGCTCCCTGTCCTTCAGCACGTTGCGGCACATGGTCACAGTCACATTGACCATGACGGCTGCCACTCCGGCCTGCATCCCTTTGAGAACCAGGGCGATGATGTGGTTGCCGCAAAACTGTACATAGCAGGCAGAAATGATGGTGAGAATGATCATGGGCGGCAGCACCGTGCCCAGGGCAGTCAGAACCATACCCAGGATTCCGCTGATCCGGTAGCCAATGATGATGGATGTATTGACAGCCATGACGCCGGGACTGGACTGGGCGATGGCCACCATATCCATCACTTCCTCCTGGTCAATCCAGTGAAGCTCCTCCACGAATTTCTTCTGAAGCATGGACATGATCACCATGCCGCCGCCGAAGGTGCAGGAACTGATGAGAAAGCAGGTTTTAAATAATGTCCACAGGACAGCGGGGGTGGGGGGAATTTTTCGGTTCATACAAATGCCTCCTTTTGAAAATGAAGATATCATTATTTCCGTCTCTGAAGGGTGTGAATTTTCCATATGAAATTAAAGCAGCTGGAATATTTTCAGGTCATCTGCAAATACAACAACATTACACGGGCCGCAGAGGAACTGCATGTGTCCCAGCCCAGCCTTTCCAGCGTGATCCGGCTGGCGGAGGATTTTTCCAGATAATCCGTTGCGGCATTTGCTGCTTTGCGCTGTTACGTTATTATTCTAGTTCTGTCAGGGGGAAATTGCAAATACGAAAGCATGATAGTGATATAGATTTTATTTATGGCAAAAGAGGGGGCTGTCGGAAAATGATCCCTGGACACAATATATTGCGGCGATACCCGATGCATTACCCGATATATCGTGGACAGAGAATCATTTCCCGACAGCGCCCTCTGACTTATATTCCAGACTCTTTACAAAACCTCCACCTTGCAGGCATGGGTCTTCGTCTCTCTGTCATAACTGATTCCAACCCCAAGAATCCTGCCGGTATACCGGGGCCTTTCCCCCAGCTTCCCTTTGAAACGAAGTGCATACTGCTTGTCTTTGATCTGCCGGATGGCTTCATCTGGTGTGTGATCAATCTTCAGTTCCAGTATGATGGCATCCCCAGCCCCTTTCTCCGGATAGAAAATAAAATCAACAAAGCCTTTTCCGGCCTTATCCTCTCTTTCCACACGGTATTTGTCCCTTGCCGCAAGATAGACCAGATTGACTACCGCAGACAGCTCAGTCTCATTATTATAAGAAAATATAGGAGATTCCGTGTCGTGAACATACTCCAGGATTTGCGCCATCGCACAGGTATCTCCGTCAAGAGTCGCTTTCAGCATTCTCGCAGATTCCTGCGCAAGCCGGTAAATATAACCAAAGCTCTCATTGGATAACAGCAGTTCATTGAATTTCTCCATCAGTTCCTTGTTGGGAATGGATACAACCCCCGCTTCTTCCTGATAGGTCAGAAGGCCATAAACTACCATGGCGGAATAAATCTGGTTCTTTGTGCGCAGTTTTGTCGTGGTGGCCGCATAGCCCTCCAGCTTCATCTCCACGCCCTCTCCTGATACCATCAGGGCAATATCATCTCTCACATCTTCTATGTTGTTCCTGATATAATAGAAAAGCTCGTCATAAGGCCCCGAGCTGGTCCAGTAATTGCTGATCTGATTATCTGCAAGGGCACAGACAACGGATCTGGGATTGTAGATACGCTCTCCGCCGGCGGTGTGATAACCGTCATACCATAGAGCCAGCTCTTCCCGTGCAATTCTGGGCTTCCTGGTGCTGCTACAGTAGATTTCATAAAGCCTGTCCACCTCAGCGTCATGAAAGCCAAAAAATTCACTGAACCTTACTTTAGTCGCCATATCATATTCCAGAAACATGTTGAGTTCTGAGCCGCTGGAGTATTTCGCTATGGGAAGAACTCCGGTCATATATGCCAGCTCCACATATACGCTGCCCTTTAACAGGGTTTTTAAAAAAAGCAGAAATGCTTTTTTATCCTCTTCCGCAGCAAAGGACATGTGAAACACAGCGTCCCATTCATCCATCACAAAAATGAATCTGTCTCCTGTTTTCTGAAACACCTCCTGAAGAATATCCCAGGTAGCTCCGGAAATATCAATATCCAGATCAGGATACGCCTGGGCCAGATCCCTGTTGATCCCATCCTGGAAACGGCTGATGTATGGATGATAGGCCGTGCAGTCCCTTGGCATCTGGCTGAAATCAATGTAGATTACATTGTGCTTATTCAAATGCCGCTCATAGCCGCCGCATCTGGAAACCTCCAGTTTCCGGAACATTTCACCTGCATCCACGGCCTTTCCGAAAAAGGCTCCCACCATATTTGCCATAATACTTTTTCCAAAGCGGCGCGGCCTTGTGATACAGTAAAAACGCTCCTCTGTCCCCAGCCCAGGCAGAAGCTCCCCAATCAATGCGGATTTATCGACAAAATATCTCCCTGCCGCAACCGCTCTGTATGCCTCATAAGGTGCTGTGCTGTTCAAAAATATTCCCATATAAGTCCACCTCTCTGAAATGTGACACACCTTTTCCTTTGCCTTATATCATAGCATATGGCCACAACGACTGCAAGGGCTGATGCCGGCCGCTTCTTGTCCCCGACGCTTTTCGGGAGCAAGAAGATGGCCCGTCTGAACTGTTACAAACCCATAGGAGATGTGGCTACAGTCCATGGGACACTTTATGCCTTTATGTCAAAACCGCCTCCTGTGGGTGATGAACCAGATGCCGCCACAAACAGACTTTGCGTAACACTTTTTACATCCGTGCCAGCGGCCGACACCGTGAACGTGCCCTCCTTCTGCCTTTTTCTTTCCGCCCGCCGTTCTGCCGCCTTTTCTTCCTCAGCCTTTTTCTCCTTGCGTCTCTCGGCAGCCTTTTCTTCAGCTGCTTTCTTTTCTTTTGCCTGCCGTTTTGCATTCGCTCTGGCTATTTTTCCATCGGGATCGCTTGTGCCGGAGCTTACTACGGAAATATTCCCATTTGCATCAACATGATAGCTGAGGCTGGTCAGCGTTCCGCAACAACCTGCTACTGCGCTTTTCGCGCAATCCGGAATCGCTGCCAGATTTTCTTCCAGGTATTTTGCTTTTTCCGGATCGTCCATACATTTCTTTAGGAAATCGCCAGATACAGATACTGTTGTCGGGACGCCCTGCATAGAGGTTGTACCCGAATTCATATAGCTGTACTTGCCCTGCAGGTATTTGGTATAGTCGTTGACATTGCTGTAACCTGTCTTGATCTGTTCTGTTTTCGTCACGCCAGGCTTTGAGGTTTTTAACTCCACCGTGCTTGTTGTCACGTTGCCTTCCTTTCCGGCGCTTGTGACGCTTCCCGCATAATTGCTATAGCTGTTTGTAATCTCCATTGCCATAATATGATCCTCCATTTTAAACTGTTTTTTGATTCCGTTAACATGAATCCATTTCTTTTGCAACAGCTCAGATCCCTCCTGAACTGTTGCTGTCTTCCCTCACCTCCTCCTGCTGCAGCATGACTGTCACATGGAACACCTCGCCTTTTACTTTTATTTTCACACCGCCAAAATACCGCTCCGCCACATCACGCACATTTTCAAGCCCAATCCCATGTTCCATGATGATCCCTGGCAGTGTACTCTGTTTCGTTGTGGGCGGAATCAGACCTTTGCCGGTCTGTGTGGGTACAATCCCATCAAAGCTGTTCTCGACTTCAAGCAATAAAAACTGTTTCTTCCGTTTCAATATCAGGCGTATGAAGCCTTTTCCTGGTTCCAGCTTCTCGCAGGCTTCTATGGCATTATCCAGAAGGTTGTTCAGAATCATCCCTAAGTCGAATACCGGAATTTCCCCACCATACCGGAAATCTGCATCAAAGCGGATTCCCACTTTCTCTGCCCTGCGGCATTTGTCATTGATGATGACATCCGTAACCGCATTTCCTGTCACATACTTATATTCCAGCTCCTGCATGGTCTCATCCATCTGCCTTACATATTTCTCTATCTCCCCATACTGTCCGGCTCCTGCCAGCCCTTTGATGTTGGCCATATGGTTCTTCATCTCGTGCCGCACCTTCCGGATGCTGCCGTAAAAATTCTCCGCCTCTTCCAGACGCTTTTTCATGGCCTTCACCTGCTGATCCTCCACAAAATGCTTCTGCCTTTCGGCAAGCAGGATTCGATACCGCTTCCAGAAATAGATCAGCGCGGCTTCCCCTGCAAATATGAGAACTGCTATCATGGGAATCTTCCAGAGCAAATCCGGCTTTTCATCAAACAAAGAAAAAAATCCTGTATCTGTCTTTACCATCAGCAGCCCATTCACCACTTTTGCAATCATGCTTCCTACAAAATTCAGAACGGAAAGCAACAGGACATCCTGCCATGCCATGATATCCGCCCCTTTGATGAATCTGCACAAGATAACCACCATTACCGCAAATAATATCGTGTAAAGGAGTACAGAAAATGAAATTCCCAGGGTTATGCAGTAGTACACCTGCTGCTGGTAGCTTTCCTGCATTGCATCAAGGTTTTTCATCATCGTGGCGGTTATTTTCATGTAGATGCTGTTTGCAGTCAGGAAATTCAGGCAATGGAGATTATAAAAGGCCAACATTAAAAAGATTATTTTTCCAGACTGCTTTTTGTAAAATACCGCCCCATATCCCATAACAGCAAGAGCAAAAACGCTATATCGCACCCATCCGGCCAGCAAAAGAAGCCCCATCCCTATATTTGCGAGTATAAACAAAACTGCCGCAATGCTGTTCCTTCTCTCTTTTTTGCCGCCAAAAAGTACCGCCCACAAAATAAGGAACAGGACGGATTGTACAGCAATCTTCCATATTCCCAGTATGCGGTTAATTATTTCAAATGCTGGCTGGCTCATTGGCTTTCCTCCGAAATGTAATCCATGTATGCCTGCACAAAGCCGTCATACTTATACCTTGAAAGCAGGAGCTTGTCCCCATTGGTCATCCTTACTTCCGTCTTATTGTAGCCCTCCACATGGAACAGGTTAATCAGATAGCCCCTGTGAATGCGGTAAAACTGCCCTGACAGCTCTTCCTCCAAATCCCCGATCTTACCGTAATATTCCAGTTTCCCGTTTTTCAGGAACAGCACGATATTGTGGTTCTGGCTCTCCATATAATAAATGTCATTCAGTGGTATGGCCTTTCTCCCGCCTGCATACCGGATCACGAGTTTTTTCCTGCCCTGTTCTGCCTCAGATAAAATCTGCCCTGCTGCCCGACTAAATACCTCCGCAAATTTCTGCTCATCCACCGGTTTTACAAGGTACTGGAACGCCCCTACGTCAAAGGCATCATAGACATATTTTTCATAACCCGTGACAAATATGATAACAGGCTGCCTGCAGGTATCCATGCCCCGGATATGCCTTGCCAGTCCCATGCCGTCCATCGCCGTGCCAAAGCCTCTCATTTCTATATCCAGAAATACCAGATCATGCTCCCTGCCATCCGCCAGATACGCGTCTGCGGAGGCATATTCCGTGATGCTGCACTCGATATCCTGTTTCCTTATGAGCAAAGCAAGATAAGACCTTATGTTTTTTTCATCATCGCATACTGCAATTTTTAACGTGTCTTCCACCTCCAGTCCTTAATTAATTTATCGGAAAAATCAAAGAAATTTCTAACACCCATTACGTGAGTGGTTGATCTGGCTACGTGAATCGCGGACTTTACGTTATAGTTCACGGGGCGGGGAAAACTGGACGAAAACAGACGCGGGGCTCGCTTGTAAGACTGTTTTCGTCCAGTTTTCCACATCGGGCGGACGCCCGATGCTTCTTGTCCGGCGGAGTCGGACAAGAAGATGCCCCCGTGAATAGTAACGATTTTACCATGTCCACCAGGTTCAGGGGGTGTCTGGTTTGACATTGCTGTTTCCCGGCGATATAATCCATAAGCAGTGTCAAATTTCAACCGTAAAAGAAGCATTATTCAGGAGTAAATAATATTACGAGGTGCAGTATGTATAACATTGGAATTTGTGATGATGGAGAGAATATTTGTACATCTATTGAAAATATGCTTTTGCAATATGCACAGGAAAAGAATATCCAGGTCGATACAAATATCTGGTACACAGGAGAAAAGTTAAGAGACTATTTGATATCAGGCGGCTATCTGGATATTCTTTTTCTGGATATAGAACTGTTTAAAATGACAGGCATTGAAGTCGGTGCTTATATCAGGAACCAGCTGGATAATATGGGGCTTCAGATAGTATATATTTCGGGAAAATCATCCTATGCGCAGCAATTATTCAAGACACAGCCATTGGATTTTCTGGTCAAACCAATCCTGCAGGAGCAGATTAATGAAGTTATGGATCTGGCGCTCAAAATTGCAAAAAAGAGAAATGAACGGTTTGAATTTCAGCAGGGAAAGGATTACTATTATATTCCTATGGGCGATATTGTTTATCTCGAAAGTAAAGGACGTAAAGTAAAGGTTGTTACCATGAAAGCAGCATTTGATTTTTATGGTAAACTAAAAAATGTTGCGAAAGGTTTGCCGGAAAATTTTATTGCGATACATCAGTCTTATATTATAAACAAAGAATATGTTTTCCGATACACATATGAGATGGTGGAACTGGTAGACGGCACCATATTGACGATCAGCCTGGCAAATCGCAAGCTTGTGAGGGACAAGCTTTTGAGGGATGAATAGATATGCTTGATTTTATACTTTGTGCGCTGACTAATCTTTTTCGGGTTTTTCTGATTGGCAGATGTGTGTCAATCTTTTTGGGATCAGACATAGACAAAAAGAAAAAATACATTATCTATGGCTGCTTTTATATAATAAATACTGTGTTATTTCGGAAATTTCACACAATATGGATTAACATGATATGTAATCTGATTGGAATCGGTGCAATCACATGGTTGTATACCAAGTCTGTCAGGACAAATCTGTTTATAACCGGTACGGTTTATCTGATAAATTGCGGCTGTGATGTGGCTGCTACATCCCTTTTTGTCAGTTACCGGGATGGCGAATCCTATAATCAGATTTATGCAGTCATATCGTTTTTTCTGATTTTTATATGTGAGTTAGTGATAGAAAAAATAATTACAATTCATAAGGATACAGAGGATGCCCAGAATATTTCGCTGGTTCTGATGCCTGTATGCAGTATTATAGTCATCACTCTGCTGCTTTATACTGACACCTGTACAGACATAGGGCTTACCATTGTGAGCATTGGTCTGTTGATTGCAAATTTTGTTATGCTGTATCTGTATAATTTATTGCTGCATTCTATTTCGCAGCAATATGAGATGGAAATGCTGAAAACGCAGCTGCAGGCATATGCAAACCAACTAAATGTTATTCTGCAGGGTGAAGAGAAGATAAAAGCCTTACGGCATGATATAAAGCACCATCTCAACGAATTGATGCTGCTGGCGAATAAACATGACACAGCAGAAATACAGAAGTATATTGATGAAATGAATTCATTTCTCCAGAATCCAAATGAGATCGTTGCATCTGGAAATCTGGAGATTGACAGTGTACTCAATTTTATGCTCCAGAAGGCCAAGAAGGAACTGAAAACTGTGGATGTAAAAGTCATACTGCCAGAAAAGGTCAGACATTCTTTTGATATCAATGTCCTATTGGGAAATCTGCTTGAAAATGCCATTGAGGCAGCGGGCAAGACGGAAAATAAATATCTGAGTGTTCATATTAAACTAAAAAGAGGGATTCTGAAGGTGAAAATTAAGAACAGTTTTGAATCCTCCCAGATTTTGTGTGAGAAACAAAATGGAAAAGATATGGTCTTAAAGACAACCAAGCCTTTCACAAAACAGCACGGAATCGGATTGAAAAATGTGAAGAAAATTGTAGAGAAGTACAATGGAACAATGGAAGTCACCACACAGGACGGCATATTCTACGTTAATCTGCTACTGTATATGTCAAGAATGGAAAATGAGCTGTAAAGGCAAAAAAAGAATGCCAGGTAACAGTTCAGAGAAGTCTGCGCATTCACCGCGCTGACCGTAAGAATACGTAGCGGTCGCGGGCATACGGGCGGCAAATCGGATGAGAAGGTTTGTTGCAAACATGCTTTTCGTTTGCATAAGCGCATGGCGATATTCTGGTCATGCGCTTATAAATTTTTACAAAAATATATATTAATTATGACAGGAAACGGCACAGCGTCCACTTTTGTGATAAAGTCATTGTTCGAAGGAGGAAGACAATGACGAAGATTACAAAAATTATGTCAAGATAAGTGGAGGTCAGGTTAGTATGAAAAAAATCAGAAAAATAACAGAGACTGCAATAGGTTTGGTGGTTCTTTTGGCATTGCTGGGAGGATGCGCCTATACACCTCAGAATGAAGAACAATCAAATATTGATTATGGCAGTATAGATGCAGGTACTCAGATTATTGAAACCCAGGTCGAAACATATGCTGATGCCGGAGATGAACAAGACACAACCGTTTTCATAGATGAAAAGCTGAATGAAAATTTATTCATCAGTGCGGAATTGAAAATGCCGGAAAGCAGCCTTTATGAGTATGCAACGCAGTTAAAAACCTTTGACTATGATAAGGTGCAGGAAGCAATAGGACAAAATGCAGAAGGCACCCTCATTATTGATGATGGGAGCGATGAATTTTCGGGCGGCTCACTTACATATCAAAGAAATGATATGGCAAGCCATTTGGACACCTATTGCTCCTATGCAGGGGAAATGGGCCTGACAGATGACAAGGATCTGTCTTTTATGTCCCAGGCGGATGCTATTGCAAGGATGCAGAGCTTTACCGGAATGCCTGGAGTGGGTGGAGAGCTGGAAGCTCTCGATGTGGTTGCTATGGATCAGGCGGATCTTGAGAACGTGAAAAAGGCAATTATGGAAGATACCGGCTATCAGTTTTTGTCAGCAAAGGGATATGGAAACGATACGTTTGACGATGGCATGGAAGTGTACCGGATCATTTTTCGAATGGATGTAAATGGGATTCCCGTATACCGGAATGAGCCAAATCTGCGGCAAACGAGTGAGAGATTTTTGGCTTATCCGACTGCTGTAACGGCATTGCTATCAAATAACGGGATTGAAATGATAACCATGGCGGGAATGTTTGAGCCTTATGACGAACATCAGAAGGAAGCAGCTATCATAGGTGAAGACGGTATCAAGGAAGCAATTATAAAAAAATTCGGCAGCGGGATTTTAAAAAACGAATTCAGGGCAAAGAATATCTGGATGGAGTATTTCCCGCTTCTGAGAAAAGACTCTTTTACGGAAATGGATTTGATTCCGGTATGGTGTGTCGATTTTGAAGTAAACGGAGAGTCGGTTGAAGACAGCAGATATTCAATTCGATTTAATGCAATCACTGGAGAGGAAATTTCGTGAGCACCATTATGCCCGTTATCAGCCATATAGCAGATAGCGGGCATTTGTTTAAACATATATAGGTTCGGTCAATGTAAAACACTTAAAACATCCCAAGATAATACCAGGGCAGAAACATTCTCCCCACCCCGTCCATCCCCGGAACATACCGCCCCACATCCACGATCACCGGGCAGAACAGCAGGCTTCCGGTCAGGAAGAAGGGGATCAGACAGCAGACTACTGCCTCCCGCCGGCAGACCGTGCGGAGAATCCAGGAAAATGCTGCCGTCGCCACGATATAAGCTGCCATAACCGCAAGCTCCCGCACCGGCTGCCCCATGCTGCCGCCGCTTGCCAGGGCCAGAAGACCGGCCAGGGCCGCCAGAGCTACCGGGCCGGTCATAGCTGCCAGCTGACACGGGATCCGGCTGGCTGCCGGAAGTGCCAGGAACAGCCCTTTTCGTTCATCAGACAAGCTGACTGCCGCGCTGTAGAGTCCGGCCACGAAAATATATACTGCCACGATGCCCCGAACCGGAAAAAGAGAGGGAGTATGGGATCCGGAAACAGACGTTCCGGCCCCATTATCTGCGTCTGCCGTCTCTCCCACCGTCTCATACTCGAACCGGAAGGTTCCCCCGTTCTCCATCCAGGCATCATAGAGGGCGCCGCTTTCCGCCAGTAAAGCTTGTGTACTTTCTTGTCCGGACAATGGCAGCAGCGCTTCCCCGTTCTCCACATAGTTCTGAAACAGTTCCTTGTCATAACGCGCCATCAGCATGGAAAATACCACCTCAGCCGACAGCTTTGCCGTCACGGTGGAAGGCGCCGAATACACCCGGATGCACCGCTTGTAATCATTGGCATCCAGCTTCTCCCGCAGATCCGCGCTGATCACATAGCCGCACTCGGCCCGACGGGATGCCACCTCCTCCTTAAGCTGCTCCTCACTGTCGCACAAATAGAAGCGGAACATCCCTTCTGCCGCCCCGCGGTTCGCCAGATCCTGGGCCAGCGCCCACTCCAGGGAGGCCGCGGAATTTTCCCCGCTCATCTCCGCCCACACGGCGACCCGGATTTCTGTCCCTTCCTTCTGCTCCAGCCCCCTCACAAATATCGTCACCACCGGCAGAAGCAGCAGAATCGCCAGAAAAGAAAGCTTATGCACATACCGTTTGCAGGACAAAGCAAACCAGACTGCCACACTTCTCATCTCCGCTCACCTCCTGCCTGCCACAATGCTGCAGTCCCCACGGCGCCTGCTGCCAGCAGTCCCAGCCGTCCGAAGACCATCCCGTCCCAATGAGCTGTCAGAGCCATACCCACCGCGTCCATCAGAATACCGGAAGGCAGTACTTGTGCCAGCCCCTTCACCGATGCCGGAAGGAATACCAGCGGCAGGAATCCACCCGCCAGGAAATGCTGGACCGTGGCCAGCAGAAACAGCAGCATGATCCCTCCCAGCAGGCTTCCTGCCAGACGGTAGGCCAGCACAACCACCGCGGCCACAGCAAAACAGACAGCTGTCACAGTCACAGCCAGGAGAAGCTTATCCGTCAGACTGTCCCATACTCCGGCTTTTGAAAAACTGTCTCCTATTCCAGCCTTCAGGGAAAAGAATATATCCCCCAGCTCCCCCGGCGCGGCCATACCCGCCGCCATCATCAGGACAATCTGTCCCGTAGCCGCCATCATCAGAATCCCCAGGCCCCCGGTCCGTGCCAGCACCTGGGTCAGGGGCCCCATACCGGCCATGCCCAGCTTCCGCTCCAGCACTGGCCTATAGGGAAGCAGATAGCCGGACACCGGAACCGCGCATAGCAGCAGAATCAGTATATAAGCACTGGCCCCATAGAAACCTGCTGTTCCCAGATCCCCGGTGGCATCTACCTGTATATGCCTGAAATAATCTTCCCTGGGCAGGCTGTAGGACAAAAAGATCCTGTTCAGGTCCTGCTCCAGCAGCGGAATCTGCGACTCCAGCCCATAGGCCGCGCAGAGCTGGTCCCCGGCATAGATCCCGGCCTGGGCAGCACCGAGGATCCCGGCTCCCGCATCTGTAAGCTCCTGGAAAATCCGGCTCTCGATTCCTGCATTTTCCGGGAAATAGATCCGGACAGGTACATTGCTTCCATCCATGATTCCCTGAACCAGGCCCTCCGGCACCTCCATTACCGCATAGACCTCCCCGGCCTTAAGCATTTCCAGGGCAGTCTCCCTGTCCTGGTATACAAAATCGCACATACTTTTCACACTGTCCAGGGACGCGATCATGGACAGCGCCTTTTTCGCCAGAAGCTCCTCCTCAGGCAAAACCACTGCCACGGGGATACGTCCGGCCGCCTGCTCCCCATATAGGGCGCGGCTTGCAAAAAGGGCGGTGGTGCCCGCCAGAAACATCAGCACCACCACCCCGGCAAACAGTTGCGGAACTCTCTGCAACGCTCTCTTTATCTCCAGTTTCCAGAACGCGAAACGTATTAACATTCCATTACTTCCTCTTGTCTTTTACCCAATCTGTCCCATGATTCCCATCAGGGAGAAGAATGCCCGCATCATCACGGCCTGCCACTCTTCCTCTGTAGCTTCGAACACATCCATGGGCTGGCCCTGGGGCTCCTGAACCACACCGGTCATAGACCCGATATAATATTCGCCGCTCATGGTCAGGTCAAAGGGAACCGCCGCTACCTCCAGACGGATCACATCCATGTCCAGGTGGATGGATTTGCCCTTCTCCAGCTTGTCTACGATGCCCTGCAGCTCCAGACTGCCCTGATCCTCGCCTTCCATAGCCACATTTCCATAGATCCGGTAGTCGCCGCCTTCCACCGTGTATTCGCTCTCCAGCCGCACCTCTGTCTCATTGCAGACCAGCCGGTAAGCGCAGGTAAGCTGTCTGCTGTCGTAGATCCCGCTCTTTTCCAGCTTCAGCTCCAGAGGCTCATCCGGCAGCTCCAGCCTGACTGCAGCCTGGGCATTCTGGGTCAGATATGTACCGCCCTCCAGATTCACGGAAAATCTCACCGGCACCTGGTTTCCATCCTCCTGCACCAGAATCGTGACTCCCTCAAGTGCAGCCAGACGGCCCTTTTTATCCACATAGACCGTCATATCTACATCCTGCATCCCTTTGTCAAGCTGGCTGATCATCTCCTCCGCCTGCTCGCTGATGCTGTCATACACCTCCTGCTGCGTCTCTTCTGCGGAAAGTGCCCCCTCGGTTCCCATGAGCTCCAAAAGTCTGGTGCCGGTTCTCAGGTTTTTCAGGTAAGCCTCCTTCAGTTCCTCATCCTGCAGGAAGAAATCCGAGGACGTCCGCAGAAATTCAATAACCGAATCCTTGCTGATATGCACCTGGTAGCCCTGGCAGGAAACCTGCTGCCCGTCCATCTGGTACTGGCCTTTCCCGGCCTTCTCCACAGTCAGGGCTGCCTTGAAATTCTCCTGGGCCTTGCAGCCTTCTTTGTAACGGTTTAAGGCAGCCTGGATCCCGTAGGGATCATTGCTCTGCTCGTTCTGGGCCATCTCCATGACCTCTTTCACGTAGTCCATGAGGCCTTCCACATCCACACCCTGCTGCTCCATCACCGACCCCAGGGTCGGGGAATTCTTCACCCGCTCCGCCAGTCCGTCGCCCAGATCAGCCACAAACACCTCATCCACCAGCTCCGGCACCGCCACCATAAGGGTATCGTCGCCGTAGTACATATTCATGTGCACCAGATCCATATGATTGTAAATGGCCCCGATATCTACGACAAATTTCTTATTTTCCCGGTCAAACTTCTCATCCACAGTCAGGCCCAGTCCCTTATACTGCTCCACCTGGGCCTCCGAACAGTCATCCAAAACCAGGCTCATGGACGCCTCCACATTGCCGCTCCGGCTCAATTCCGCCAGCTCCGTGAACCCGAAGATATCCTCCGCCGGATTGGTCTGGTCTTTTGAGTACACATTCTTGAAAGCGTCGACAACTACTTCCTTGGGATCCTTAGCCATCATCCGGCTGACGCCAAATGCTCCCACACCGATAACTGCCACTGCCGCCACTGCGGCAGCCACTACCTTCCCGGTCTTTTTAGGAGACTGGGCCGGGGGATCTGCCGGAATGTAGGGACGCGGATCCGCAGACGGGGCCGCACCAGAATCTTCTATGGCCCCGGCAGATTCCCCTGGTGCCGGCTGTCCATCAGGCTGTGCTGATTTTCCTGCTTCCGGCGCGGCTGAACCTGCTGCACTGGCAAGAACATCCCCGAATTTCGCCTCTGCTGCCGCTTCCTGCTGCCCTGTTCCGGCTTCGGCAGCATTTCCAGATGCTGCATTGCCATCCAGCGGCGTATTGCATGCGCTGCATACTTTTTCCATGTCATTCATTTCTGTTCCACAATTTGGACATTTCATAATTTGTTCCTCCTCTAATGATTTTCAAACACGGGAAAACTAAAGAATTTCCGCAAGACAGTTCCTAAGTATCTTCATATCACCGGATACATCTGATCATCTGCTCCTCCGAAAGTCCCGGCTCCACCTGCTGCAGCCGTCCGTCCTTCAGCACATACATCTGGGTACACAGCTCCAGCTCCGTCCTCTCGTGGGAGGTCAGAAGCACAGTGCCGCCTGCCTTCTGATACTGGATCAGGTACGCGCGGATATCTGCCTTACACTCCATGTCCAGGGCCGCTCCCGGCTCATCCAGGATCAGGGTTGATGCATGGTTTGAGAGTGCGCAGGCAATACTGAGACGTTTCTTCATGCCGCCGGACAATCTGGACACCGGCTTTTTCAGCATGGCGGGGATTCCCAGCATGGCAGCCGCCCCTTCTTCTAAATCCCGCTCCAGCTCCCTGCGGCTTCCCCTGTACCAGAGGGACAGATTATCCCGGACCGTCAGTTCCTCAATCAGCGGATTCTCCTGAGGCACATAGGCCACAGCCCTGGCAAATACAGCCGGAGCCCCCACTGCCTCCTGGCCCTGATAGCGGATACTGCCCTGATCCGCCTTCACCGCACCGGCCAGAATGGACAGAAGCGTGGTCTTGCCACATCCGTTGCTCCCGATGATGCCTGCACAGGCACCGGGGGCCGCGGTAAAGGAGACCTCTGTCAAAATCTTCTGTTTTCCATAGGACTTACTAAGTCCGGTTACTTCCAGCATATGCACGCCTCATTTCCGTTAGATAATATGTTACTGTTCCGGCGGATGCGCAAAGGAGTCCGCCATGCGGACTCCCCCCTCACCCTCCATCCTCCTGGTACATCATTGCAGTAATCCCTAAGTAAGCAGTGCCTGATATTCGTGTCAGCTGCGCGTCTGTGAAACAACGGCGTAGCAGGGCCTGCGTCCAGCTTCGCAGACGTGCAGGTGCCGGAAATGAATTTTCAGACACACTCTAGCTCCATTCCAGCCGGTGCAGCTGTCCAACCCGGTTCATTTTTTCAAAGCCATTCTGGCGTAGCGCCTCATACAGAACAATGGCCGCAGAATTGGCCAGATTCAGAGAGCGGATGTCTCCCCACATGGGAATCCGTACACAGGTTTCCTTGTGCTGCACCAGGATCTCCTCGGGGATCCCCCTGCTTTCACTGCCAAACATGAGATAACAATCCGGCTCGTAGGCCACATCTGTATAGCTTTGCTGGGCTTTGGTGGTGGCCATATAGATCCTGGCCCCCGGATTGCGGTCCAGGAAGTCCTGATAATCGTAGTAGACCGTCACATCCAGCTTGTCCCAGTAGTCCAGTCCGGCACGTTTCACCGCTTTGTCGCTGAGGTGGAAACCCAGGGGTTCTATAAGATGGAGCCGGGTGTTGGTAGCCACACAGGTTCTGCCGATATTGCCTGTATTCAACGGCATCTCCGGCTCATATAGTACTATATTCACAGTTTCATCCCTTTTCTACTTTCCTATACAGAAGCATCCAGATGCCGGATAAACTTCTCCATGCGGCCCAGTGCCTCTTTCAGACTCTTCAGGGAATAGGCATAGGAGATTCGCAGGTACCCCTCGCCGCTGTCGCCGAAAGCGGTTCCCGGCACCACAGCCACCCGCTCCTCATGGAGCAGACGGGTAGCGAATTCCTCCGAAGTCATCCCGAACCGTTGTACACTGGGGAAGGCGTAAAATGCCCCCAGGGGTTCAAAGCATTCCAGCCCCATTTCCTCAAAGGAACGAAGCAGGAAACGGCGCCTCTGATCGTAGGATTCCCGCATATGATCCACATCACTGTCGCTGTTGCGCAAAGCGTCAATAGCTGCAAACTGGCTGGTGGTAGGCGCGCACATAATGGCAAACTGGTGGATCTTGAGCATCTGTTTGAGAATGATCTCCGGCCCACAGGCATAGCCCAGACGCCATCCGGTCATGGCAAATGCCTTGGAGAAACCGTTGATCAGCACTGTCCGCTCCTGCATCCCCGGCAGGGAAGCAAAGGACACATGCCGCTCCTCCCCAAAGGTCAGCTCCGCATAGATCTCATCCGACAGCACAAACAGATCATGTTCCTCCACGATCCGGGCGATCTGCTCCAGCTCAGGCCGGGTCATGATGGCACCGGTGGGATTGTTGGGGAAGGGCAGCACCAGCAGCTTGCTCTTTGGCGTGATCTTCTCCAGAAGCTTCTCCGGAGTCAGCCGGAACTGGTCTTTCTCCTCCAGATCAATGGGAACCGCCACGCCTCCTGCCAGAACCGCGCAAGGCACATAGGAGACAAAGCTGGGCTGGGGCACCAGTACTTCATCCCCGGGATCCAGCATGGCCCTCATGGCTATATCGATGGCCTCGCTGCCGCCTACAGTCACCAGAATCTCCTTGTCCGGGTCGTACTCAGCCTGGTATTTGCGTTTTACATAGTTATGTAGCTCCACCCGCAGGTCCCGCAGACCTGCATTGGCCGTGTAGAAGGTGCGGCCCTTTTCCAGGGAGTAGATGCCCTCCTCCCGGATATGCCAGGGAGTGTCAAAGTCCGGCTCGCCCACGCCCAGGGACACCACATTCTCCATACTGTTTGCAATATCAAAAAACCTCCGGATCCCTGACGGGGGAATCGTCACAATCTTCTCAGATAATGGATTTCTCACGGTGTAATCAGCATCCTTTCGTCCTGGATCTGGTCACAGAGGACTGTGCCATGATCCTTGTATTTTTTCAGCACAAAATGGGTCGCCGTGCTCAGTACGGACTCCAGCGGCGCCAGTTTATCTGACACGAACTGTGCCACCTGCCGCATGGTCTTCCCCTCAATAATCACCGTAAAGTCAAATGCTCCCGACATCAGATATACTGCCGTCACCTCACTGTACTGGTAGATGCGCTCTGCAAGCTTGTCAAAGCCCATCCCCCGCTGGGGTGTCACCTTCACCTCGATCAGCGCCACCACCTTCTCCTCGCTGGTATTGTCCCAGTTGATCAGGGTGTGGTATCCGCAGATGATATTTTCCTTCTCCATCTCGGCAATCTCATTGGCTACCGCTACTTCGCTTTCTCCCAGCAGCGCCGCCAGGTCCTTAATATCGATTCTGCTGTTTTTTTCCATAACCGCAAGAATTTTCTCTCTCATGTCTGATTGCCTCCTGTTATTTATTTTATATATATTAAGAGTCTGTTTTACCAGAATGTGTCTGAAGACTGGCAGTAAGCCGCCATTTATCATATAAATTTTTCAGCTCATCCCGTCTTGGCCGCTCCAGATACGCGATGGTCTCCCCATGGATAACCGCCCGGGCGTTGCCGCCGGTGACCCTGCCGACCACGGCTGCGGGGATCTCCATCCGGGCCAGGTTCTTCACCAGCTGGCCGCCGTTGGGGGAAGCCATAAGATAACTTCCTGCCGCGTAGAACCGGTAGGGATTTAAGTCCAGCCGTTCGCAGATCTCGATGGTCTCCTGGCGCAGAGGAATGTCCCGGAGGACAAATTCCACCCCCAGTCCATAGGCGCCGGACAGATTCCAGATGGTAACCAGAACTCCGCCTTCGCCCATTGGCTCCGCATCGGTGATCCCCAGCTCCTGCCAGTGTTCCCGGCCGGGGAGACAGACCTTAAACCGGCCGGAAACGATCTCGTCCAGATATGACCCGGAAAACCAGGCTTCCAGCTCCCGCCGTGCAGCCTTCACTGCCAGGACCGTCCCGGCAGCTCCCGGCCATCCGGCCACCACCAGATCCTGGCCCGGGGCCATGAGGCCGGTATTGTCTCTCTCTATTTTATGAATCATGGTGATCCCGGCCCCTTTCTGTGGCTATTTACAGGCACCCCGGCGATCCGTCCGGAGCTGCTGATGCCGCGAGCGGGAACAGAATTTACCAAAGCCTATTCCGCTGCTGCCGGCGCAGGATCCGCCGGAGCTGCTTCCGCTGCGGGGGACGGATTTGCCGGAGACGGTTCCGCCGCTGCAGGGGACGGAGCTGCCGGAGACGGTTCTGCCGGCGCAGGTGCAGCTGCTCCTGAATCTCCTGATGCTTGTCCGCTCTGGCCTGAGTCCCCGGCCGCCGGGGCTGTCTGACCGGAGTCTCCCGCCGGGGAGCCTGCTGTCTGGCCTCCCTGACCGGACTCTCCCGCTGACGGGCCTGACTGTCCTGCCGGGTCTGTGCCGCCTGACGATTCTGACGGACCGCTCACGCCGCCTGACACTCCTGCTCCGCCGGACTGACCGGCCTGACCGGGCTGACCAGAATCTCCCCCGGCCTGACCTTCCTGGCCGGCTTCCCCGCCTGACTGTTCCGGTATAAGAGACGGATCCACCACGGGCTGTACCGGGGCAGGCGGCCCTACCAGAACGATGGCCTTGGAAGCATTATAAGTATCCTCATTGAGCAGGGTGCGCTCGGTTTCATTGCCATCTACAGAGACCACCTTCCAGAGCCGTGATTTCAGGCCGCGGTGGGCTGACTGAACCTGGCGTCTGGTACCTGGAGCCATGGAAGCGTCCACACGCTCCGTGGGCGCGCCCGGATCCACCACCCGCAGGGTCTCCGATACATATTCCACCTTCCGGTTGGCCGGTCTGGTCTCTTTGCCATATATGGTAAAGGTCAGGGTTCTGCCGGAGGTTCCCCCTTCTACGTAGATGGGGGTACTGTAATTATTGGTAATCTTGATATCCTTATAGGTGCCTGCGATGGCCGCATCCATGGAAGGCCTTACATAGCCCACAATCATGGAATGGTTCTGCCGCTGGGTGATCTCCAGCTCCGCCCGCAGGGCCGCATTGTACAGGGTAGTCGCGATCTGGCACACACCGCCGCCGATGCTGTCCACTACCTGGCCGTTCTCATAAGCCGCCGCCGTACGGTAGCCGTTGGCTATAGTAAAAGGATGCATGCACTCATACCCGCTCAGAGTCTCCCCCGGCATCAGTACATGACCGTTGATCTTGGAGGCCCCGTTGGACAGATTGGCTGACCGTGACGCGCCGCTGCTGCTGAAATCCGTGGAAAAGGTACCCAGCACATCCTGGATGCTTGCAAGATCCCCTTCCTTTACAGCCGGTTCCGTTAAGATGATCACGGCATCTGCCTCCAGATCCCCTTCCTGAACCTTTGCCAGCTCCCTGTCCAGCACCTGCTTCGTGGCTCCGGCATCCACGGTCTTGCCGGTGACGCCCGGCGTGATCTGAAACGCGCCGTCTACCCGGCTGATGGTGGCATTCTGCGGTTCCGGAAGCATATCTGTACAGCGCTCCTGAATAAGGGCAGCTATCTTTTCTTCCTCTACGCCGGTTTCCAGGTCAATGTGCACCGGGGTCTTCTCCAGATCCTTAAGCTCCATATAGCGCTGGATCAGGTTCCCGCCCATAACATGGCCGGCCGCTTCCTTCACCGCATCCGGGTTCTTCCAGTAAAAGCCCAGCTCCCCGGCAGTGACCTCCACCGGACTGCCGTCCACGCCCAGATGAACCCGGCGCTTCTCCTGGGATTTCATGTAGGTCTGGATCATCTCCTCTGCCTCTGTCTCGGTCATGCCGCCCAGACTGAAATCCCCGACAAAGATTCCCTCAGGGAGTCTCGCCTCCTCCGCCCAGACCGGTGTGGCCATCAGAAGTCCCGCTGCCATAACCGCAGCAAATACTCCCGCCGCCCTGCGTTTTTCTATTCGTCCGAATGTCGGAACTGTAAGCCGCTTCATCATAATCTCTCCTCAAATCCACATTTATCCGGGCAGGCCATCCTGCCCCTCAAAAAAACACACAATCAGAATGCCAGGGCACTAAGCACTACCGGCAATACCATGGCGATCACAAGGATCACTACGATGATCGTGCTGATAATCTTCTTGGTCTTATTGTTCATCATTATCTTCACCTCTTCCTGTACTGCCAATTCTCCCATATTGCGAGATGATCTTATCCCGGATCCGCGAGATCTCGCTGCGGCTCAGGGAGTCAATCTGCAAAGGTAAATCTATTTTATGATATTTTAGTAAATCCCGCAACCCCTCTTTTTGCTTTTCAGAAGCAGGCTGTTCCCGTTTTACTTTATAGATCAGATTCCTCCCCGCAAATGCTTCCGGCTCCGATTCTCCGTAAAGGGCCAGAAGCCGCTGGTACAGCCGGTGCGCGTCCCTGGCATCCCCCAGGGCACGGTGGGATCCCTCCCGCCGGATCCCGCAGAAGGCACAGGCCGCATTCAGACTTTTCCTGACATCCTTTGGCATAAAATGCCGACACAGCGCCAGGGTATCCACTCCCTGCCGTTCAAATTCACGCTGGCGGTTCACTGCCGCCCGCTTCAAAAAACTGAAATCAAACAGAATATTGTGGCCCAGCACCGGCAGATCCCCGGCGAACTCCAGAAAACGGTCCAGCACCTCATCCATATCCGGCGCATCCGCCAGCATCCCGTCTGTGATTCCCGTCAGCTCCGACACCCGCAGATCCAGCAGCCTGCGCGGGTTGACCAGGGTCTGGAAGCATTCCGTCTCCATCCCGTCCAGCACACGGGCCGCCCCGATCTCTATGATCCGGTCCTGCTTGGGATTCAGTCCTGTAGTCTCTGTGTCCAGGGCAATGTAGCTGTGGACACGCCGGTCGCCGCTTTGTATGTCCGCGCAAGCCCTGTCCAGGGTTATGACTCTGGCATCCACGGTCACACAGCTCCGGATCCGCTCTGGCGGCTGTGTTTCTACTGTCCGCTCTGCTGTCATTTCTCCCGCACCTGTTGTACCGGTCTCTCTGGTTACGTCAAAGGTTCCCCCTTCATTCATTCACTTCGCCCTCTTTCACGAAGAGTCTGTGTTCTCCCAGCGGGCTCCCCACTCTCGTGGGTGTCCGCGCTTCTTCAACAGGCTCTGCATCCTCTCGTGGGGTCTGTGCTCCCTCAATAGACTCCGCTTTCTCTCATGGGGTCTGGCGCTCCTTCGATAGACTCCGCATCCTCTCATGGGATCTGTGCTCCTTCAACAGACTCCCTGCTTCCTTATGAATCCAGCCGGGTTCTGGCCGCGTTCCAGGTCAGCGGATCCCGCCTCCGGTAATCAAACAGCCATATCTCCCCCGACTGAAATACTTCCACATGCACCTGGTTTCCCAGAGTGCGCAAACCAGGCGCCAGGGCCCGTACCTTTTCCTTATAAGGCGCCTGGTCCGGCGCAAATCCTGGTCTCCTCTTAGCATTTTCCCTGAGATACAGATCGCACATCAGGGCATCCTCAAAGCGGGCCAGGGCGGATTCATATCCTCTCCCTGCCGCCGGCTCTGCCTCTGCCATGGCACCCGGATCCCTCATACGCCCGGATCCGGTCACTGGCCCGGATTCCTGGACATGCATACCGGCCTCCCTGCCGGAAGTATCTACCGGCATGTCTTTCTTCCCCTCCAGCATTTCCACAATAAAATCATGCAGGATCTCAAACCGGGCCAGACGGCTGTGGCTGAGGCCGGACAACCGGTTTCTTCTATAATATTCGGCTATTCTTTCATACATTATAAATGCATTTGCAAATTCCGGCTCCATCAGCTCCAAAGTGGTGGCAAACTGGCCGCTGTTATAGTAAACCTCCACCATATCCTCCACACCTTTCAGCTTCAGCACCTCCCCAAAGGACAGCCATCTGGTGGAAATGATTTCGTATGGAGGCTGTGTCCGGTATGCCAGTCCGTACTTTGCCGCCATGGCCTCCATATGGGAGCCTTTCAGCACCTTCAGGAATCCCAGCTGCAGCTGCTCCGGCTTCATCTTGTATACTTCATTGAAGGAGCGCCGGAAACTGTCATAATCCTCATAGGGCAGACCTGCAATCAGATCCAGGTGCTGATGGATATTATGCCCCGCATTAATCCTGGCTACTACCTCCTTCACCCGTTTTAAGTCCATTTTCCGGTGAATCTCCCGGAGCGTGGCCGGATTGGTGCTCTGGACTCCGATCTCCAGCTGGATCAGTCCCGGACGCATCCGGGCCAGAAGCGCCAGCTCCTCCTCGTCCAGCAAATCCGCCCCGATCTCAAAATGGAAATTAGTGATGCCGTTGTCATGATCCAGAATATAGGTCCACACTGCCATGGCGTGGGATCTGCGGCAGTTGAAGGTACGGTCCACAAACTTCACCTGGGGTACCTTCCTGTCAAGGAAGAACTGCAGCTCTCTCTCCACCATCGCCAGACTCCGGAATCGCACCGTCTTGTCAACTGAGGAGAGACAGTAGCTGCAGGAGAAGGGACAGCCCCGGCTGCTTTCGTAGTAAATGATCCGGTTCTCAAACCCTTCCAGATCCTGGTACAAAAAAGGAATCCTGTCCAGATCCATAACCGGGCGGGGCTGCCGGTCATGGATAAGGCCATACTGGTCACGAAAGGCCAGACCAGAAAGGCTGGAAATCCGGCTCCAGATACTCCCGGCCTCCCCCGGGCTTTCCTGCTGCCGGCTCCGGCTGGTACGGGCCTCCCCCGGGCTTTCCTGCTGTTTGCTCCGGCTGGTACGGGCCGCACTTTCTCCTGCCATTCCATAAAGCTCCACCAGTCCGGCAAAGGTCTCCTCCCCTTCCCCCTTCATAATGCCCAGAACTTCCGGCTCTCTTTCCAGAAGACGGGACGCGTCAAAAGACACCTCCGGGCCGCCCAGCCAGATATCCGTGTCTGGCAGAACCTTGTGAAGATCCCGGACAATCTCCAGCACATACCGGATATTCCAGATATAGCAGGAAAACCCCGCCACATCCGGCTGCCTCCTGTAGATGTCCTCCAGGATCTGTTCCATCTGGTTGTTGATGGTATACTCCGCGATCTCTATCTGGGTTTCTGTATGCAGACCAGGGAGGCCTGCTTCATTCCGCTTCAGGCCCCCCTGCTTTTCTGCATACATCTTCAGGCTGTACACTCCCGGATTGGAGTGGATATATTTTGCATTGACTGCAACTAAGAGAAATTTCATATTCTATACGTCGATCTCCAGCTTTCTTCCCGTCTTCTCATACTGGTAATAGCGCACTCCCGCGGCGTTCAGCATCCGCTTGGATGCCCGGACGGACGGGGAGTCGGGATACTTGTCCTCCTTGTAGATCACGGTCTTGATCCCTGCCTGGATGATGGCCTTGGCACATTCATTGCACGGGAACAGACTTACATACAGCTTGCTGCCCTCCAGGCTCCCGCCCCGGTAGTTGAGGATCGCATTGAGCTCGCTGTGGGTCACATACAGATATTTGGTGCTGTATGGATCCTGATTGTCCCCCCGGGCTTCCCTTGACCAGGGGAATTCGTCATCGGAACAGCCTTTTGGGAAGCCGTTGTACCCCATGGACAGGATCTTGTTGTCCTCACTGACGATACAGGCCCCCACCTGGGTATTGGGGTCCTTGGACCGCTTCCCCGAAAGGTCTGCCACCCCCATGAAATACTCATCCCAGGAGATATAGTTGGAACGTTTTTTTGAATTTTCCATGTTGTCTTCTCCCTTTCCCTGGCCGGTGCCAGTCATGTCTTAATCGTATCACAAAGTATAAGCAATAGCAAGGCAGAAACGCAACTGCAAAAAGAAGCGCGTAACAGTTCAGATACCCCTTGAACTGTTACAAAAGCACTCTACAGATTTCTCCATAGAGTGCCTCTCTCCCCTGCTGCGGCCTCAGATGTCAGGGGCCGCAGCCGTTTTTTGCTTTTACAGATGCCAACTGTCTCCAGTTTCGTAACAGTTCAGATACCCCTTGAACTGTTACGGCATCTGCCCATGAGAATCGCTACGCGATGGGGCAGATGCCCTCCGGCCACTACATTTTCGCACGGTCAGCGCAGCGAGTGCGCAGACCTGTCTGAACTGTTACCCAGTTTCAGATATCCTGAACCGTAATAACATCCGCTTCCGGTATATCGCACCTTCCGTTTTCTGCTACTCCTCTTCTTTCCGCCCCGTGACTGCCGCAAATGCTGCCAGCATCATGCCGGAAAGCATGAACATCAGGGCCGCGCTGCTTCCATGGCCGGTCTTGGGGAGATCTACAAGGGGTACATCATCGTCATTAATAAGGGTAAGGATATCGTCGTCATCCAGCTGGTCAAGACTTGCCAGGGGTACTGTCTCCGGATCAATGGTTACGGTTGTTCTGGGAGGCGTGCCGCCGCCGTTGTCTGAACTGCCGGAATTTCCGGGTCTTCCTGGCCTTCCCGGGTTACCCGGACTGCCGGGATTGTCTGGCTTTTCTGGCGGTGGCGTCGTCGGAGTGTGGGTGTTGGTAATGATTGTGACATTGCCGCTATGGGCGTAGGTTACGGTATAACCGGCTGCTGTCCCAACCTCCACCGCCTTGTACTCCACATCTTTGCCATTCTGCTTCCGGGGCAGATCTCTCCACTCATAGAACCAGTTATTGGCCTGGTTCAGGGTGATCTCCTCTCCCACTGCCGTACCATTCTGCATCAGCTGCACACGGATGCTTTCCGGCCTCAGATTGTCCTTGTTCTCCTGGTCATCCCACTGTTTCCGCACCGTATAGCTGGTCAGCCCCGGTGTATACCGGTTGGTAATAATGAAGCTGCCGTCCTCTGCCCTGGAATACAGGGCGCTGTAATCTGCTGCTGCATCCTCTGTGACTGTATAGACAATCTCTTTTCCATTTTCATACCTGGGCAGGTCAGGGAACTTAAAACTCCACTGGCCGCTGCCGTCTGTGCCGGAGGCTGTGACTGTCAGGCTGGCTGCCAGCCGCCCATCGGCCAGCAGGTTCACCTTGATCGCCTGGGGACGCTGGCCATTCTGGTTATTGTCATCCTCCCAGACTTTCTTTCCTTCTACCTCTGTCAGCTCTGCGCGGTTGATGAAATGAACCTCTGCATCCCCGTTGTCCTGGATCACGCCAAGATCCCGGTCTGTCTGGATTTCGCCGTGATTGACCATGGTAATATAGCTCCCGGTATTTGCTTCCTTTTCAATTACCTGGTACTGGGTTCCTGTAGGCAGATTGCGGATGGTGACATATTCTCCATGCTTTAAGGCAACGGTAAATTCTGTCTCATCCAGGTCTGCCGCTATGGGGATATTTCCCTCCTCCAGCATTTCTTCCGTGTCTGTACCCAGAGCGCCTTTATACTTCTTATAGGTAACCAATGTCCGGGGATCTTCGGTACCTGCCAGGAGAGCGTTGCCCTGCTGGTCGGTAAATTTCAGATTCACAGCAAATTCCCAGGCTTTTTCCGTATCTCCTGCTGCTCCCTCCACGGTCTTATGAATGGTCAGACCGCCGGTCTGCGTGTTGGTGAATCTGGCTTCATGGTTTTCTTTCTTTGCAATGGTTCCCTCCTGGCCTTTAATGGTGGTAATATAACCTCCGGTATTGGCCTCCTCCTCTGTCACCAGATATCTGGCTCCTACCGGCAGTCCGTCGATGGTGAGCTTCTGGCCATGGGCCAGACTGACCGAACTGCTGCCATTTGCCGAACCCCGGGGATAGAACACAGCCGTGCCATCCTCTACCCTCACTTCTCCCGGCTCTTCACTGGTTCCCAGATACTTGACATACTTAAATCTGAATACCTTGCCGATCACTTCCAGGGGTTCTCCGTCATTGTTCATCAGCTTTACATGGAAAGTCCATGGTTTTTCCCTGTCACCGGTGATACCATTTACTGTCTTTGTAATGGTCAGGCTTCCATGAGGTTCTTTTGTCTCGTTGGTATAAACAACATTTGTCACCCCGATGGTCTGGATCTGGCTGCTGGCCACAGTACCATTCAGCTCCTTAGTGACCGCAGATGTGCCGGAGCCCCAGCTCATCTGGATACTGGTATTATAATCCTCATTCTTCTCTTCCTGGATGCTGTAGGTGCTGCCCTTTTCCAGGCCGCAGAACTCCAGTGTCTCTCCGTCTTTAAGCTCTGCCGTAAGGGTTCCGTCTGCATCAAAGACTACGGGACCGCCGTTCTGGTCTGTCACGCCGTCCTCAGATGTATAGGGTTCTCCTTCCGGATGCTTCAGGGTTATGGTGAACCGGAAGCCGGTATCCTTTGCAGACTCATTTTCATACATATCCACCACCCGTTTGGTGAGCCGCAGGGAACAGACCACCTTATTGCTGATGATAAAGGTGTTCTCATTTTCCGGATCCTTCACAATGCTCTCCCAAAGGAAACGCCCGTCTGCATCTGCCCGTTCTGTAACCTGGTAAGCCAGCTTCCTGCCGCTGTCGGGCTCCGTTCCGGGCAGATCCGCGAATACCGCATCCGGCCAATAGGGACTGTCCAGACGGTCATCCTTATAGGCGATCCCTCTGTCTATACTGTCCTCCAGTGTCCAGCCTGTGTCTTTGCCCGGAATCTCTCCGTCGGCCACCTCATCCGCCGGTTTGCTCCAGAGATCGTAGGTAACTCTGATTCCGGACACCTCATCCAGCTCTACGTTCCAATGCTTTTTCACCGTAATATTGATTCTGTCTGCGGACGGATCATTTTTACCGATGATGATATCGCCGTTTCCTCCCACGCCGCTTCCGGTGGTGGCAGAGCTGTTTCCGGTAATACGCACCTGGATCCTGTCTTCCCCAGTGATCTTCTCTGCGCTGGAATAGACATTGATTCCCCGGATATGGGAACGCAGATCGCCGGAAGTCACCAGCTCATTGCTGCTGCAGTCTCTCCACAGATACGCGCCGTCCCCCAGCATATACCGCGATACGTAAAGCTCTCCTTTCTTCTGTACCGGACCCGCAGTGCTGCCGTGGGCGTTATCATAGGACGCCGCGTACAAATCATAGGGCCGGGAACCGGATGTGTTGCCGTGGATGATGCCGCCGTCTGTCAGATATACTTTCAGATCTCCGTCTTCACATACGGCAACACCTGCTCCGCCCTCATTTCCGCTGATCAGAACATTGGTCAGCTCCAGCCTTCCGGCTCTTATGCCCAGCTTCTTTTCTTCGGCATCGTCGCCGTTGACGTATATGCCGCCGCCTCCGAACATATTGCCCAGACAGGCATTATTAATGATAGAACCGCCGCTGATAACCGCGGTATTGCCCGCTTCAATACGGATACCGCCGCCTCCTGCATTGGCGCCCCGGCCTGAGTTCTTTTCTGTAGCCGTGTTGCTGCTGATGGTGCCGCCTGTCATGGTCAGCAAAGCGTTTGACCTCACATTTCCTATGGAAATGCCGCCGCCCATACCGGCCTGGTTGCCGGATATCTCACCGCCGCCCATTTCCATGGTTCCGGCGAAGATGTAGACTCCGCCTCCTGTGGGGATATTGCCGGAGGTACTTCTTCCTCCTATACCGGCTCCGCACATGTTATTAGTAATACTTCCGCCTGTAAATTCAAGCCTGTATCCCGTATACACACCGCCTCCATGGGTGGCTTTGTTTCCCTGGATGGTGCCGCCGCTCATCTTCATGACGCCATTATTCCAGACCGCGCCGCCTTCGCCGCCGGCAGTATTGTCATTGTTCTGGAGCACAGCGCCTTCTGTAACATTCAGGACCGCCCCTCTGCTGACGGAAATCAGCGGATCTTCTGCTTTGGCCCCCATACTGCTGCTGCCGTCGATGGTGACTGTTTTCAGAGTCAGGGCGCCGCTTTTTACATCAATCAGTGCCCCCTTATAGGCGGGATAACGCTGCAGGGTCACGCCGTCACAATCCAATGTCTGGTCTCCGGAAATCTCCAGAGCACTCTTCACATAGATAACCGGCTCCTTCAGAATGCCCTGGTCCATGGCTGCTTTTAGTACCTTGAGTGATTCCTCCAGGGTTCTGACCGGCTGTCCTGCCGCCAGACCGGTATTACTGTTATCGCCGTTTTCCGGATCCAGGTATACATAGACTCCTTTCCCCTTAGCCAGAACGATATCTCCTTTTTCTCCTGCCGCCACTCTGGTCAGATAGTTGTAATCAACACCTTCATACACGGTAATGGGCTTTCCATTCTCTTCCGGCGCGCGCCAGTCGCTGTTTGCTGCCAGCTCTTCTGCTTTTTCATAGCCTTCCGGCAGCCGGATCATGACAATCTCAGGCCGCGGGGCAGTCTCATCCGGGTCAATCAGCTGCGCCCTGGTCACTCCCTCCCTGGACGGAATCGCCGGGATTAGTGTCATGGTGCCTGCAAAGAAATCCTTTCCAGCCCTTGTTACCGGGTAGTAGGTTCCGGATTTTCCCGAATGCTTCAGGGTAAGGCTCTCAACGGTATTGTTCAGCTCCAGCAGACCGACGGATGTGTTGGCGGAAGCATTCTGTGCGGCATTCAGGCTTCCTATAGGACCATTGATGATAACCGTTCTTCCAAAAGCAGCTCCGCCGCCTGAAGGGTCCCCCTGGGTCAGGGTCATGTCCTCCACCCTTCCGTTGACGGTCAGGGTATTGGTGCCTGCTCCGCTGTATTTTACACCGTCCTGCACTGCTGTCAGGGTTCCCACATTTCCATTGATGGTGATCGTGGAGTAGCTGTTGCGGTATGCAGATCCTGAAAGATCGCATTTCTGGGTAAGTTCCATGCTTCCTGTGCTGCCGTCAATGGTCACCGTCTTGGGATTTGCCTGGTTTGAATAGACGGTATTGGCTTCCAGCCTGAGCATACCTATGGTCACGCCCTCCTGGACGGAGAAGGCGCCGTTACCCATATAGGCTTTCAGGGTATCCATACTGCCCTTTACATTGACGTTTCCATAGGAAATAAGGGGCGCTCCTTTTTTACTCCTTTCATTGGCATTCATGGTCTGGATATCGATGTTTCCGTTCAACTCCAGGAAGCCGCCTCCTCCCACGTATACCTTATTGCACAGCTTTCCGTTTCCTTCCAGAATCACCTTTGCCTTTGTGCCGATACGGAGCAGACCGTCATAATCATTATAGCTGTTTGCGGCCGTCCCTGCCGCTTCTACTGTAAAACCGTTAAGCTCAATGGTGACCACCTTACCGTTCTGGACGTAGATCTGGGCGTCGCTGGTAATGCGGTTTGCTTCAATGGTCCCGGTATTCAACAGCCGGATCCTGTCTCCGCTTTCTGCCCCATTTACCGCTGCGTTGAGGGTGTCATAGGTCTGGTTTGTCCGTACATTCAGGGCTTTGCCCATGAGGGACTGGGTGACAGTGTATCTGCTTCCTCTGTATATTTCGGATGGGGATACGGTTTTATTCCCGCTTTTCCACACATACTGGTAGTCCTGGAAATAGGTTTCATCCAGCTCCGGGTCTGACATGGCTGAAGCCTCAGGCACCGTCGGCGCCTGGAATGCGCCGCTTACAGAGTACAGATCGCAAGGTGTATTGTTGTAGATTGCCCCGCTTTCCATGGTGAAGCTGCCGCTGTTGGCCAGATAGACACCGCCGCCATTGGTGTCTGTGGCGGTATTGTCCCGGATCACGGTATCCTTCGCCTGGACACTGGAGGCTATATTACTGGACGAGTTCAGGCCTTTATAATAGCCTGCGGCGTACACGGCGCCGTATTTGGTACTGTTTCCGGAAATGCTTCCGCCGTTAAGGATCACCGTTGATACATTGCTGTTGTACTTGTCTGCATAGATCACGCTGCCGTAAGTGAAATCCCTGTTGCCGGTAAAGGTGCATCCGTTAAATTCTGCCCTGCCCTGGCGGACAAGAACCACTCCCTTGGTCCGGGCGCCGGCATTGCCCGTATTGTTGTCGAACTGGCAGTTGTTGAAGGTTTTTGTGCCGTTGCCATAAAGCGCCACGATAAAATCCAGATAACTGGCTGTTGTACTGCTGCTTCCGGTGACTTTATTGTCATGAATCTTACAGCTGTCAGCCGTCATGGTTCCCGTGGTGGTGGTCACATAGAGGGCACTGTTGTTCTTCTCTTCTGCGTTGTAGGCAATCTCCACATGATCCAGCATGATATTCTGCGAGCTGTTCTTGATAACAATGGCGCCATAGGTATTGTGAGTGAAAAGTACATTGCTGATGCTGACTTCTCCCTGGCTTACATAGATGGCTCCGCCTTCCGCATTTTGCAGGCTGTTGCCGCTGATGTCTATGATGCTGCTTCCTCCGTCCATGGTCAGGCTGGCATTCATGACATAGATTGCAGAGCCGGACGCGCCTTTATTGTTCTTGTATTCTCCCTTCCCTGAGATGGTGACCGGACAGCCGGAAGCATAGATGCCATTGCTTCCATTGTCGCTCACCGCGCAGTTGACCAGAGTCAGGCTTCCCTTGGAAGCGTTGATTCCCTGCTGCTCATTTTCGGTGATCCGGCAGTTTTCCAGATACAGATCTGCCCCGTTTGTTTCGATGGCACGGACGCTGCCGGATCTGTCCGGGTTTTTATAGGCGCCATGGATCGTCCCGTTTTTGATGGTCACGGTTCCGCCTTTTATGACGCAGATGCTCTTTCCCATCTCACCGGTTGTGAGTCTGTGGCTGTCCAGATCCAGTGTATAGTTCTTGTTGGCGGATGTGAAATTATCTTTTATATCTGCCAGCAGAACGATCTCTGCCCCGTCGGCCTGGGCATTGTCTCCTGTTCCCCCAATGGCATCTATGGCTTCCTGAAGGGTGGCGTAATAGGTGGTAACGGTTTCGCCGTTTTTTTCTGAAATGATCTTGACCACGCCACTGGCCAGTTCGGTACTGGTCGTGGCCAGAATCATGAATTCGGAAAAGCTCTCTGCCTGGAACTCAAAGCTGGTCTCTGCCGCGTTGTCTGTAGCAGCCACAATCTCTGCCGCCTTATCATCCGGCAGATGTACCACGGAAATCCCGGTTATATTGAGATTCTGCTTTGCCGTCTCATCGGATACCACAGGGGTCTTCATGCTGGCGCTTACCCTGACCCTTCTGGCCGGCTCTATCTCTTCTCCGGTCTCCCTGGAAATAAAGGCTACATCATAGACCAGGATATCTGCGATGGTCTGGCCGTCCTCCAGAAGTTCCCTTGCCTGGGCTTTCAGCCGGACGATATGATCCGGGTCGTCAATCCTGGTTACCTGCAGCCTCACCTCCTCCTCAAAGGCTCCCTCTGGTGCATTTACCGTAAATAAGGCATCTTCTGTCTCGCCGGTATAGACGGCTGCTCCGATGGTCTTTTCCTCTTTCTCCACATCTGCAGAGATCCATAAATCCTCTTGTACATGTTCCACCATGTACACATGGGAATCGTTCTTCCAGTCAGAGGCGCTTGCCTGCTCCAAAAGGTCATCCGCCTCCTCCAGTTCAGTGCCGTTGGCATACACGGCGGTGATCTCATAACCTGGTTTCAGCTCTATTGCAAAGTACAGGTCTTTGCCGGCGGCTATATGATCTGCTCCCTTTATGGCCGCCCCTTCCGGGTCATTCACATGGTACTCTACATAATACTCCTCAGCATACTCCGGATCCCCGGCGGGAATGACCGCTTCGATGGCTTCCAGGGAGATTTTCCATGCTCTTGCATTTGCGCCGTCCAGAATCGTTACGGTGTCGTATTCTCTGCCTTCCAGCTCTCCCAGAATTTCAATGTCATCATCCTCCAGAAGCTGTCCGTCTTCATCGTCCCTTCCGGAAGTATCCGGGGCGGGATCCGGCTCTGTAGCAGAGTCCGCAGGCGGAAGATCTTTTATGGGGTTGTCTGGCACGGTGTCTTCCGCCGGATTGCTGGTTCCGGTTTCACCTTCCTCTGGATTGTCACTTCCGGCTTTGCTCTCCTCCGGATCTTCGGCTACGGCTTTGCTTTCCTCTGGATCTTCGCTTCCGGCTTCGCTCTCCTCCGGATCTTCAGCTACGGCTTTGCTTTCCTCTGGATCTTCGCTTCCGGCTTTGCTTTCCTCCGGATCTTCGGCTACGGCTTTGCTTTCCTCTGGATCTTTGCTTTCGGCTTTGCTTTCCCCCGGATCACCGGCTATGGCTTGGCTTTCCTCCTGCTCGTCAGTTTCTGCGTCATTTTCCTCCGGGCTGACATCAGTCCCGTTTTCTTCTATTGCTTCCACGTTTTCATCTTCTTCAATGAACTCCGGCTCTGTATCCTGAGAAACATTCTCTGGTTCCTCACCAGGATCTGTATCATACAGAATCCCCACACCCGATGCCACCTGGCGGATCTTCCGGACGGAAATACTGGCGGCAATTCCTCCTTCCCCTGAAGCTACCGCTATTGCTGTTGCTGCTTTTGGGGCTGCTGCGGTATCCTCTCCTTCTGTTCTGGCCGCTTCGCTTTCCTCTGGTTCCGGCTTCGTTTCCTGGATTTCCTCCGGCTCTGGCTTTTTCTCCCCGGTTTCCTCTGACTCCGCCTTCATTTTACCGGTTCCCTCTGGTTCCGTCTCTTTAGTCTTTTCTGTTTCCGGGTCTCTGATCTCCGTCTTTTCCTCTTCGTTCTCACTGGCTTTGTCAGCCATGGTATCTTCAGCCAATCCGTCTTCACTGTCTTCCGGATTTCCCTCCGGTTCACCGGCCTCGCCGGATGCATCTGTGGTTTCTGCCCCACCGTCCTCGCCGGATGCATCTGTGGTTTCTGTCCCACCGGTCTCACCGGATGCATCTGTGGCCTCTGTCCCACCAGTCTCACCGGATGCATCTGTGGTTTCTGTCCCACCAGTCTCACCGGATGCTGCTGTGGTTTCTGTCCCATCGGTCTCACCGGATGCTGCTGGATTCAGCACCTGGGCGCCCAGGGTATGGGGCATATCGTCAATCATAGTGGTATTGCTGTAATCTTCTACATAGGAGGCCTCTGTATCGTCCACATTGGCTGCGTTGGGATTGACAGTCACCCGTTCGGTCTCGTAGCCGTCCACATTGGCACGGAACCGGACTACCAGATCGCTCTCATTGATGAACAGAAAAATCACATCTTCTGTCCCTGCGTTATAGAATATCTCTATAGATGTATCTTCTGGCGCGTAGCGTTCATCTACCTCCACATCCAGCTGGTAGACCGCGCCATTCTTCCCTCCTATTAATTTTTCATAGGAAGTCTTCAGACTCTTTGACTTAGCCTTCAGTTCCAGGGAACTGAACCTGAAGGTCTGGCCACCATCCAGAGCCTCCCTGATTGCTTCCTTAAGAGCCGTGCCATCAACCAGAAACAGAGCCTCCTGCTCTTCACCGGCTGCAAACGCCACATTCAGGTTCATCATTACATTGGTGAATGTCATGGCAAGTGTCAACATAAATGCTGTCAGGCGTTTGTAGTTCTTGCGAAGCTTTCTTAACATAATCCCTCTCTCCTTTATAAATTTTGGCGGAACCCCTACGTGCAGAGTTCCTTATTAAAAAAGCGCCCAAAAACGCATTTTTACGTTGCAATTCAGATATAACCATTCCCGGTCAGCAGCCAGTCTTCAAACTGCCTCTGACAATAGGCAGATCAGTTCCAGCGCGCTCCGGAAACTGATATATCTCTTTTTTGTAATCCTCCCCCAGATTCTCCCCTGGATACTGGTGTTCTGCCTTCCGATCAGCTGCAGATAGATGGTATCCTGCACGCCTGGTGGTAAAGCAGCGTTCCTGTCTGCGGCTGACTCAGGGAAATCCAGGATTACCGGTGACTCCAGCAAATGATCCCCCGGCATCCGGCGGCCTTTTCCCACAGCTTCATTTTTCCGGTACTCCTCCGGCAGCATATTCTCATTGCCGCCCCTGTTTTTCTTGATGCTCCGGAACGCACTTCCTGAATCCGTCAGATCCAGACTGCGGCTGATGGCATCAATTCTTAATACCAGTTCGGCCGCGCCCTGGTAGGGAACCGGTTTTCTCAGATCACAGTGGATAATGTCACCGTAAGGCTCATGGTCTTTCTTGCCAAAGATCCGGATCAGCATGGCGATAGGGCTGCCAGACATTATTTTCCTCCCCCCTTCCAAACATCTATGACATAATATATCTTATGTCATAAACGGACGTGCGCTAATGAATGATAATTGCATTTCTGCGCAGTCCAGGTACCTCCAGTGCGCCAAAAAAAGCACCCGGAAAGGTACGCAGTCTCCTGCATCCTCCTTCCGGGCGCCTTAAAATGCATTTAGTAAGGCATGGCTAACTCTCATGTCTTTTTCGCGCGCGGCAAAATAGGCCCGCTCCTTTTTCTGTTTTAAAACAGTTCCGGCACCAGCCTGAAAAAAAGTTTATTTTGGTAAAAAACTCAAAAAAAGCATTGAATTTTATAACCATAAGGTGTATAGTTGTTTTATGAAGCGTTCTATGTAGAGTACTGTTATGACATAAGATATATTATGTCATTATAGTGCTTTTTTTCTCTTATTTTTGTGCTTATGGCCGCAGTGCTCCCCGACCATTCCCATCTCCAGCGTCTTCCGGCATTCCTCAATCTGGCTGGTCATAGTGTAACGGCGTGTGGTTTCCACACTGCTGTGGCCCAGATAGTCAGCCAGCCGGACAATATCCTTTTCCTTCTCGTAAAAGCAGCGTGCGAAAAGATGGCGGAGATTGTGGGGGAAAACTTTGCTCTCATCCACTCCTGCCCTGCGGCACAAGGCCTTCATACTGCTCCAGATATTGCGCCGGTCCACAGGTCTGCCAGTTCTGGTTACAAATATACTGCCGCTGACGCGTTTTTCCTGGGTACAATAGGCCTTCAACAGCTTCACCAGGGAAGCTGTCAGGAGAATATAACGGATTTTCCCCTTGGAATTAATGCAGACAGCCTTCTGGCTCAGGGATTCCACGGTTATATATGACAGTTCACTGACCCGTATGCCCAGACTCCCAATGGTCTGAATGATATAGGAGAGACGCTGATTGCCTTCTTTGTCAGCCTGCTTTACCAGGCGATTGTATTCTTCCCGGGTCAGCTCCCTGGACTCGTCCACAAAGAACTGACGCTGGATCTTCAATAAGCTGATTCGGCATTCCTTTTTTCCGATATATTTTAAATAACCATTAAGAGCCACCAGCATGGAATTGGTGCTTGTATCTTTATAGCGTGACAGCAGGTACTCCCGGTAGCGCACCACTGCATCGTGATCCAGCTTATCATTCTGGATAAAGACCAGGAATTTCCTGATATCCCGGATATACTTTTCCACCGTGTTAGGTTTCATATCCCGGCTTTTCAAATAAGCTCTATAGTCCTCCAGGGATCCTTTTCTGCATTTCTTTCTCATAGTCTGACACTCCTTTTCGTATATTTTGAAACTGCGGTGTTTTCCGCTTTCATGAATATTATACTATATAGGGTATCTCGCAAAGTGTCTCGCTAAACGGTGAAAACAAGGTTTTTTCAAAAAAATTTTTGTAACTTTTTTATTATTGGCAACAGTTCAGGCGGACGGCAAATCAGATGAGAAAGTGCGTTGCAAACATGCTTTTGTTTGTATAAGCGCTTTCTTATATGATTTGACATCGGGCTAACGCCCGAGGCTTCTTGTCCCCGACGTTTTTCGGGGCAAGAAGATGGCCTATCTGAGCTGTTTCTAAATATGGGCAACAGTTCAGACGGGTGGCAAAAAAAGAGCCAGACGCGGACATTCTGTCCACAAGTGGCTCTTCCTCTGTTCCGGTCTCTTAACAGGTTTTATTCCGTCAGACGCTGCAAGAGAATATCCGGATCATGTATTTGTATAAAATTACTGAAAGGTTATCCCTGCATCTGCTCCAGCAGGGCCTTCAGACGTTCCAGCTCCCGGTCTTTCTGCTCTGCCTCTCTTTTCTGCTGCTCTGCCTCCCTTTTCTGCTGCTCTATCTCTTTTTTCTGCTGCTCTGCCTCCCTTCTCAGCTGCTCTATCGTTTTCTCATTCTGCGCTATTGTTTTCTCATTCTGTCCGATCATCTGTTTCTGTTTTTCCAGCAGACGTTTCTGCTTCTCCACCACCCGTTTCTGCTGTTCTACCATCAGTTCTACTGTATTGGCATCCAGGATGCTCAATGCTTCTGAATACATACTGATCAACTCCCTCCTCTGGTAACGGAATTCGAACACTTCCCTGTACACTTCCCGGAATTCCGGATAGGCCCTTACCACTTCCATGATATCCTCCGGTCTGTCGGAGGCGATAAAGGTCAGCCATGCCTCCAGCTTATTCTTGAGTCTGATGGTTCCGGCCTTCCGGGGATTTCCTGCTTCTTTTCTTCTATTTTGCAGGCATTTCCGGAAGATGTCAAGAGGAATCAGCAGATATTTCTGCATCAGGTCCAGCTTTAACCCGGTATTGCTGGCCTGGGCAAAATAATGAAGGTATTTCCCCGGATACCTGCGGAATTCACGGGTGCTTTTCTGGATCAGGACGATGGTATAGACTCCTTTGATATCCCGGTAGCTGAACTTCCGGTTTTTCTTTTTCATGGTGTCCCGGACCTGGGTATACTGACGCATAAGAAGGTCGCTGGAATAGCAGGCGCACCGGGCTCCCGGAAACAGGTAGCCGAGACGCTGGATTTCCACGTTGACCAGGGCCCCGGATGCTAACTGGACAAGAATATCCATAATCAGCAGGGAGCCTTCCTCCATGAGCCGCTGGGATTCACCAGGCATCACCCGGAGAATCTTTACCTTCTGGTTCATACAGAGGCTTAAAAACTCCTCCAGCCGCTCCGGTCTGGTCTCCGGGTTGAAAATCTTTTTGAACACCGGGTCATAGGTTACATTGAGACCCCTTACGCCCATGGAAAACTCCACCAGCTCCTCCTGGAGCTTTGGAGACAGCTGCTGAAATTTCCGGAACACCTCCGGGTCCGCTTTCAGCTCTTCCATAACCTGCTCCCGGGTTTTCTCCGGACCGAAGATGCTTTCCTTATCCAGATTCTGCCCGATGGTCTGGTCCGGCATGGAAGGCGGTTTCTGCACGGAAGCTGGCTTCTGTGGGCCAGACAGCTTCCGTGCACCGGGCGGCTTCTGCCCGGAAAAGGTTTCCTTCTGCCGGCGGTTCTCAATGGCCTGATAGTTTTTTTGATTCATAGACATTTCCTCCTGAGCGAAAAATAAAAATGGGCCGGACAAAACCATGTAATTTTCTGAATGCGGACATAGCTCTGTACCTGCGGTTTGCAGTTGCTGTGGATAAATTTCGCAGTGAAACACTGCATCAGGAATTATAGAAATTCCAGATAGTCCGCAGATCCAGAGAATGATCTGCAGGAAGTGTCTATAGTATATCTGAGGTGGGCGGAAATGTCAAGATATATCCTTATGCGTTTGACGTGACCAGGCATATATGGTGTAACAGTTCAGATAGGTCTGCGCACCCGCTGCGCTGACCGTACGAAAATGTAGTAGTCGGAGGGCATCTGCCCCATTGCGCAGCGATTTTCATGGGCAGATGCCGTAACAGTTCAAGGGGTATCTGAACTGT
>CAJTOW010000012.1:11624-55117 GCA_910577655.1 uncultured Lachnospiraceae bacterium | reverse complement strand
GGAGCGGCTGCCATCCGGCAAATTTGAGACCAACGAACTGGTACTGGAACTGACAATCCTGGCCTATAACATCCTGCGAATGATCGGACAGGAAAGCATCGGCAGGAAGGGAACCAAGACAAAACATAAAGTCAGACGCAGGAGGCTGCGCACGGTAATCGGAAACATGATCATGATGGCAAGCCACGTTACAGAGCATGCCCGTCAGTTGTTGATAGGTCTTGGCCGAAGTAATATATGGCGGCATGCTTTTGCGGAGGTATATACAGCTTTCGCAGATTTCCAATTGTAAAATCGTCCTACCAGGTAACCATATGAAAAACCAAGGGGAAAGTATGCCATTTTTTAAGGTTTTCCAGTATTCCTAACTGTCATTTAGAGCCAAAATCAATCATCATTCATTAAAATACTGTCTTTGAAGGACAATTTATCAAGAGTAAGCCAATCAGATTTAGGATTGGCTTCATAAAACAACCAATTTCACGGATTCAGGTATATATATAAAGACAGCGGGAAAAGCATTACCTTCCTCGCTGTCTTTTTCCGCAACAGTTCAACGGGTATCTGAACTGTTAAGACTACTCACTTAAATACGCCTTCTTCACCGAATCATCATCCATCAGCGCCTTTGCATCCCCGCTGAGAACGATCTTCCCTGTCTCCAGAACATACGCCCGGTTGGCAATAGACAAGGCCTTCTTCGCATTCTGCTCCACTAAAAGCACCGTGGTCCCGTCCCCATTAATCTTTTGAATGATATCAAAGATCTCATTAACATAGATTGGAGACAGCCCCATAGACGGCTCATCCATGACGATCAGCTTCGGGTGGGACATCAGTGCCCGCCCCATGGCCAGCATCTGCTGCTCGCCGCCGGAGAGAGTTCCGGCCAACTGGTTCTTCCGCTCCTCCAGACGCGGAAAGCGGCCGTATATGACCTTCAGTGTCTCTTCCATCTCATTCTTATCACTTCTGGTATAAGCCCCAAGCTTCAGGTTCTGCAGCACGGTCAGCTGGGCAAACACACGACGGCCCTCAGGCACATGGGCGATTCCCATGGACACCAGCTTATGCCCCGGCATCCTGGTAATGTTCTTACCCTCATATAAAATAGTACCTGCCTTGGACGGGATCAGACCCGTGATCGTCTGGAGCGTAGTGGTCTTGCCGGCGCCATTGGCTCCGATCAGTGCAATGATCTCACCCGGATTCACTTCAAAGGAGATTCCCTTAATGGCCTGGATGACACCGTAGTATACCTCCAGATCTTTAACTTCCAGTATAGCCATAGTCCCCTCCTCCTACTCTCCAAGATACGCTGTGATCACGCGCTTATCATTCAATACCTCCGCCGTATCTCCCCTGGTCAGCACCTGGCCGAAATTCAGCACTGTCAGCTTCTCACAGATCCCGGATACCAGCTTCATATCATGCTCGATCAAAAGAATCGTCATATCAAAATGATCCCGCACGAAACGGATCGTCTCCATCAGCTCTGCCGTCTCATTGGGGTTCATGCCTGCGGCAGGCTCATCCAGCAGAAGCAGCTTAGGCTCCGTGGCCAGGGCGCGGGCGATCTCCAGCTTCCGTTGTTTACCATAGGGCAGATTAGACGCCTTGTAATCATACTCCCCGTCCAGATCAAACACCTTTAAGAGCTCCATTGCACGGGCATTCATCTCCTTCTCCACCTTAAAGTACCTGGGCAGCCGCAGAATCCCCTCCAAAGTGGAATACCGGAAATGATTGTGCAAACCTGCCTTTACATTGTCCAGCACAGTCAGCTCTTTAAAAAGACGGATATTCTGGAAGGTTCTGGCGATCCCCGCCTGGTTGATCTCAATGGTCTTCTTCCCTGTGATGCTGGCGCCGTCCAGATGGATAGAACCATGATCTGGCCTGTAGACACCGGTCAACAGGTTGAATACCGTGGTCTTCCCGGCTCCGTTTGGGCCGATCAGGCCATAGAGCTGTCCCTTCTCAATGGTAATATTAAAATCGTCTACTGCCTTTAAGCCGCCAAAGGAGATGCCCAGATTCTTCACTTCCAACATAGCCATATCACGCAGCCTCCTTTGCAGCATTCTTGTTCTTCTTCACTTTTTCCATAAAGACCGCACGCATCTCAATGGCCTTAGGACTGGAATTGAACAGCATCATCGCAATCAGGACAATGGCATAGATCAGCATACGGTAGTCATTAAGACCGCGCAGAAGCTCAGGCAGCAGGGTCAGCACCACAGCCGCGATCATGGAGCCCCGGATATTGCCAAGTCCGCCAAGGACTACATAAACCAGGATGATAATGGACATATTATAACCAAAATTCTTAGGCGTGGCAGCCAGAGTAGACAGATTGTGGGCATAGAGGACACCCGCAACTCCCGCCAGGGCCGCTGAGATGGAAAATGCCATCAGCTTGTACTTGGTAATATTGATACCGATGGATTCTGCCGCTATCCGGTTGTCACGGATTGCCATAATAGCCCGGCCGGTCCTGGAATTGATCAGATTCAGGACGATCACCAGAGTCAGCAGCAGCAAGATGACGCCGATGCCAAAGGTGGACGCCTTGGGAGTACCAGTGATACCCTGGGCGCCTTTGATGATGACCACACCTGTACTGTCCATCCCCAGAGAAGTAGTATCCTTGGTGGAAAAATGAAACCCTGTACTGTCCAGACCGATGTACATGACATTGATCAGATTCTTGATGATCTCACCAAAGGCCAGGGTCACGATGGCCAGATAGTCACCTTTCAGCCGCAGCACCGGGATACCGATAAGGAAGCCGAAGATTCCCGCCACCACTGCCCCGATGAACAGCGCGATGAAGAAACGGATCTGGACACTGGAAATACTCCCCTCCATACATTTGGTGAAAAATGCTCCCGAAAATGCTCCCAGACACATAAAACCCGCATGTCCCAGACTCAGCTCTCCCAGGATTCCCACCGTCAGATTCAAAGAGACGGCCAGGATCGAATAGATGCACAGAGGAACCAGGATTCCCTTTAAAAGGCTGGTCATATGCCCGGTGGCAGAAAGAATCTGGACCAGTACCCAGCACCCGATGACGATCCCGTATGTGATGCTGCTTTGTAAAAATAATTTGTTATTCTTCTTCATGGCCCTCACCTACACTTTCTCATTAATCTTCCGGCCAAGGATTCCCGTAGGACGCACCAGCAGGACGATGATCAGTACAGAGAATACGATGGCATCAGAAAGCTGGGAGGAAATATAAGCCTTTGAAAGATTCTCAATAATCCCCAGAAGCACACCGCCAATCAAAGCCCCGGGGATCGAGCCGATCCCGCCGAATACTGCTGCCACAAAAGCCTTGATACCCGGCATGGATCCCGTATAGGGAGTCAGGGACGGATAGGTGGAGCACAGAAGCGCTCCCGCAATGGCAGCCAGGGCAGAGCCGATGGCAAAGGTAATGGTAATCGTCCGGTTGACATCAATCCCCATAAGGGTCGCGGCCCCCTTATCCTCCGATACAGCCAGCATGGCCTGACCTACTTTTGTCTTATTTATAAAGGATGTCAGGGCCACCATGATCACGATGCAGGTGACGATGGTGACGATGGTAACACTGGAGATGATCAGCTGGCCGTCTGCCAGTTTCAGGTTGGGTAAGGTCACCACGGAAGTGAACTGACGTGCGTTGGAACCAAATATGAGAAGCGCGACATTCTGCAGCAGGTAGCTGACACCGATAGCTGTGATCAGCACGGCCAGAGACGTGGCCCCCCGCAGGGGTCTGTAAGCAATCCGCTCCACCGTGACACCCAGAACCGTACAGATCACCATAGCCGCCAGCACACTCAGCAGGGGATGCACTCCCATGGTACTCATCAGCGTGAAGATGGCGAAGCCGCCAACCATAATAATATCACCATGGGCAAAATTCAGCATACGTGCAATACCATATACCATCGTATATCCCAGGGCTATAATCGCGTAAATGCTGCCCAGACTGACACCATTAATAAAATAAGACAGGAAACTCAGCATAACATCCTACACCCCTTTATCCTTTTATTTGAGAAAAAAGTACACATAATAGGCAATTATAACATAGGTAGAAATCTTGCGCAAGTCAAAAATCGACGAAGGGTTTTCAAGGATTTTATTGTATTACTGTTCACGGGGCACATCTTCTTGTCCGGCTACGCCAGACAAGAAGCATCGGGCGTTCGCCCGATGTGGAAAACTGGACAAAAACAGTCTTACAAGCGAGCTTGACGTCTGTTTTTGTCCAGTTTTCCCCGCCCCGTGAACTGTAATTTTATTGTGTTACAGTCCATATCCCCCCTGAACTGTTACCTATTATTACTGTTAGAAAAATAACATTTATTCCCATATTACACTTGCCGTTTTTCTCTGTTTTTGGTAAAATAAATGTAACTATCCTGAATAGTTACGCACATATTATCAAATACGTTGCAGAACAGAGGTGAAAAATATGTTAAGTGGTATTTCAGGACTAAGCTCCTGCTATAGTATGTACCGCTACAGTGGTTCCGTCTATGGGAATCCTTACATACGGACCGCTCAGGCCCAGGGCACACGGCAGGCTTCTGCCATGGCGGTGGTTCAGCCAACCGCTTCCACAAGTTCCCGCGGTCCGGTCCAGCCAGTACCTCCGGTTACCCCAGTCATTCCAGGTGCGGAAGGAACCGGTACTCCTGGAATCTTTATCCGGAAAGGTGTTGATCCTGCGGAGTTCGCTGTACGTATGCGGATCCGGTATGAAGATCCGACGCCGTCCGGTATCCCAGGTAAGAGTGAGACCGGTGGTGTCTCCGGACCGGGAAGCGCCCAGAAGGCTGCCGAGGAGGGCAAGTGTCAGACCTGCGAGGAGCGCAAGTATCAGGACGGCTCTGACGATATGGGAGTATCCTACCAGACGCCCACCCGGATTTCCCCGGAGAGTGCGGCCTCCGCAGTCCGCGGCCATGAGCGGGAGCATGTATTCCGCGAGCAGGCCAGGGCACAGCGGGAGAACCGCCGGGTCGTCAGCCAGAGCGTGGCTCTACATACATCCATCTGTCCGGAATGCGGCAAGGTCTATATCTCCGGCGGCACTACCACTACGACTACGGCGGCCGCAAAGGAATCCGCTCCACAGCAGGAACAGCCACAGCGGCGTCCGTTTTCTGCGGTGGCGTAAGGCTTTAAGAAACACAGTACCATCCAGCTCCGCCAGACAGCAAACCAGATCAGAAAGGGACTGTCAGAAAATGCCTCCTGTATACAATATATTGTGATGATATCCAACAGATCACATGATATATCGCATGCAGGGAGTTATTTCCTGACAGCCCCTTTCCTATCTGGCCCGGCATCGGCCTGGAGTGTGTCTGAAAATTGCTTTCCGGTAGCTGTGCGTTCCACTTTGCGGGACACCGCAGGCGTCCCTTGTGGAGATGCCGGGAATGAATTTTCAGACACGCTCTAAGAAGACGGAGCATATATGGAACGGAGAATCATTACAACAGAGATCACAGAAGAGGAGAAGAAGACCGAGCAGAATCTGCGTCCCCAGATGCTGGCAGAATACATTGGCCAGCAGAAGATCAAGACTAATCTGAAGGTCTATATAGACGCGGCCAGGGCCAGGGGGGAGTCCCTGGATCATGTGCTGTTTTACGGTCCTCCGGGACTGGGCAAGACCACACTCTCAGGTATCATTGCCAATGAGATGGGGGTCAATATGAAGATAACCTCCGGTCCGGCCATCGAAAAGCCGGGGGAGATGGCAGCGATTCTTAACAATCTCCAGGAGGGAGATGTGCTTTTTGTGGACGAGATCCACCGGCTGAACCGGCAGGTAGAGGAGGTGCTGTATCCGGCCATGGAGGATTTCGCCATTGATATCATGCTGGGGAAGGACTCCTCGGCCCGGTCGATCCGTCTGGAGCTGCCGCATTTTACCCTGGTGGGCGCTACGACACGGGCGGGGCTTCTGACCGCACCTTTAAGAGACCGCTTTGGGGTGGTACAGAAACTGGAATTCTACAATACAGAGGAGTTAAGGGTCATTGTGGAGCGTTCGGCGGCGGTGCTGGGGGTGGAGATTGACAGTGCGGGAGCCGGGGAGATCGCCCGCCGGTCCAGGGGGACGCCCAGGCTTGCCAACCGGCTTCTGAAGCGTGTAAGGGATTTTGCCCAGGTGAAGTATGACGGGGTGATCACAAAGCAGGTGGCGGACTTTGCCTTGGATATTCTGGATGTGGACAAGGTGGGCCTGGACAATAATGACAGGAGTATCCTGCTGACCATCATTCAGAAGTTTGGCGGCGGCCCGGTGGGGCTGGATACCCTGGCGGCGGCTCTGGGGGAGGATGCAGGGACACTGGAGGATGTGTACGAGCCATATCTTCTTATGAATGGCTTTTTGAACCGTACCCCCCGGGGCCGGGTAGCTACGGAGCACGCATATAGGCATCTGGATATTCCTATAGGGGAGTCAGATGCCCCGCTGCCGTCACGTGAATAAAAGAACTTGTTCATCCGGGAAAGCTCTGATATAATGAAGCAGAAGGCAGCCGTTTCCATATCCGGGCGGCTGCAGCAGATAGCCGGAGGAGAACTGCCGTCACTGCCGGGAGAGCGTGAAACGGCTGCAGGCAGTCTTTTATCAATGATCGTAGGAGCCAGAGCATGAACCAGAAAAATTATACCGAAGTACTGATAGATGGGAAGATTTATAAACTTGGCGGAGCTGAGGAGGAGATGTATCTTCAGAGGATTGCCGCCTATTTGAATGAGAAGATCAGCAGACTGAAAAGGCAGGAAGGCTTTACAAGGCTGAGCAGTGATTACCAGTTTGTTATGGAAGCGCTGAATCTTGCGGACGATTATTTCAAGGAGCAGGAGAGGGCAGATCTTCTGGCAGAGCAGAAGGCTTCTATGGAGAAGGATGCCTACAGCTTAAAGCATGAGCTGGTTAAGACTCAGCTGGAGCTGGAAAAGCTCCAGAGAGAGCTGGAGCAGGAGCGGAAGAAGAATAAAGAACTTAAGAAAGAGGAGAATGCCCTCAAGTCGAAGCTGGAGCAGCAGAATGCCATGAAGGCTGCCACGGCGGCTGCGGCAGCCGTGAACCAGAGATAGGCTGGCCTGACCTGCCTTTGTGTCTGATTTTCTGAGAGTACGTTTAAAACCTGGAGGAGGATGGAAGAAGCTTTGAGACGGGAAGTAGAGATTCTGGCGCCAGCCGGATCCATGGAGAGTATGACCGCCGCGGTCAATGCCGGGGCGGATGCGGTCTATATGGGCGGAAGCCGGTTCGGAGCCAGGGCCTATGCAGAGAATCCCCAGGAGGAACAGTTTCTGGAGGCTATTGATTATGCCCATCTCCATGGTTGCCGTCTGTATATGACGGTGAATACCCTGGTGAAGGAGCGGGAGCTGGAAGATCTGTATGGATTTTTAAGGCCCTGCTATGAGCGGGGGCTGGATGCGGTCATTGTCCAGGATATGGGGGTATTTTCCTTTGTGCGGGAGCATTTCCCGGATCTGCCGGTTCATGCCAGTACCCAGATGACGGTTACTGGTCCCGGGTTTGCCGGAATGTTAAAGGAGCAGGGGGCTTCCCGTATTGTGACAGCCAGGGAATTGTCTCTGGAGGAGATTGCCAGGATCCATCAGGAAGTAGATATTGAGATTGAGAGCTTTGTTCATGGAGCTTTGTGTTACTGTTATTCTGGTCAGTGCCTGCTTAGCAGCCTGATCGGGGGAAGGAGCGGCAACAGGGGGCGCTGTGCCCAGCCATGCCGCCTGCCCTATGAGGTGATTGAGACAGCCAGGAGTCTGTCCGGAATGGATAGGGGCAGGCGGGAACGGACACAGGCAGAGTGGGGGCCTGGGAATAGGCCGCAGAAGGGAAGGATACAACAGAGAGCAGCAGAGAAAGAGTCTTATGTGATGAGCCTTAAGGATCTGTGTACTCTGGATATTCTGCCAGATATTATAGAGGCGGGGGTATATTCCCTGAAAATTGAGGGAAGAATGAAGAGTCCCAGGTACACGGCAGGAGTGGTAAGTGTCTACCGCAGGTATGTGGACCGGTATCTGGCCCGGGGACGGAAGGGATGGCAGGTGGAACCGGCGGACAGACGTCTCCTTCTGGATCTCTTTGACCGGGGCGGGCAGACCGAAGGGTACTACCACCAGCACAATGGACGGGATATGGTAGCTTTAAAGGAGAAGCCTGCCTTCCGGCAGGTGGATCAGGCATTGTTTGACCGTCTGGATGCAGAGTATGTGAACCAGAAAAAGCAGGAGCCGGTCAGGGGAGCTGTCTATGTGACAGAAGGGGAGCCGGCAAGACTGGTGCTTTCTTTAAACAAGGCCATCACAGAGGAGAGACCCGCGTCAGGCCAGACAGAGGAAGACGTCAGGAAACAGGCAGCCGGAATCGCGGAAGTCTGTGGCCGGACAAAGCAGGGCCTGGTACCAGTGACAGCCGGACCAGATGGCCGGAGCCAAGGGATCCAGGTGACCGGGGCCCTGGTGCAGTCTGCAAAGAGCCAGCCTCTCGGGGAAGAGCAGCTGTTAAAGCAGATGCGAAAAACAGGAAATTCGTCCTTTTATTTCGAAGAACTGGAAGCTGTTATCTCCGGGTCCTGTTTTCTGCCGGTTCAGGCAGTCAATGATTTGAGACGCCAGGGGCTGGAGGCTTTGAAGGAGTCGGTGTTGGAGCCATACAGACGGAAGTCAGAAGCGGGACCGGCGCCAGAATCTGCCGGTCGGGTGAAAGCGGCGGATACCAGCCGGCAGCCATCTATCCATGTCCTTCTGGAAAATGCAGAAGGCCTGGATGCAGCTCTGGACTATGGGGAGGTAGCATCCATATACCTGGATTCCGGCGGCTTTGGCGCAAAGCTCTGGAAGCAGGCAGCAGACCGCTGTCATAAAAAAGGAAAACGCTGTGTTCTGGTCTGGCCGTATATATTTCGGCCAGAAGCCAAACAATATTTCACAAAGAACTGGGAAGTGCTGCAGGAGGCGGGCTTTGACGAGATGCTGGTCCGGTCCCTGGAAACAGTGGGGTTCCTGAAAGAGAAGGAAAACCGGCTTCCCCTGGTCTTTGATGCCAATATGTATGCCATGAACCATAGGGCAGCCGGCTGGCTGCGGGAGGCCGGGGCCAGTCGCCTGACATTTCCTCTGGAGCTGAATGGGGCGGAGATCATGGAGCTGGCGGCAGCGTCGCCTGGTGTCTGGGAGCTGGTGGCTTATGGCCATCTTCCGGCTATGGTGTCTGCCCAGTGTATCCGGCGGACAACCTGTGGCTGTGACCGGAAAACGGGAATTCTCCATATGAAAGACCGTACCGGGAAGCTGCTTCCGGTACGGAATGTATGCCGCTTCTGCTACAATACGGTCTACAATCCACAGCCGCTGTCTCTTCTGGAGCAGGAAAAGCAGGTGGGACGTCTGGGAGCAGATATCCTGCGGCTCCAGTTCTCCGTGGAGGATGCCGTCCGGACGGATCAGGTGATCCGTGCATATATCGAACATTTCGTATACAGGAAGGATACGCCGGTACCTTTTGACGATTTTACAAGGGGGCATATGAAGCGGGGGGTGGAGTGACGCAGGAAACAGTGCGGCCGTGGTCATGTTTTCACAACCGTTCATGCTGTCAGGCCTGTAGTGGGGATCTTCCGCCGGTAAAGTAGAGGGCTTATGATAAATGTTGTCATTGAGATTTCAAAATACCTGATAATTCTTCTCATGCTTGTCTATACCTACTGGAATTTCAGTTATTTCCGGTTTGGGGAGGAGGAGAGAAGAAGGAGGGTATGCAGACGCCAGAATGCAGCCATGTTTCTGCTGCATTTTATTGCGTATCTGATCTTATATCTGAAGACAGAGGACGAACGGATCGTGCTGTTCTATCTGGCGCAGGTGGTGTTCTTTGCCGCTTATGTGGGACTTTCCGGGATCTTTTACAGGAATGTATCGCGGCTGCTGGTGAACAATATGTGCATCCTGCTGTGTGTGGGCTTCATTATCCTGACCCGGCTTTCCTTTGTCCGGGCTGTACGCCAGTTTCTGATTGTGGCTGTGTCCGCGCTGGTGACCTGGATCATTCCCTTTGTGATGGACCGGGTCTGGCAGCTGTGCAGGCTTCCCTGGCTGTATGGGATTGTGGGGCTGGGACTTCTTGCCGTGGTATACGGGGTGGGGAACAACAGCTTCGGCGCCCAGCTTTCGGTGACGGTGGCAGGGGTGGCCTTCCAGCCCTCGGAGTTTGTCAAGATCAGTTTTGTATTCTTTGTGGCTGCTATGTATTACCGTTCCACAGATTTCAGGACAGTCATGGCAACTACGGCGGTAGCGGCGGCCCATGTCCTGGTGCTGGTATGTTCCAGGGACCTGGGAAGCGCGCTGCTTTTCTTTGTTACCTATGTGGCCATGCTGTTTGTGGCTACTTCCAATTATCTGTATCTGCTGGCCGGTATGGCAGGCGGATGTGGGGCGGGTATGCTGGCATATGCCTTGTTTTCCCATGTGCGGGTGAGAGTGGAGGCATGGATCAATCCCTGGGCGGATATCGACAACCGGGGCTACCAGATCACCCAGTCTCTGTTTGCCATCGGTACCGGCGGCTGGTTTGGGATGGGCCTTTACCAGGGGATGCCCTACCGGATCCCGGTAGTGGAGAAGGATTTCGCCTTTGCCGCCATATCGGAGGAGCTGGGAGGCGTCTTTGCCTTGTGCGTGCTTCTGGTCTGTCTGGGGTGTTTTTTGCAGTTTGTGATGCTGGCAGGAAGAATGCAGGCGGTTTTCTATAAGCTGGTGGCCTTCGGACTGGCAGTAGAATATATGGTCCAGGTGATCCTGACAGTGGGGGGCGTTATCAAGTTCATCCCTTCCACCGGGGTGACCCTGCCTCTGGTCAGCTATGGAGGCAGCTCCATTCTCAGTACCTTTATCTTGTTTGGAGTCATGCAGGGGCTGTATATCCTGAAGGAAAACGAGGAGGAATATGAAGAGAGAGCAGCCGGATGTTAGAACAAACAGAAGCATGATGCTGGTTACCTACCTGCTTGTGGCAGTGTTTGTGGGGATGGTGGGGTATTTCGGCTACTTTCTCCAGGCAGAAAGCGGACATGTGATCAACAATTCCTACAATGCACGGCTTGACCGTTTTGCGGACAGGATCGTCCGGGGACAGATCCTTGGCAGCGACGGGCGGATGCTGGCCGGGACCCAGACCGGTGAGGACGGAGCGGAGGTTCGTGTCTATCCCTATGGCAGTCTCTTTGCCCATGTGGTGGGATATTCAGACCGTGGCAAGACCGGTCTGGAGGCTCTGGCCAATTTTTATCTTCTCAGCTCTCATGTGAATCTGGTGGAGAAGACCATAAATGAGCTGTCAGGTGTGAAGAATATCGGTGACAATGTGATAACAACCCTGGATGTGGATCTGCAGCAGGTGGCCTGGGATGCCCTGGGGGAGAGAAATGGCGCCGTAGTGGTCATGGAACCGGATACGGGGAAGATTCTGGCCATGGTATCCAGACCTTCCTTTGATCCAAACACCCTGGCAGCAGACTGGGACAGCCTGGTCTCCGGGGACAGTACCCAGGCCCGTCTTCTCAACAGGGCGGCCCAGGGGGTGTATCCGCCGGGTTCTACCTTCAAGCTGGTCACCATGCTGGCTTACATCCGGGAGCACCCGGATACCTGGCCGGATATGGAGTTTGACTGCAGCGGGCAGTTTCGGCATGAGGATTATACCATATCCTGCTATCACGGCAATGCCCACGGCCACCAGACGATCCGTCAGGCCTTTGCCAATTCCTGCAACGGCGCCTTTGCCAGTCTGGGACTCCGGCTGAATCTGGCGCGTATGAAGGAGCTGACGGACCAGCTTTTGTTCAACGCAGAGCTTCCTCTGGCTTTTGCCTACAGCAAAAGCTCTTATTCCATGGGGGCAGATGCAGGCAGCTGGGAGATCCTCCAGACCTCCATCGGCCAGGGCAGTACCCAGATGACACCCATGCACAATGCCATGATTACAGCGGCGATTGCCAATGGTGGTGTGCTGATGAAGCCTTATCTGGTGGACCGGGTGGAGAGTGCGGCCGGAGAGGTGTGGGAGAAGTTTCTGCCAGAGTCCTCTGGCAGTCTTATGTCGGCCCGGGAGGCCCAGGAGCTGTCCGGGCTCATGAGGCAGGTGGTCACGGAAGGAACAGGTTCGGCGGTGCGGACCGATGCCTACGAGGTGGCCGGGAAGACAGGTTCGGCAGAATTCGAGACAGGAAAAGAGACCCATGCCTGGTTTACAGGATTCGCGCCGGTGGATCATCCGGAGATCGTGGTGACTGTAGTGGTAGAGGAGAGCGGTTCCGGCGGCCAGGTGGCAGCCCCGGTGGCGCGAAGTATCTTTGATACCTATTTTTCCAGATAAGAGCCATAAGCAAAATATCGGGGAGGGAAAGCAGTGTTTCGTGCAAAGGAATACAAAAAGGTGGAGAGTCTTGAGGAGGCTTATGAGCTGAACCAGAAGCGCAGCAATGTGCTGGTGGGCGGTATGATGTGGCTGAAGATGGGCAGGGGACAAAAGGGAACCCTGATTGATCTGTCAGGGCTGGGTCTGGATCAGATCCAGGAGGATGACAAGGAATTCCGTATCGGCTGTATGTGCAGCCTAAGGAAGCTGGAGACCCATAAGGGTCTTAATGAATATTTTGACAATATATTCCGGGAGTGTACCAGACACATAGTGGGAACCCAGTTCCGCAATGGGGCTACGGTGGGTGGAAGTATCTTCGGACGTTTCGGTTTTTCGGATATTCTGGCCTGCATGCTGGTGACGGATGCCTGGGTGGAGCTGTATAAGGGCGGAACCATCCCCCTGGCAGAGTTTGCCGCCAGGGCATATGACCGGGATATCCTGGTCCGTGTGATCATCAGAAAAGACGGCAGGAAGGCGGCTTACATAACCCAGCGGAATTCCAGAACAGATTTTCCGGTGATTGCCTGCGGAGTGGCCAGAAAGGACGGAACATATTACTTCTCTGTAGGGGCCCGTCCTGCTAAGGCAGCCCTGGTGGTGCGTCCGGTGACAGGAGAATCCCTGGCAGAGCAGGCCAGAAAGGCCGCAGAAGCTTATAACTATGGGGATAATATGCGGGCAGGCGGGGAGTACCGCAGGCATCTGGCCCAGGTGTATATCCGCAGGCTGCTGGAGAGACTGGAACAGACGGATCACAAGGCTGGTGAGGATGCCGGCAGGCCAGAACCGGAGAGCCAGAAGTCCGGTCCGTGGGTGGCTGGTCAGGAACCAGAGGCCGGCCGGAGCGGGCCTGCACAAGAGGGGGTGTAGTATGGAAATTCAGTTTGTATTGAATGGCAGAAGGGTGACTGCCAGGATCACGCCGTCCACGGTACTTCTGGATGTAGTCCGGGAAAAGGGCTGCTACAGTGTGAAACGGGGCTGTGAGACATCCAACTGCGGCTTGTGTACTGTATGGCTGGACGGGATGCCGGTACTGTCCTGCTCTACTCTGGCAGCCAGGGTGGAGGGGAGAGAAGTGACGACTCTGGAGGGAGTTTCACGGCAGGCGGAGGAGTTGGGACTCTTCCTGGCCCAGGAGGGCGGGGAGCAGTGCGGCTTCTGCAGTCCGGGCCTTATCATGAATGTGCTGGCCATGGAGCGGGAGCTGGATCACCCGGATCAGGATGCTGTCAGGGAGTATCTGGCCGGGAACCTCTGCCGCTGTACCGGGTATGCCAGCCAGCTGCGTGCAATCGAGAAATATCTTGGCAGGGAGGTGTAGGCGGATGGAAGTAAAGAGGCGTTATGTGGGCGCACCCGTGATCAAGAAGGATGCCAAAGCCCTGGTGACCGGAAAGCCGGTCTACACAGAAGATATTGCACCGAAAGACTGTCTGGTGGTCAAGGTGCTCCGGTGTCCCCATGCCCATGCCTGGATCGAAGAGATGGACACCAGCCGCGCCAGGGCCGTAGACGGGATCGCGGCAGTGCTCAACTGGGAGGACGCGCCGAAGCGGCGGTTCACTATGGCCGGTCAGACCTACCCGGAGCCCAGCCCCTATGACCGGCTGATCCTGGACAGGAGGATGCGGTTTGTGGGAGATGTGGCCGCGGTGGTGGCCGGTGAGACCGAAGAAGCAGTGGACCGGGCTCTGAAACTGATCCGCGTCCGCTATCAGGTACTGGAGCCGGTGCTGGATATCCACAAGGCCAAGGACAATCCGGTGCTGGTTCATCCCGAGGACAACTGGGAGAGCCTCTGTGATGTGGGAGCGGACAACAGACGGAATCTGTGTGCCTGCGGCCAGGAATCCATGGGAGATGTGGATGCCGTGCTGGCGGGATGTGCCTGCAAGGTGGAGCAGACTTACCACGTAAAGGCCAACCAGCAGGCTATGATGGAGACCTTCCGGACCTTCACAACCATGGATACTTACGGGCGTCTGGTGGTCACAACTTCCACACAGGTGGTGTTCCACTGCCGCAGGATCGTGGCCAATGCCCTGAACATTCCCAAATCCAGGGTGAGAGTGATCAAGCCCCGGATCGGAGGCGGCTTCGGAGCCAAGCAGAGTGCCGTATCGGAGATCTATCCGGCCCTGGTGACCTGGCTCACAGGCCGTCCGGCCATGATGATCTTCACCCGCTATGAGTCCCAGATCGCGTCCTCCCCCCGCCACGAGATGGAGGTGACCGTGCGGGTAGGAGCCGACGAGCATGGGATTCTCCAGGCCATTGATCTGTATACCTTGTCCAATACAGGGGCATTCGGGGAGCATGGCCCTACTACGGTGGGGCTTTCCGGCCACAAGTCCATCCCCCTGTACCGGACTCCCCGGGCCTTCCGGTTTGCCTACGATGTGGTATATACCAACACCATGTCCGCAGGAGCCTACCGGGGCTACGGCGCCACCCAGGGGATCTTCGCCCTGGAGAGCGCGGTCAATGAGCTGGCGGAGAAGCTACATATGGACCCCACCCTGCTGCGGGAGAAGAATATGGTGCGGGAGGGGGATGTGATGCCTGCCTATTATGGGGAGACAGCCGGAAGCTGCGCTCTGGACCGCTGTATGGCCAGAGCCAGGGAGATGATTGGGTGGGATGAGAAATATCCCTGCCGGGACATGGGCAATGGAAAGGTGCGTTCCGTAGGCGTGGCCATGGCCATGCAGGGATCCTCCATATCCAGATGTGATGTGGGATCCGTGGGACTCAAGCTCAATGACGACGGCTTCTATACCATGATGATTGCGGCGGCGGATATGGGTACCGGCTGTGATACGACTCTGGCCCAGATCTGCGCAGACTGCCTGTGCTGCGATATAGAGAATGTGATCCCCCATGGAGTGGATACGGATGTGTCGCCTTATGATTCTGGTTCTTACGCTTCCAGCACCGCTTATCTCACCGGTATGGCGGCGGTGAAGGCCAGTGAGAAGATGGTAAAAAAGATACGGGAAAAGGGTGCCGAATATCTGGAATGTGCCGTGGAAGACGTGGATTTCGACGGAGAAACCGTCTTTCGCACGGACAGCGCCGGCCAGATCACCCTGAAGGATCTGGCAAACCGTGTTATGTGCAACAATGGGAAGGCTCTGGAGGTTGTGGAGACCAGATCTTCCGAGATATCGCCTCCGCCCTTTATGGTGGGGATCGCGGAAATCGAGCTGGACAAAGAAACGGGACATTATGACCTGGTGGATTATGTAGCCGTGGTGGACTGCGGCACATCACTCAATCCCAATCTGACACGGGTTCAGACAGAGGGCGGCCTGGGGCAGGGCATTGGTATGGCCATGTTTGAGGATGTCACCCGTTCCCGGCAGGGAAGGGTATATGAGAATTCCTTTATGCAGTACAAGCTGCCTTCCCGCATGGATATAGGCAGACTCCGGGTGGAATTCGAGTCCAGCTATGAGGCAACCGGACCATTCGGCGCCAAGTCCATCGGGGAGATCGTGATCAACACACCGTCCCCGGCCATAGCCGGCGCCATAGCCAATGCGACCGGCGGCGTCCACATCCGGGAGCTGCCCATAACGGCAGAAAAGGTCTTTAAAGGGATGGGGAAGCTGGAGACAGATGGTGCCATGTAACAGTGCAAAGGTCTGAACGGTTACGGTGCTGCTGCATCTAAAGCAGGTGCCTGAAAATGTTTTATGAATATCAAATCGTATGGAGGGCTACATGAAGATAATCATTATTGGCTGCGGAAAGGTCGGCGTCACTCTGGGAGCGCAGCTTGCCCAGGAGGAGCATGATGTTGTACTGATTGACGAATCAGCGGCAAGGATCCAGGGGGTTCCGGAGGAGATTGACGCCATCAAGCTTGTGGGAAACGGCGCCAGTATCGCGGTTCAGACGGAAGCTGGTGTGGAGACGGCAGATATTATGATTGCGGTTACAGGTTCCGACGAGCTGAATCTGCTGTGCTGTGTGATCGCCAAGAAGGCGGGAAACTGCCATACCATTGCCCGTGTGCGCAATCCGGTGTATTACCAGGAGATCGGGTTTATCCAGGAGAAGCTGGGGATTTCCATGATCCTTAATCCGGAGCTGGCGGCGGCCAACGAGATATCCAGGATCCTGCGCTTCCCGTCAGCCATCAAGATTGATCCATTCGCAAAAGGGCGGGCGGAGCTGGTGAAGTTTAAAGTCCAGCCGGAATTCAGGCTGGATGGGCTGTCGGTCATGGACATTGACAGTAAGTACCACTGTGATGTACTGATCAGCGGCGTGGAGCGGGGAGATGAGGTAGTTATCCCGGATGGAAAATATGTCATTCATGATGGAGACATCGTATCCATTATGGCGGCGCCCCGCAATTCCATGGAATTTTTTAAGAAGATCGGGGTTCAGACCAATCCTGTCACCAATACCATGATCATCGGAGGCAGCAAGATCGCTGTGTATCTGGCCAGACAGCTGACCTCCATGCGTATCCGTGTGAAGATCATTGAGCGGGACAGGAAGCGCTGCGAGGAGCTGTGTGAGCATTTGCCAGATACTCTGATCATCAACGGAGACGGCAGCAACCGGGATCTTTTGCGGGAGGAGGGGCTGGACAAGGCGGAGGCATTTGTCACCCTGACCAGTATGGACGAGGAGAATGTGTTCCTGGCTCTTTTTGCCAAGGAGATCTCCAGGGCCAAACTGGTGACCAAGATCAACCGGATTGCCTTTGACGAAATTATCAACCGGATGGACCTGGGGAGCCTGATCCATCCCAAATTCATTACCGCTGATACCATCCTGCAGCACGTACGCGCCATGCAGAATACCATCGGAAGCAATGTGGAAACCTTGTACCATATTCTGGACGGCAAGGCGGAGGCGCTGGAATTCCAGATCCGTGAGGATTCGGAGGTGACCAATGTCCCGCTGATGAAGATCCGGCTCAAGGACAATCTTCTGATCGGCTGTATCAACCGGAACGGAACGATCCGGATTCCAAGAGGCCAGGATCATATCCAGAAAGGGGATACGGTGATCGTAGTGACCAGCCAGAGGGGGCTCAGGGATATAAGGGATATTTTGAAAAAATAGCGGCAGTCCGGCCATGAATCTTCTTGTTTTCACATGGCTGCATGGCTGAACGGTTACAGAAAATAGGAGTTACTTATGAATTATTCCATTATAGTATATGTTATCGGATGGATTCTGAATGTCGAGGCGGTATTGCTTTTGCTTCCCTGCACGGTGGCGGTGATCTACAGAGAGCCGTCCGGAACCAGCCTTGCCATTACAGCGGTGGCCTGTCTGGTGTTAGGCCTTCTATTGGTGCGAAAAAAGCCAAAGAGCGAGATCTTCTATGCGGCAGAGGGCTTTGTAACCGTGTCTTTAAGCTGGGTGGTTTTAAGTGTCATGGGGGCCATGCCCTTTGTCATCAGCGGCTATATCCCCAATCCGGTGGATGCGCTTTTTGAGACGGTTTCCGGTTTCACCACCACGGGAGCCAGTATCCTGACCAGTGTGGAGGCGCTGCCCAACTGTCTGCTGTTCTGGAGGAGCTTTACCCACTGGATCGGCGGCATGGGTGTCCTGGTGTTTTTGCTGTGCCTTCTGCCTATGGCCGGCGGGAGCCGTATGAACCTGATGAAGGCGGAGAGCCCCGGCCCCAGCGTCAGCCGTCTGGTCCCTAAGGTGCAGACCACGGCAAAGATTCTCTATGAGATCTACATTGTGATGACAGTGACTGAGATCGTGTTTTTGCTGCTGGGAGGGATGCCCTTTTTCGATGCTCTGACCACGGCATTCGGAACAGCCGGAACCGGAGGCTTTGGCATCAAGAATGACAGCTTTGCCGGCTATTCCCCCTATCTGCAGAATGTGGTTACGGTTTTTATGATCCTATTTGGAATCAATTTTAATGCTTATTTCTTCATCATTATGGGCAAGGCGAAGCAGGCCTTTGAGATGGAGGAGATCCGTACCTATCTGCTGGTGATCGCGGCTTCTATCGCAGCCATTACCTGGGATACCCTGGGGATCTTCCAGTCTGTGGGTGCGGCCTTCCAGCAGGCGGCCTTCCAGGTGGGCTCCATTGTCACCACCACCGGCTTTGCCACCACGGATTTTAACAAATGGCCCCAGGCATCCCGGACGATCCTGGTGATGCTGATGTTCATGGGGGCCTGCGCAGGAAGCACTGGCGGCGGCATGAAGGTGTCCCGGTTCCTGATCCTTATTAAGACAGTGAAGAAGGAACTGATCCAGCTGGTTCATCCCAATGCTGTCAAGAAGATCAAGATGGACGGTAAGCTGATCGAGCATGAGGTGGTACGCGCCACCAATGTCTACTGTGTGGCTTATGTGCTGATCTTTGCATTCTCCATGCTTCTGATCGCAGTGGACGAGCAGACCCTGGTCACCAACTTCACAGCAGTGGCCGCGACCTTCAACAACATCGGTCCCGGACTGGACGTGGTAGGCCCCAGCGGGAATTTCAGTGTATTCAGCAATTTCTCCAAGCTGATCCTGATATTTGATATGCTGGCCGGGAGACTGGAGATATTCCCGATCCTGGTGATGTTCTCCAGGGAGACGTGGAGGAAATTTTAGAGAGAAAATCCGGCATCAGAAAGGTGTAATGTCATGAATATGCAGTTCATGGCTTTACACCTTTTTTAGTGTCGGATTTTCTTGTATTTTCAAGGGAAGAGACTTAATTGAAAAAGTCATAGGTTTTTTAAAAAACAATGTATTGAAAAAACAAGCTGATTCTTTATTTACATCGTCATCTTTCGGGATAAGTTAAGCTTTTTCTTTGTTGATTTTCACAACACTTTTCCAAAATAAAATTTGTCGAAAAACCTATAGGTTTTTAAAATGGAGGGGATATGCATGGGTAAAGTATATGCCTATGGGAGAATTACGACAGAAAACCAGGAAAAGGATATCCGCACAACCATGCTTGAAATGCAGGTGCCAGAAGAACATATCTATATAGATATCCCTCAGAAAAACAAGAAGACCTTTCCGCAATATGCAAAATTAGTCAGAAAACTTGACAAAGATGACGTGCTTTATATCAGCAGGCTGGCGGATCTGGGGGGAGGATATACAGAAATCAAGGAACAATGGCGGATCCTGACCAAGGAAAAGAAAGCAGATATCATTGTTCTGGAAATTCCCCAGCTGGATACCCGGAAAGGCAAAGCTCAGTATGGTTTTCTGGTGGCAGACGTTGTGTATTCCATATTGGATTATGTTACAGATAAGGATAAAAATGTCCGGAAAAGCCGACAGAGGGAAGGAATCGCGGAAGCAAAGCAGAAGGGAATCAAGTTTGGACGGCCGCCAAAACAGATGCCGGGGAATTTCACCCAAATCTATAACCGGTGGGTGTCGAAAGAGATTACGGCGACGGAAGCAGCGGACTTATGTGGGGTCAGCAGGACTATGTTTTACAAGAAAGTGGGAGAGATCCAGAAGAAAATGGAGTGGGAACAAGAGAACTTTTCAAAATGAAACAGAGTATGAAAACAAGTGGGAGGAACGGAATGAACAAGCCAGTCAATATCGGTATGGCAGGAGCAGGCAGAGCAACAGAATTACACATGAATGCGTTAATCAGATATACAGGGGTTCCGGTGGTTTTCAGACATATTGTTGCCAGACGGTTTGAACAGGTGAATGCTATGAAGGAGAGGTATGGATTTATTCATGCATCCCTGGATTTTGAGGATTTGCTGCACGATCCGGAGATTGATGTGATTGACATCTGTACTCCTCCATATGCACATAAGGAAATGATCATCAAAGCCCTCGCCGCAGGGAAGCATGTTATTTGTGAAAAGCCTTTAAGCGGCTATTTCGGAAAAGAGGGAGATCCTACACCTATTGGTGACAGAGTATCCAAGGCAGTTATGTATGATGAACTGATTAAAGATATTGATGAGCTCCGTGAAATCGTAAACAAAAGTGATAGGAAGTTCATGTATGCGGAGAACTTTGTGTACGCGCCGGCTGTATCAAAAGCAGCAGAGATTATCTGCAAAAAGAAGAGCAAGATCCTATATGCAAAAGGAGAGGAAAGCCTGAAGGGTTCCAGCTCACCGGTAGCGGGAAGATGGGACAAGACCGGCGGCGGCACATTCATCAGAACCGGGGCTCATCCGCTGGCGGCAATTCTGTGGCTGAAAAAGATCGAGGGAATCGCAAGAAACGAGGATATAAAGGTCAAAACGGTATTTGCGGATATGGGAAGGGTAACTTCTGCTTTAAGTCAGTATGACCGCAGGCATATTGCAGCCAGACCCGAGGATGTGGAGGATAACGGGACTGTAATCATTACATTCAGTGATGGAAGTAAAGCAACAATCATTGCCACCGATGTTCTTTTGGGGGGCAGTAAGAATTATATAGAGTTGTATTGCAATGATACAGCGATTAACTGCAATCTTACCATGTCCAATCTGATGAGTACTTATTTCCTGGATGAGGACCGGCTGGAGGATGTGTATATATCAGAAATGCTTCCCTCCAAAATAGGATGGAATAATCCCTTCCTGGAGGATGAAATCATACGTGGTTATACAGACGAAATGCGGGATTTTATGGATGCGGTTTACTATGATAGGGAGCCGAAATCAGGGTTTGATCTGGCTTATGACTCCATCAGGATCATTTATGCGGCATACAAATCCTCTGAGCTGGGTGTTGCAGTTGAGGTGTAGCTATGCATTTTATAAAAGAACTGCCAAATGCTGAAAAGCTTCAAAAGGATATTCCCCTCACTGAACAAGAACAAAAAGGAAGAGAGAAAAGGATTCATGAGATACAGGCTGTTTTATCCGGAATAGACAAGAGAAAGATCCTGATCATTGGTCCATGTTCAGCTGACCGGGAAGACGCGGTGATTGAGTATGTAAGCAGATTAGCTGAGCTTGAAAAAAATATCCGGGACCGGATTCTTCTGATTCCCAGGATCTATACCAGTAAGCCAAGAACAACGGGAGAAGGATATAAAGGAATTATCCATAATCCTTATGGAGATGATTACGAAAATCTGATACAGGGAATTGTTGCGACAAGAAAGCTCCATATCAGAGCGATCAGAGAGACGGGACTATATGCGGCAGATGAGATGCTGTATCCAGAAGGAATTTACTATATTTCTGATCTGCTGTGCTACATGGCCGTGGGTGCCAGATCTGTGGAGGACCAGGGTCACCGTATGGTCGCCAGCGATAAACATATTCCGGTGGGTCTGAAAAATCCGGTGGGCGGGAGTAAGATAACCCTGGTAAACAGTATAAGGGCAGCCCAGATGGCCCACCGCCTCATCTACAGAGGCTGGGAAATGGAGACGGAAGGGAATTGCTTTGCTCATGGGATTCTCAGGGGTTATACAGATAAGGAGGGCAAAAATCATCCCAATTATCACTATGAGGATATAATTGAATTTCACGATTTGTGCTACCGCAATAATATCTCCAATATGGGAGTGATTATTGACTGCAATCATGCTAATTCCAACAAGCAGTATGATGAACAGATGCGCATTGCAAAAGAAGTGTTCGGATACTGCAGAGAGAATACAGCTTTAAACAGCTTTATCAAAGGGCTGATGATTGAAAGCTATCTGGAGGACGGAAGCCAGATTCCGGGACAGGGGTGTTATGGGAAATCCATCACAGATCCCTGCCTGGGCTGGAAGAAAACAGAACAGCTTGTGATGAAGCTATACAAAAACTGATCAGGAGAAGAGAATGAAGGCATTATTATTGTGTGCAAGCCATAACGATCTGGGGCTTATAAGGTCCTTAAGAAAAATAGGCTATGAAATTATCTGCACTGGAAACAGACGTGGTCTGGCTGGAGAAAAATATGTGGATGAATACATTCAGATGGATTATTCAGACCAGGAGCGGGTGCTGGCTCTGGCACGGGAGAGAGAAGTCGATGCCATTGTCCAGTGCTGCAATGATTATGGGGTATATACGGCTGCTTATGTTGCGGAAAAGCTGGGACTGCCCGGGTATGATCCATATGAAACCATTCTGACCCTGCATAATAAGGACCGGTTTAAAGCCTTTGCAAAGGAACATGGAATCCTTACCTGCAATACCCAGTGCTTCGGGAATATGGAGGAAGCTTTAAAGCAGGCAGAGGCCATGGATCTGCCGATTATCGTTAAGCCGTCAGACGCAAGCGCGGGAAACGGCATTCACAAAATTGAAAAAAGGGAAGAGGCCAGGGCGTACATCCAGGATGCCTTTGAATACAGCAGAAATGGACGGATTGTGATAGAACCCTTCCTGGAGGGGTCACAGCATGGCTTCTGTACCTTTCTGAAAGATAAAAAGGTAATCGTTTATTGCAGCAATGATGAGTATTCCATGATCAATCCATACAGGGTTGAGATCGATACGTATCCGGCCAGTGACCATGAGGATGTACATAAGATTCTGATCAGCCAGATTGAGAAAATGGCGGATATCCTCAACCTGAAGGATGGAATCTTCCATCTCCAGTACATCAATGTCAACGGCAGACCGTATATTCTTGAGGTTATGAGACGGATTCTGGGAAATATGTATTCCGTACCGTCCACACTTCTGAACGGATTTGACTGGGACTACTGGGAGACCCGGTGCCGCTGCGGACTTTCCATAGACCAGATTCCCCTTTCATGCAGGGAAGAGGGATTCTACGCATATAAGACACTGGTTGCCACAAAAAACGGAACCATCAAAAAAATAGAGCTGCTGCCGGAGTATGAGAAATATGTCATCGGAAAACACATGATAAGAAAACCAGGGGACAGGATTGATAATTACAAGTCACAGCCAGTGGGGTTCCTTTTCATGATGTTTTCTTCAAAGGAAGAAATGCTCAGGGTATTGATTAAGAATTATGCCAATGGAATGGTAGTAACAGATGAAACGTTTGCTGGAAAAGGGGCCGCGGATTATGGAAAAAATACTGGTAACCAGAACATCAATGCCCTCCTATGAGGAATATACAGAGGCGATCAGGCCCTTGTGGAGCAGCCATTGGCTGACCAATATGGGGATTTACCATACAGAGCTTGAGACAAAGCTTAAGAAATATCTGAAGGCACAGGGACTCTCCCTGATGGTCAATGGACATATGGCTCTGGAGCTTACCATACAGGCCATGGATTTTCCAAGAGGGTCTGAGGTTATTACGACACCATTTACCTTTATCTCAACAACCCATGCCATTGTACGCAATGGGCTGACACCGGTTTTCTGCGATGTGAAGCCTGAGGATGGGACCATGGATGAGAGCAAAATAGAACCCCTTGTGACGGATCACACGGTAGCCATCGTTCCGGTCCATGTGTACGGGAACATATGCAATGTGGAAGCGATCCAGAAAATTGCGGACAAATATGGATTAAAGGTGATTTATGACGCGGCACATGCTTTTGGCGTTGAGCGTCAGGGTCATGGCATTGCGGAATATGGGGATGCGTCTGTATTCAGCTTTCATGCAACGAAGGTATTCAACACCATCGAAGGCGGCGCGGCCGCATTCCGCGATGGAGATCTGTATGACAAGCTGTATAATCTGAAAAATTTCGGAATCAAGGGGGAAGAGCTGGTTGTAGGGGTAGGGGCAAATGCCAAGATGAACGAGTTCTGCGCCATTATGGGATTATGCAATCTGAAGTATATTGATGACGCGATTATGGCACGCAGGAAACGGGCTGAATTCTATGACAGCCTGCTTAGCCAGATTGACGGGATCGGATTTTTTAAGTTCCCGGCAGATATAAGAAGGAATTATTCGTATTATCCTGTTCTGATCCGGAATGGAAAGCGGGATGAGCTGTATGAACGGCTGAAGGAGGAGGATATTTACTCCCGAAAGTATTTTTATCCGCTGACATCGGACCAGGCCTGTTTTCGAAATAAATACAAGCAGCTTGAGCTGCCGGCTGCAAGAAAGCTGGCCCAGTCTGTTCTGGTTCTGCCGATGTATGAGGAGCTGCCATTGGAACAGATTGAGCGGATCTATGAAGTGTGCAGGGAGTGTCTGGGAACATGTTGAAAGGGATAAGGTCATTATCAGATCAGAGGTCTGTCCTGTTACAGCCAAAGGAGTAAATGGGGGAGTGTTATATGAGATTTCTTATTCTTGGCGGAAGCGGATATCTGGGTTCCAAGGTCATTAATGAGCTTTGCAAATGGAACCATAGGATTGTCGCTACAAAACGGAGTAATTCGGATACCAGCCGGGTATTGTCAGATTCGGTATTGTGGATTCCTGCCAATGAGGAGGCAATCAGAACCTCTATGCTTTATGAGAAATTTGACTGGATCCTTAATATGGTCTGCAATTATGGGAGAAGTACGGTTCTGTATGATGACTGCATTGAAGCGAACCTCCAGTTCCCGCTGGCTATTTTGAATTTGGCGGCAGAATTTGGAATAGAAAATTTTCTTACAATCGGAACCGGACTGCCTGAACGCTTCAATATGTATAGTCTATCGAAGGAGATGTTTGCCCAGTTTGGCAGATTTTATGTTGATAAACACAGAATAAACTTTACTTCCATGAAGCTGGAAATATTTTATGGGTTTGACGAACCGTCTGGCCGTTTTATTCCCGATGTAATTCGCAGAAGCATGGAAAATGAAGATTTGTATGTGACAGAGGGGACACAGCTCAGGGATATCGTCGCAGTGGATGATGTGCTGGACGCTATCTTGTTTGTGATTTCCTATGGCCCTAAAGGTTATCAGGAGATTGATGTAGGGACAGGAGAGGCCCCCAGCATAAAAGAAATTGTTGAATTTATACATAGCTATGCTGGGGCAACTTCCAAAATTCACTTTGGAGCAGTACCAATGCGGCCGGATGAGCCGAATTGTGTGGCAGATACAGCAGCATTAACTGCTATGGGTTTCCGGTGCAAATGGCAGTGGAAACAAGGATTGAGAAAGATGATTGATGAAATGGGAGGAAATATATGAGACTGTTGATTACGGGTGGATGCGGCTTTCTTGGCTCGAATCTTGCCGCATATGGAATCAGGGCCGGATATGAAGTGACAGTTTTTGATAATTTATCCAGACTGGGGGCGGCAACTAATCTGGAATGGTTAAAAACACTGGGAGATTTCAGCTTTATACACGGTGATACAAGGAATTACAATGATGTGGATACGGTAATCCAGCGAGGAAAGTTTGATGCAGTTTTTCAACTGGCCGGACAGGTAGCCATGACCACCTCGATTTCTGATCCGTATAAGGATTTTCAGACCAATACCATGGGAACGCTGCATGTTCTCGAAGCGGTCCGAAGATACAGTCCTGACACTGCTGTGTTTTTTTCATCCACCAACAAAGTTTATGGAGATCTGGAACAGTATACCTATCAGGAAAATGAGAAACGTTATTTCTGTCAGGAGTGGCCGGCTGGATTTGACGAGACGGTGCCTCTGGATTTTTGTTCCCCATATGGATGCTCCAAAGGAGCGGCAGATCAGTATATGCTGGATTATGCACGCATTTATGGTATCAGGACTACGGTTTTCCGTCATTCCTCCATGTATGGCGGAAGGCAGTTTGCCACATATGATCAGGGGTGGGTTGGATGGTTCTGCGAGAAAGCCATAGAGAGAAAAATGAATCCAAAATCAGAGCCATTTACCATATCAGGAAATGGGAAGCAGGTGCGGGATATACTTCATGCGGATGATATGATCCGGCTATACTATGCAGCTCTTAATAAAGCGGATCAGGTTGCTGGACAGGTATTTAATGTCGGCGGTGGAATGGAGCAGTCCTTGTCTCTTCTTGAACTGTTTGATCTTCTGGAGGATTTTCTGGGAATTACTCTGGAATATACCAGACTTCCACCGCGCGTCAGTGACCAGAAGGTGTTTGTGGCAGATATCAGCAGGATCAGAAATACCACTGGCTGGCATCCGGAGATGACAGCAAAGGCAGGCATCATAAAAATGCTGGACTGGACTGAAGAGAGGCTTGGCAGGCATCATGAATAATTGAAAAGGATGATAAAACCAATGATGGAGCGAAATAAGGTTGTGTTTGATGACCATGAGTTTGAGATTGCCATGGTTACTTATAACCGGGCGGGATTTGTGAAGGAATGGATAGAGCACTGCTATCCGTCGGTTCGGGAACGCAATATCAAGCTAAGTATATATGACAGCAGCACAGACGATTTTACGGAAAGGTATATTCAGGAATTTAATGAGAAACAGAATGCGCATATTGAGTATAACAGGATTGATTCGGAAATAGAAATCGGGTATAAGCCTATGCTTCCTCTGCTGAAATCCGATTCAGAATATGTCTGGGTGTCCGGGGACTCCAGATATCATGATTTCGAGGTGCTGGATGATAAGGTATTCCGGCATGTGAAGGAGGATGTGGACTATATGGTACTCCACATCATTAACAATGCAGAGAATGACGGAAAGATATACGAAGAGCTGAATGAATTTTTGACAGACTGTTTTGTTTCCATGACTTGTATCGGTTTATCAATTTATAAGACAGAACTGTTTGCTCCCTTAAAACAAGATAAAGAACTGATGGAACTGTGCAACCGGAAATATAGAAAGAACTATGCGTTTGGCTGGATTGGATATTTTCTGGAAATGTTTCAGTTAAAACAGAACAGAAAAGCTCTGTTCACGGCTGCGCCAATCATCGAGATTCAACCGGATAAAAAAATTCAAAGCTGGTTCCGACGATTCTATAAGTGCTGGTGTGAAGACCTTTGCGAACTGATGGATAATCTTCCGGATAGCTATGAAAGCGCCAGTAGGGTGCCGAAGGAAACCTGGGGTCATATGAACTTCGATTCTATAGATTACATCTGTAAAGTCCGGAAATTTGGGGATTTGAATGAAGATACATTTAACAGGTATATGGAAAATGGAATGCTTATAAAAGTGGCAGACCAGATTGAAAGAATCCGGGCTTTTGCCAGTACCCCTCTGGATAGGCTGGAAGAATGCTGTCAACGTGAAAGAGAGAAGGAATCAGCGGAATTCTACCGTTTATGTGAGTATGAATTGTCAAAAATGAAAGACATGATGGAGGGGAAAAATATCTGTATCTATGGTGCTGGCCGGGGCGGGGCAATCACAAAGCAATATTTTGATGACAATCATATTCGGGTTAAATGCTTTTATGATATGCGGGCAGATGAGCTGGGACAATATAAAGGTTTGCCGGTTCATAATCCAGAGATACTGGATCCGGAAAAGGAATTCATAGCCATAAGTTTGATGCGGTATGAGCCGTCGGCTATAAATACACTGAAAAAATATGGTATACAGCCGGACAGAATAGGTTATCCGGCTTTCCGCGGATAAGAAAGAGGATTGCTCATGGAATCCAGTGAGAAGTTTAGAAGACTTTGTGAAGAAAAAATACCAGATCTTTATTCTAATACACAGGGGAAACGTATCTATCTATGGGGGGCAGGGAACGGTGGAAGGATTATTCTTTCCATATTGAAAGAATATGGGATTCATATTTGTGGTTTTATAGATAAAAGGGCAGATATTTTGCAGGAATATCTTGGATACGGTGTAAGGATGCCAGAAGGATTAAGACCAGACCAGGATTATATTGTTATATGTATTATGCGATATGAGAGGTCAATTGTAAGATTTCTGGAATCATCAGGATATACGGAAAACGATTTTTGCTATCCGGGGGAATATTCTGGTTTTCGTGAAGAGGACTTCCTTTATCGTGGCTGCAGAGTAGGAAGATATACCTATGGATATGATGATCTGCTGGAGCAATATCCATTGGCTTCTTCTATAGGGAGATATTGTTCTATTAATGGAACTGCAAGAATTTGGAATAATCATTCCCTGGATTGTGTTACAACCCATCCTATACTGGATCATCCCATGTTTTATCCAAAGTTGGAGGAAAAATGCAAAGAACGTGAGAAGCTGATTTTAACATATGGAAAACATTTTAATAATGCGGAATATGAGAATAGCCAGATCAGGGATAATCGTCCGGTTGTTATCGGAAATGATGTCTGGATTGGAGCTGGTGTTATTATTCTTCCCGGGGTGACTGTAGGAGATGGCGCGGTATTAGCAGCCGGTGCTGTGGTGACTAAGGATGTGGAACCTTATGCTATTGTCGGAGGTGTACCGGCACATCGGATTCGGTTTCGTTTTGACAGAGAGGTTATTGAAACTTTTTTGAAAATTCAATGGTGGAACTGGACTATAGAGGATATAGAAGAACATATCGAATTGTTTTATCAGCCGGAAGCGTTTCTCGAATATTGTAAAACACATTTTGGACTACGCAATAAATGTTAGTCTGTTTCCCAGAGGTTATGTGCATGGAGCCGGAAAACCTGGTTGTACAGTGATATTTATAAATATTAAAAGGAAATGAATGGATATGATCGATGTAAGCATTATTGTGCCAACCTTTAATCATGAAAAATACATAAAAGAATGTATTGGGAGTCTGGTCTACCAGAAAACAGATTATACATACGAAATTCTAATTGGTGATGACACGTCAACAGACAGGACAGGACAGATCATTGCGGATATGGCAAAAGAATATCCTGGATTAATCAGGGTATTCCGTCATAAAACCAATGTCGGTGCCACAAAAAACGGATACTCCCTTGTTAGAGCTGCCAGGGGAAGATATCTGGCTTTTTGTGATGGAGATGACAAGTGGTGTGATGGGGGAAGAATCCAGAGGCATATTGATTTTCTGGAAAAACATCCTTCTTTTTCCGGAATATGCGGAAAGGTCCATCTGATGGACGAAAATGGAAATCAATTAAGGGCTGACAGTGTAAGAGAAAGGAGCATGTTCTGGAATAGTCACTGCGGCATATACAGAAAAAAGAATTTTGAACAGTGGGAAATGCCTGGGCATATTTCAGCCTTAACCATCCGGAATTTCATGAGAATGGAGGAACACGATTTTCGCATTTTTTACAAAGCACACGGTACAGTTGGGGATAGGACGATTGTACTGCTGACCGTGCTTCAGGGATTGATCAAATGTGAACCGGACTGTGTGGGCAAGTACCGGTACAGGGTGAACCAGCAGGATAATTTTATGTCCAGGTTTGATCAGGAGAATCTGTATGGGAAGGACTTTCTGATGATCAGGAGACTGGAACAGTACGCGGACCGTGAATTTGGGATACAGATAAATGCTGAGGGGATAAAGAAGGACCGGCTTGCTGCCGGTGTGGTGAAAGCGATGAAGGATAACTGTCCGGAAAACAGAAGGGTGTTACGTCAGATTATAGCCTGCAGTGAAGCACCGTGGAGGTATCTCATGTATGCATGCAAGGTTTTAGTCCTGAAATGGGTCTATTGGAATATTTTAAAAACAGATAGGAGAATAAGATTATGAAAAGAAGGTTCTGCAGCAGACCCTATGAACATGTTCATCTGGATCCCAATGGGAATGTGAGAATCTGCAGCTGGATGGATGTTGGAATCGGCAATCTGCTTGAAGCCGATCTGAATACGGTCTGGACAGGGGAGAAAGCTGGAGAAATCAGAAAGAGTATCGAGGATGATTCATTCAGATACTGCCGTGCCATGTCGTGCCCTTATCTTGAAAATGCGTCTCTGCCGGAATTAGAGGAAGAGGAATTTGAAGCAGCAGCGGTGATGTCACCAGTTCCGGTCAGCTTTAACGTGGCATGTGATTTCACCTGCAACCATAGCTGTCCGTCCTGCAGGGACCGTATGTTTGTCGGTGATGAGACATATAAGCATAACCTGGATACGATTCTTTCAAAGATTGAACCGTACATGGGGAAGATTAAAAATATCAGCGCCTGCGGAAACGGAGATGTATTTGCCAGCCAGAGAATGCTTCAGTTTTTGGAAAGGCTCACCCCGGAGGATCCTGCCTGTAAAATATCCATAGAGACCAATGGGGCGCTTTTTGACGAGGCCCACTGGAACCGGATCAGGCACCTGGGGAATTATGACTTTTCCGTAGCGGTCACTCCCAACAGCTTTGAAAAGACCACCTTCAAATACTTAAACGGCGGACATGATACCTATGAGAAGGTTATGGGGAATCTGAAGTTTATCAGGTCATTAAAGGAGCAGGGGTATGTAAAGAAATTTGAGATTTCCATGGTTCTTCAGGATCGGAATTTCTGGGAGCTTCCTGATTTTGTGGAAAAATGTATCAGGCTCTATGATGCGGACATGATCACAGTCAAGCCCTTATATCACTGGTTTGGCCTGTCGGAGGAAATGTTCTGGTTTAAGGATGTTCTCAATCCCCAGCATCCCTATCACAAGGAATACCTGGAGATGATGAAATCCCCGGTTCTGGATGATCCGAGAGTATTTTTCTGGGGAGGAAAGAACCTGCACCCAAGTGCCGCGCATCCAGCGTACCGCTATAAGGAATATCTGGAAATCGTGAACCGTATTTCTGTCATGGACGATTTCCAGGAAAGGACAAAGCTGTATTTTGAAAAGAAAGGTGTATCAGAGCTGTACCTGTATGGGGATATGGAGTTGACCTCCTTTGTCTGTGAGCGGCTGAAAGGGACGGCTCTGGTCAGGGGAATTGTTGCAAGGGATATCTGCAATCAGAAGATCTGCGGGAATAACGTGATCCGGTTAAAGGATTTTGACATGAATGAGCCGGCATGGGTCATGGTGCTGAATTATAAATATTTTGACCTGGTTCAAAGGGATTTCCGGTTCAATTCTTTTGCAGGAACCCTTATTTCCCTGAAGGATTTCCTTGGGGAGCTGGGATAGGAAACATTTGCGGGAGGGGATGATGAGATGACGGTACTGCATGAGGAGAAGGGTAAAGCATGAACCTGGTAATCTATGGCGCCCAGGGTATTGCACTGGGTGCATATGAAGCAATACATGATTTATATCCGGTCAGGGAAATCTCCTGTTTTCTGGTGACAGAGCGCGGGGGCAATGCCGAGTATCTGGCCGGACTTCCTGTTCTGGAGCTGGAAACCTATGCGGGAAGGCTTTCTGACAGCGAAAAAGCCAATACAAGGATCCTGATCGCCACTCCGGAGAATGTGATGGAGGCCATTGAGAAACATCTCGATAAGCATGGCCTGCGCTGCCATGTCCGTCTTACTTCCCACCGGTGGGCAGAGCTGATGGGGTATTACTATGTCCGCGGCAAAGAATTTATGCCATTGTCTGCACTGCCAGTGGGCTGTCACCGGGCGGGTATACACATGTTTCTGGCTAAATTTTACAAGGACAGGCCCCTGACCGGAGGGTATCATATGCCGGAGTGGGTGATACCAGTCCAGGCAGGCGCCGCGCTGTGCAGGGAGCGGGTTGCCAGTCTTGTGGACTGTGACGGAGAGAATATTTCCGGAAAAAATGGTAATTATTCCGAGCTGACAGCACTCTACTGGATATGGAGAAACCGGCTTCTTCAAAAGCCGGCTGATCCGGAAACAGAGTACTATGGTCTGGCCCATTACCGGCGGATCCTGGAGCTTTCAGAGGATGACGTTCTGAGGCTGGCGGACAATGGAATCGATGTGGTACTGCCGTATCCGATGCCTTATGAACCATGTATAGAGGTTCACCATGAACGATACTTAAGAAAGGCGGACTGGGATGCGGTGCTTACGGCTCTTTCTGAACTGCAGCCGGACTATATGGAAGTGTTTCCATCTGTTTTGCGGCAAAAATATCTATATAATTATAATATCATTCTGGCCAGAAAGCGCGTACTGGCCGAATACTGCGGATGGCTGTTTCCGGTCCTGGAGCGGGTTGAAGAGCTGAGTGAGCCAAAGGGAAGGGAAAGAAGCGACCGGTATATCGGATATGTGGGGGAGACCCTGGCGACCTTGTATTTTATGGTGAATCGCAATAAGCTGAATATTGTTCATGCAGGATGCAGGTTTTTGACCTGATATTAGGACTATAGAAACAGTTGTTGGAGGATGGAGCATGTTGAAGGGACTGAGGTCATTATTTGCAGGTGCTGTTTTGGGTATCCTGGTCAGTATTGCTGTATTTATAACAGCATTGAGGAAAATCGAGTCACCTAAGATAAAAGAAAAAAGGACCGAGGAAAGGAAAAGAGTGTTCGAAAAATGGGCTGTCTGCTGTCGCAATGGAAGGAATATAGATGCATGGGCCATCCGTCATGGGATCAGGTCAGTGATTATTTATGGTATGGCAGATATTGGTAAATCATTGAAGAAAATTTTGAAGAATACAGATATTGATATTTATTGCTATGACAGAAACAGGGGGATTTCAGAAATTGACGGCGAAACGGTGTTTCACGATAAAAAAGAACTGCCCATGGCTGACATTGCGCTTATAACTGTTTTCGATCCATACCGGGAAATCGGAATGGAATTAGAGAAGGAAGCTGGTATCAGGTCAGTCTATTTTGAAGAAATACTTGATGAACTCATGGATTCGAGGGACTATATATGAAATTAATTGCATACTATTTACCGCAATATCATGTAACCAAAGAGAATAATGATTTTTGGGGAGAGGGTTACACGGAATGGACCAATGTAAAAAAGGCCAAACCTGTTTTCAGAGGTCATTATCAGCCCAGGGTTCCGCTGGATTATGATTACTATGATCTGGAATCAGGGGAAAAGATCGTGGATCAGATGAAGTTGGCCGGACAGTATGGAATCGATGCCTTCTGTTTCTATCATTACTGGTTTGGGAATGGAAAACAGGTTCTCCATAAACCAGTAGATAATTTTTTGAAACTACAGAATTCACCAATTGAATATTGTTTTTGCTGGGCAAATGAAACATGGACAAGGACATGGAACGGAGGCGCCGGGAACAGAGAAATCCTTATGGACCAGAAATACGGTGATGCTGATGACTGGGAAAGACATATTAATTACCTGATACCTTTTTTTCAAGATAAAAGCTATTTGAAAATCAATGGGAAGCCGGTATTTCTGGTTTTTGATATGCAAAATATCCCTACGGCGATGCGGGATGAGATGTTTGCATGCTGGGATAAGCATTTAAAAGAAAACGGAATAGAGGGTTTGTTCCTGATCACGATGCATATTGGGCATTATGGCGGTTTGTACAGCAGGTATTCCTCAGGGGAAGTTGATTTTGAACCTGTGAATACAAGACGACTGAGCAGGGAAAGCAATACCTTATATATGGATATTAAGGAATTGCTGTGGAAATATCAGAAGGTACCGGTACTTCGGCATTTTTTGCACAGGGAGATTTCCTATTGCAAAACCAGTGACCTGATTCTTGAAAGACATCATAGGAAGAATTATTTCAGGAGCTTGTTCGTTGGCTACGACGATACGCCAAGACGGGGATACCGGTCCACAATCTATATAGGATCAACGCCTCAAAACTATGGACATTATCTCAATAAAACAATCCAGAAGAGCATTGAGGAACGTAATGAGTTAATATTTATCTATGCCTGGAATGAATGGGGAGAATCAGGATATTTGGAACCGGATATGAAATACAGGTATCGTTATCTGGAAGAAACGAAATTGCAGAGGTCATTCTATGAAACATAATTATAAACATATTGAAGAAATTTATCAGTGTTATGCTTTGGGAAAGGGTGAATTTCCAGTCGGAGGGTTTGTCTATTTGTCATAGTCTGGAATGTGAGGATCCTTTTATTGAATTTGATTATAATAGTGACGCGAACATTGCAGACGTTTATTCAGCATTTGTAAAGCAGATAATAAAGGAAATCCAGCAAAAAGACAGGTGTACGGGATGTTCCATACTGAAAAGACAAGCATATAAACCAGTCAATATCAAAATCATCACTTTGAATATTAATATCCAGTGTAATTGCAGATGCTTATATTGCTGCAGCCATAGCAGCAATATGGAGCAGAGTGTTAATATTGTCCCATATCTTAAGCAATTAGCCGACAGAAATATGATATCAGCAGACTGCTTTCTGGATTTTGGAGGAGGCGAGCCGACGATTGATCCATATTTTGAAGAAACCCTGGATTATGCTGAAAAAAATAGATACATGATCAGAGTCAATACAAATGCAATAAAATATTCATATTTTCTGGAAAGCCACCTGAAAAATAATCCTGACATTAATGTGCGAATCAGTGTGGATTCTGGAAAAAGGGAAACATATCAGAAAATAAAAGGAACGGACGCGTTTGATAATGTCTGGGAAAATATTGGAAACTATAGAAAGGCATCCGATAATATTTCAATAAAATATGTAATCACAAAATATAATGTCTCCCAGGAGGATCTGTCAGGCTTTGTGATGATGTGTGAAAAATATCATATAACCCAGGTTTTCATCGATATAGATCATGATGCATATACAGGTAATGATCGCTATGGGTGGGCGGATTATACAGAAGATATGCTGAATGCGGCCAGGTCTTTAATGAATATGGCCAAAGAAAGAGGAATCCGTACATTTGCGGGTTATGTCTGGACTGCTGACGACAACAGTCAGGAGAGCTATGATTACAATTTAATTGAGAAAAATGCAGATGGAAGACGGATTTTGACTTCAGGGGCCACGATTTTGTTGCCAGAAAAATATATACGGCATAGAGAAAAAGCTTGTATTACATATAAAAGATACAACGATCTTACAGAGTTGTGCAGCGAACTTAAAGGCAGGAAGGTTTTTCTTTATGGCGCAGGTTATTTTGGCGAAAAAATGTATGAAGTGATACAGAACAAAGTTACTATCGAAGGGTTTGTTGACTTGAATCTTGGCGGCAGTACATGTATGGGGAAAAAAGTAATATTTCCACATGAATTAAAAACCATGGCGGACATAGATGTAATCATTACATGCGGCGCTTGTAATGAGGTTATGGAATATATCAACCGGGAAGGAATAAACCAGTTGGCAAATCACCTTTATTATATTACATTGGCGGATTTGATTTATTATGAGAAAAAATTAAACTAATCTATTTGTATGATATTTCATCTTTTCAGTGTTAAGTCTCTTGGATATTCGCTGAAATCTGTTATAATAGATTTCAGCGAATGTCCAGGAGGCTTTTTAGCCGGATTGTATCCCAATTTTGCTTCGGAAAGGGTGTGGATAGTACATGGGCAGTGTGGTTGGTAAGAAGAAACTCCCGGTGGGGAGAGGTGAACCTGTTTACCCGGCCCCGGCGTTTTGGAAAGTCCCTGAATATGAGCATGCTGAAAGCATTTTTTGAGATCGGAAGCGACAAGACCTTGTTTGATGGGCTGGAGATCCAAAGGGAGAGCAAACTGTGTGAACAGTATATGGGCAGGTTTCCGGTTGTTTCAATCAGCTTAAAGAGTGTGGATGGGGAGGATTACAGATCGGCACGTTCCATGGTCTGTTCAGTTGTTGGTAATGAGGCTATGCGTTTTCAATTCTTGTTGGAGAGTGATCGTCTGACGGATAAAGAAAAGCAGATGTACAATCAGATTACGTCAGTGGATGTAACGAACCAGGAAGTTTTTATTATGTCGGATGCGGTTCTGGCGGGAAGCCTGAAAACGCTGGCAGCTTTGCTGTATAAACATTATGGTCAGAAAGTGGTTGTTTTGATAAAAAGAAATGTCAGATAGTGCTTGAGAGAATAAATATACCGGTGTAATACATTTTCCATTATTTTGGTTTTACGGCCCGCTCAGGTGGTCATTGTGATAAATGGAGGCTCCTGCCCCTATGAATCCCTCAGTTGACACGCCTGCTGATTTCTGCTAAAATAAATGCAATTTAAGTAAGACAGATGGTCGCTGCCGCAGGGCCGAAAGGCGGCGGGAGAGGAAAGTCCGGGCTTCACAGGGCAGGGTGCCAGATAACGTCTGGCGGAGGCGACTCCAGGGACAGTGCAACAGAGATATACCGCCGGCATCAGCCGGTAAGGGTGGAAAGGCAGTGTAAGAGACTACCGGCTGTCTGGTAACAGACAGCGCCATGTAAACCCCATCCGAAGCAAGACCGAACAGAAGGCATAAGGCGGCCCGTCTGCCTTCGGGTAGGTCGCTTGACCCAGATGGCGACATGTGGGCTAGACAGATGACCATCCACGACATAACCCGGCTTATCGTTTTGCTTAAAGTCAAAGGAGGCTCTCCGTGTCAGGCGGGGAGCCGTTTTTGCAGGCGTGCTTCTGCCGGGGGAAGTTCTGGCGGCGGAAGACGCCGCAGGATGTATGAGACAGGAGTGTTTTTGGTAACAGTTCAATATGTGTCTGTACTGTCACTGCTTTTGTGGCTTGGATGAGGTGGGGTTTTGAAGAAGAGGTATTGGCGCACACTGGCCTTTGTGCTGGTGTTGTCTGTTATATATAGCTTTCCGGGTTTCGGGATGGATGCCCCTGGAAACGGGGATCCACGGTGGGTCTACAGTCAGAAGGATTACCACTGGTATTTCTATGAGGAGGAGGAACCCTATACCGGGTGGCTGAAGTTTGAGGGAGAGTGGTACTGGTTTGATGAAGAGGGGCGTATGGCCAACGGCGGGTTCCTGGATGTGGGCGGGGTACGGTATTATTTTTTCGTCAATGGGCATATGGCACATGAACAGTTTGTCAGCATGAAGTATTATGATGAGAACGGCCAGGATGATCCGGACCATGATGTGCGCAAATTCGGGAAGACGGCTATTACTGGTGAGCAGAGAGATCTGTTCTCTGATTATCTTTATGAAATTCCCCGAAGCTGGATTGCCCGTTTCATGGAGGAAGGGTGGCAGATGATGTTTTACACCTCCAGAAAGTATTTTTCCGCACCAGATACCAATCAGGGAATCTACTATGTGTACCATAGTGTAGATACCCACTACAAAAAACTGAAGTTTACGGATGTGGAAGCTGTGCAGCAGGCCTTTGGGGAGTATGTAGGGTATTCGGCGGGACTCTACAAGAACGGAAATGTGCTGATGGAGCAGCTCTGGAAGGACGAGCCTGCCCTGGCAGGACTTCTGGAGATTCCTGATTACTACGCCAGTGACGCCAAATTCTATTTTGGCAGGCTGTTTGCCGCTTATCTGGATGAGGGGAAGAAGGAGGAGATCTGGCAGATGTCACCGGAAAGCGGTGAAATCCTGGAGGATATCCTCTGGATCAATGAGGATGAGGAGACCAGAAACCTGCGTAAGCAGCGCCTGACTGCCCAGCTGGAGCAGCAGCGGCAGCGGCGGGAGCTGGGGATTGGGGAGTATGCCTACGGCCCGGGTGTGCCAAAAGCTGAAAAATCCGGGGAGGAACAGGGAGCGGAAAAAGTGGAGCCAGAGGAGCCGGGGGCAGAATAGAATCTGTAATTACAGCCAAAGCAGCAAATTCCCCTGGAGAGACAGATTATATCTGACTTCTCCAGGGGAATTTTAAGTTAGGATTCACCAGCAATGTCTGCCAGACCGTCCATGGTGGGAGCCATGCCCGCTCCGGTGGTGTCCGGTGCCGGATGTACCGGAACCAGAGGTACCTGGGCTGGCGGTGCCCACAGCTTTGGTGCCGCATCCGGCACCTGCCGCATGTCTTCCAGTATGGCAGTAGTCACAGATGCCGTCTCCGTCCTCGTCTGCATATCCGGATCTGCACACGGTCTCCATCCCGTGCCGGTCAAAGCCGCAGCTGTCACATAAACCGTCTTCGTCTGCATCCGTGAACTGGCAGGCTGTATTGCAGTAATCGCAGAGACCATCCAGGTCTGCATCTGTAAAATGCCGGTCACAGCCGGATACAGCAGCAAAGGAGACCATGCTCCCAAGGTTAAGGGCCAGTGCCACACCAAGGATACTTCTCACAAATCTTTTCATAATTTCTGTTTCACTCCTAAATTTCCCAATGGAATAATTAAACTGGATAAGAAAATTATAGCATTATATAGGGAATATGACAAGAGTACATAGGATGATTTTTCGCTGTCAGCCCTCTGAACGTTACTATTCACGGGGGGCATCTTCTTGTCCGGTTCTGCCGGACAAGAAGCATCGGGCGTCCGCCCGATGTGGAAAACTGGACGAAAACAGTCTTACAAGCGAGCTTGACGTTTGTTTTCGTCCAGTTTTCCCCGCCCCGTGAACTGTAACCCCTGAACTGCTACACATCCCCTTTCTTCCCGTGATACACACTTGGAGACATCCCATACTCCTTCCTGAACATCCGGAAGAAGTTGGAATAGTCCCCGAAGCCGCACTGCTGGCTGGCAGTGGTCAGGGAGGCTCCGGCCCGGATCAGTTCATTGGCAGTCTCTAAGCGGAGACGGGTCACATACCGGTGGACGGATTCGCCGGAACAGCGTTTGAAGGAATGCATGAAATAGTAGCGGTTCATGTAGAAGTAGTTGGCCAGGGTATCGATGGTCACCGGCTCTGCCAGATGCTCCAGCACATACTGTTTGACCAGGGTCATCAGCTGGATGTCTTTGGTATCCTTGTTGAATGAATAGATGGAAGGGTTGTGGTTGTACTGGTTGATCTCCACAAACAGCTCCGTCAGGTAGGCCCGGCCAAGAATAGAGGAGGCGAACCGGTGCTCCCCGGAGGCGTCAAACAGATTCCACAGAAGAGCCCGGATTCTCTGGAAAATCTCAGGCGGGTAGTGGAAGACCCGGAACTGGTCGGTGGTGAAGCATTCGGCCAGGTCTACCTGCTCATCGGACAGCATGGCCAGGGTGTTGGGATTTACATGGAGAGCGATCCGCTCGTAGGGCAGCAGGGGATCTACCAGAACCGGCAGATGCTCCTGGTGGCGGTTGATGAACAGAATGTCATCGGGCTGCATGAAAAATTCACTTTCGCCGGTGCGGTACAGAACCTTGCCTACCAAAAGCAGATACATCTCGAAGAAATCATGGCTGTGAGGATACAGCCTTTTGTTGTTAATATCGGAATAATAAATGATGTCAAAGTCCAGATCCATGGTGGGACTGTGCTGGATGAATGCTTGCTTTTTGATCAACAGAATTCCCTCCTTACAACAAAATATAAGGATATAATACTGAAAACTTATGAAAAAGTCAAAAGATTTTAAGATATAATTCACAAAAATGAAGCTGTAAAAAAGCACAATCCGCAATGTATCAACCACGAATTACATAGCAGAACAGGAGGATCTTTTGTATAATTAAGCCACGGTTCAGACGGGGCATGTTCCGGCTTTTCGGGAGCCGGGGGCAAGAAGCAGCGGACGCCAGGTTATTGCTCCTGGTTCGGCCAGTGGGAAATATGTGCCGCCTGCACATAACGGACTGGAGGAGTATCAGATAAACGTAACAGATAAAAAGCAAAGGGATGAAAGGAGAAAAGGATTTTGGCAGAACGAGTGAATTTTGCCCTTATTGGATGTGGATTTATCGGAAAGCTCCATGGCGACATTATTTCCCGGTTGCCAGAGGCACATCTGGCAGCTGTGGTGGACTGCAATGAGGAAGAGGGGAAGGCAGCGGCGGCCCGGTATGGATGCAGCTTTTGCAGGGATCTGGGGCCGGTGCTGGAGGATCCGTCCATCCAGGCGGTAACCATCTGCCTGCCGCCGGGACTCCACTGTGAGACCACGGTGGCCTGCGCAAAGGCAGGAAAGGCGGTGTTGTGTGAAAAGCCTCTGGAGATTGATATGGACCGGGGAAGAACCATGGTGGAGGTGTGCCGTCAGGCGAAGGTGCCTTTCGGGGTCATCATGCAGCACCGGTTTGACGAACCCATAATCCGGATCCGGGAAGCCATTGAGCAGGGAGCATTTGGAAAGCTTCTGTGGGGAACCTCCCGGACGATCTGGTACCGGGACGAGAAGTACTACTCCAGCCCCTGGCGGGGCTCCTGGAAATATGAGGGAGGCGGGGCGCTGATTAATCAGTCCATCCACTACATTGACCTGCTGACCGGTATTATGGGAGATGTGAAAAGCGTCAGCGGAAAATGCAGAACCCTGCTGCACAAGCAGATTGAGACAGAGGATATCGGCATTGCCAATGTAGAGTTTGCAAATGGTGCCCTGGGAACCATTGAGGGAACTACCGTATCCTATCCGGGACTGTACGCGGAGCTGTGCATTTTCGGAGAAAAGGGGTCCGCCATTGTGCGCAACGATTACCTGAGCTTTTACAGGTTTGCAGACGGTCCCAGGCCGGAGTTTGATGCTATCCTGAATCCGGAAAAAGCCAATGAGCTGAATCTGAGTCCGGACGTGGACGGAGTGTCCCACACCCGGCAGATCAGGGATTTCGTTGCCGCGGTCCAGGAGGGAAGGGAACCGGCAGTGACCGGCGCCCAGGTACTGAAAAGCCTGGAGCTGATCAAGACCATCTACCGGGCATCAGAGGAGAGAAAAGAGATTTATCTTTAGAAAGGAAGGAGAGGATTCTATTATGAAAAAGACAATGAAGAAGGCAACTTGTATGCTGATGGCAGCCATGGTTTTAACAGCCTGCGGCGGTTCCGGAGGAAGCTCTGCACCGGCCACCACGGCAGCTCCGTCGGCTCCTGAAAAAGCCGGGACACCAGAGGAGACCACAGCGGCAGCGGCCCCGGATCAGGCAGCAGCAGGCGGCACAGCCTTCGATGCATCCAGTTTCCCAAGCGCACCGGTGACTCTGGTAGTTCCGTGGAAGGTGGGCGGCGGCTCCGACGTGTCTGCCAGGGCAGCGGCCAATGTATTTAAGGACTTTACAGGCGGGCAGCCCCTGGTGGTCAGCAACATTGAAGGCGGCTCCGGCGTCCAGGGTGTGTCCGAATACCTGACTTATGAACCCAGCCCCTATAGCCTGTTAAGCTGGGCCACTGCCCAGACCATCAAGACCCATATGCAGGACACCAAGTTCTCTGCCCTGGATTTCCGGCCTGTCTGTGGGTTTGTGGCGGACAGTCCTTACATACTGGTCCGCACAGATTCCCAGTTTGAAACCATCGGGGATCTGGTGGAATATGCCAAAGCCAATCCGGGCGTTCTGACCATCGGCAACTCCGGTACCGGCGGCGGCAACCATCTGGCAGCCCTGCAGCTGTGTCTGGCTACGGGGATCGAAGTGAACCACATTGCCTATGAAGGCGGAGCCGCTTCCTCTTCCGCGGTACTCAGCGGGGAGATCGACTGTTCCATGAATATGCCTGCAGAGGGGCTTGCCAGCGTGGAGGCAGGAGAGCTGCGGATGCTGTGCCTGTTCGCGGAGAATCGTTCCGAGTTCTGGCCGGATGTGCCCACAGCCAAGGAAAGCGGCATCGACGTGGTCAACAACCAGACCCGTGGCGTTGTCATCAACAAGGATGTGCCTGAGGAGGCAGCCAAAGCCCTGGAAGCCATCTTTGAGCAGGCCTGCCAGGATGAATCCTTTAAGCAGTCTCTGAAAGACCTGAATATCAATGGGGTGTGGCTGGATGCGGAAGCCTATGGCAAGACCATTGAGGAGGAAAACGCACTGTACCAGGAGATCGTAAAGAGCAACGGACTGGGTGATAAATATTAATCCTGGCAGGCTTTGCATAACGGAGGTATCTATGAGTAAGCGGGTAGATTTTTTCTCAGGCATCGGGATTGTATGTCTGGCAGCAGGGGTCTGGTATATGGCCAGTCTTCTGCCGCCCGCGGCCTCGGGAACCGGGGCCGGCGGGTTTCCCAAATTTGTGGCAGTATGTCTGGGGATTCTGGGTGCTGCCCTCAGTATCCAGGCGTACCTGGGCATGAAGAAGGGTGATTCCAGCCAGACGCTGCCTGACAAAAAGGAGCTTTTGTATGCGGCGGCTTTGGCAGCCGTGTTTTTTCTGTATATCCTGGTGGTGAAGCCCCTGGGATATATTCTCAGCACCATTCTGGTATTTCCGGTATTTATGTTTATCTATGGGGAACGGAGATGGCTGCGGATGGGAGTGATCAGTGTGGTGTTTTCCGTTGTCACTTTTTACTTGTTTGAAAGGGTATTTTACGTATTCCTGCCCCATGGAAGCGTGTTTTGAAACCTTTAAATGTGCTGAGCGGTTACTATGCCTGGAAGAGGGGTGACGATTTTGGAAGGATTTTTAACTTCACTGGCTGGGGTGTTCCAGCCGGTTACATTTTTAATGATGATTGTGGGCTGTGTCAGCGGCATTGTGATCGGGGCCATTCCGGGACTCTCCGGGTCCATCGGAATCATCCTGCTGCTGCCTCTGGTATACAAGCTGGACATGGTCCAGGCCCTGGTGGTCATGGCAGGAATCTTCTGCGGCTCCATGTACGGAGGCTCCATACCGGCTATCCTGATCCAGACGCCGGGGACGCCCTCAGCGGCAGCCACGTCCCTGGACGGCCATCCCCTGGCCCAGAAGGGAAAGGCAGGAAAGGCCATTACCGTGGCCCTGATTGCCTCGGTGACCGGGGGAATCTTCAGCGGTATCTGCCTCATGGCCATTTCCCCGGTGCTGGCAAAGTGGGCGCTGAAATTCCAGGCTCCGGAGTATTTTGCCCTGGCGCTGTTCGGGCTGACCCTGATAGCCAGCTCCAGCAATGATTTTCTGAAGGGGCTTATCTCTGGCTTTGTGGGGCTGCTTTTAAGCTGTGTGGGGGTGGATGTGATCACCGGTTCTGCCCGGTTCACCTTTGACTCGGTGATGCTCATCGGCGGTCTGAATGTGCTTCCCCTTCTGGTGGGACTTTTTGCCATTGCCCAGGCATTTGCCGATGCCACCAACAAGTCGGAGCCGCCCAGGCAGGAGAAAAGTTATGGCTCCTTCATGCTTACAAGGGATGAATGGAAGCGGATTCTGGTGCCGGTGCTGGCATCCGGGGCCATCGGGGTGGGGATCGGCATCATCCCCGGTTCCGGCGGGGCCATTGCCTGCTTTCTGGCTTATGAGGTGGTGCGGAAGCTGTCCCGGCATCCGGAGGAATTCGGCCAGGGCTCCATCGAAGGGATCGCCGCGGCAGAGTGTTCCAACAATGCCACCTGCGGCGGAGCCATGATTCCGCTTTTAACCCTGGGTGTGCCGGGGGACGCGGTGACCGCGGTGATGCTGGGGGCCTTTATGCTGGTGGGCATCAAGCC
>CAJTOW010000012.1:0-11589 GCA_910577655.1 uncultured Lachnospiraceae bacterium | reverse complement strand
GAATACGTTCTTCATGGCATTTCTGGTGATGCAGTTTGTGATTCTTTTCCTGGGGATCCTGGGAACCCAGGTGTGGATCCGGGTTCTTGGCATTCCCAGGACCATCCTGATGCCGGCGGTGATGCTGTTCTGCTTCCTGGGAGCCTTTTCCCTGACTAACAGCACCCGGGACGCGTTCTTTGCCCTGGCATTTGGGATTCTGGGATATTTTATGAAGAAGGCAAAGTATCCGGCGGCGCCCATGATCCTGGGGCTGGTTCTGGGCTCTCTGGCAGAGCAGAACATGAACCGGACCCTGATGATTTACAAAAATGACTGGACTGTGCTGTTTAAACGGCCTATTTCGGGAGTACTGATGGTGGTTTCCATTGGGATAATCCTGTGGAGCTTCCGGGAGGTCTTAAAAAAGAAAAAGGGGGATGCTTAGGGAATGAATGAAAATCGGGAACTGCATGAGAAAAAGGAAGAGAATGGAAACAGGGGATTCCATGACAACCGGGAGCTGGCAGAGAAGCTGGGACGTGTCCGCAGGCTCATGGCAGAGAGAGGCCTTAAGGGAATCTATGTAAAGCGTCAGGACAATTTCGGCTGGCTTTCCTGCGGGCGGGTCAGCTATCTGGGGCCGGGTGAGATGGGAAACTGCGGTCTTCTGGTGACAGAGGAGGGACAGTATGCGGTGACCACCAACATCGAGGAACCCAGGATGAGGGAAGAGGAAGCCTTAGAGGAGCTGGGATTTGTGATCCGCGCAGGTGTGTGGCATGACGAGGGCTTTGAGTCCAGGACAGTAAAGGAGCTGGCAGGAGGCGCAGTGGGAAGTGACTTTACAGATGCCTGGGGATCCAATCTGGCCGGAGATATCCAGAAGCTGCGGTTTTCCCTGACCCAGGAGGAGCTTGACCGGTATATCACCGGAGGACGTCTGGTCAGCCGCCTGGTGGAGGAAGTGGGCATGACCATGCGGGCCGGGGAGACAGAGCTTTCCGTGGCAGGACGGCTCAACGATCTGGCCAGACAGTGCAATGTGGAGCCATTGTCTGTGTTCTGCACCTCGGATGAGCGGATCTATAAGTTCCGCCATGCCATCCCTACGGAGAAACCGGTCCGGGAACGGGCCCAGCTTGGCGGCAATTACCGTTATAAGGGGCTGGTACTGTGTCTTACCCGGTATGTGAATTTTGTGCCTTTGACAAAGGAGCTGAAAAAACAGTACCGGGACAATGTGGAAATCGACTGCACCATGATCCACAGCAGCCGGCCCGGGAATACCTTCTCACAGGCCCTGGAAGCCGGAAAGGCGGCTTATGAACGGCTGGGCTATGGGGCGGAGTTTGACCTGCACCACCAGGGAGGCCCCATTGGCTATGCACCCAGGGATTACCGGGTGGGCTTCTCCCATCATGGGATTATCTCTGAGAACCAGGCCTTCTGCTGGAATCCGTCCATTACGGGAACCAAGAGCGAGGACACGGTGGTGGTCAGCAGCCAGGGGGAGACATTTTTGACAAAGCCGTTTCTGTACCCGACGGTCCAGGTGGAGGTGGAAGGGCAGACTTATATCAGGCCGGATATACTGGTGAAGTGTTTTTGAGCAATAGAACAAAATGGTGTAACGGCCCGGGATCTTCCCGGGCCGTTACGGCAGATATGACGGGGCTGTGGAAAAGCTCTTTCTGCGATAAAAAACATTGTTTTTGGCAACAGTTCAGATGTTGCAGTTCACTGGGTGTGGGAAACGGGACCAAAACAGACTTCAAGCTCGCATGCAAGTCTGTTTTGGTCCCGTTTTCCACATTGAGCGGACGCCCGATTGCCTCTTGTCTGGCGTAGACGGACAAGAAGATGCGCCCATAAATAGTAAGTGCGCCCAGCAAGGTCTGCGCGTGTACCGCAACGAAAATGTACTTGACAGAAGCCCCTTTTTTTAATATAATTCAATTCGTTATCATGGTAGCGAATTAGCAGACTAAAGTAGCAGGGGAAGAATAAGCTTCAAAAATACAGATTACAATTCGCTGCCTTGTGAGATTATGAGGAGACAGAAAAGAGGACAAGGATTATGAGGAAATGTATGTGGAAGAGAGCGGCTGCAGGCATGGCGGCAGCTATGATGGCAGTGGGAATTCTGAGCGGATGCTCCGTGGTGGGGGCCGCGCCGACCATTGCCACGGATGAGGAAACAGAGGCTCAGAGCATCCCGGCTGGTACTGCCGGGACAGCAAAGACAGAGGCTGAAGATACAGAAAGCACGCAAGTAAAGAGCACTGAGGCCGGAAAGAAGAACCGTCTGGAGCAGATTCAGGAGCGGGGCTATCTGGAGGTGGCCACAGAGCCTTATTTTGCACCCCAGGAGTTCATCGATCCGTCCAAACAAGGGCAGGAGCAGTATGTAGGCTCTGATATGGAGCTGGCCAAGCTGATCGCCAAGGAGCTTGGGGTAGAGCTGCGGATCGTTCCCCTGGAGTTTTCCGCCGTACAGACGGGTGTGACAGAAGGAAAATATGATATGGCAATCTCAGCTCTGGCTTATACGCCTGCAAGAGCAGAGGCCATGGAACTGTCCAATGGTTACCGGTTCGCGGATTCGGCGGTTCAGTACGGGCTCATGGTCCGTAATGGGGATCTGGAGAATATCAGGTCCGCGGACGATCTGGCGGACCGTGTGGTGGTATGCCAGAGCGGTTCCCTGCAGGAAATGTTTGCCCAGGAGCAGATTCCGGCCTGCAGGGAGCTGAAACGGGTTTCCGCTACCACGGACGGCTTCCTGATGGTACAGGAGGGCAAGGCGGATGCGGTGGTCACAGAGAAAGCCACAGCCCAGCTCTACATTGATGCCAACAGCGGGTGCGATATGGTGATTGTGCCGGATTTCTCCTTTGCAGTGGACGAATCCACCCAGGGAACCCGGATCGGAATGCCGAAGGGAGAGGTGGAGCTGCGCGACCGGGTCAATGAGATCCTGGCTGAGGTGGTAGAGAGCGGGATCTATGATCAGTGGTATGAGGAGTATCAGGATTACGCCAGAAGCCTGGGACTGCAATGATAAGCCTGGATCCGGTCAGAGTAAGCAAAAGTCTGTCTGGCCGCAACAGTTCAAGGGGTATCTGAACTGTTACGTCTGGCCAGATATGTTCAGGGAATAAGGGGAAATACATATATGTTGGAAACGATCATAAAAATGTGGAATAAATACAGCTACGTGTACATTTCTGGCCTGACGGGCACCTTGTGTCTGGCAGCCATCACGGTGCTGTGCGGTACCCTGATCGGGATCGTGCTGGCAGTCATGCGCCTGTCCAGGGTGAAGCCCTTACAGTGGCTTGTCCGGTTCTACGTGTGGGTCCTGCGGGGGACGCCGATCCTTCTGCAGCTGTACTTTTTCTGGATTTTCCTGCCCAGGATCACGGGAATCAATATCCCGGACAGTACCTGTATCATCATCGCCTTAATTGTCAACGCCAGCTCCTATGTGGCGGAAGTTATCCGCGCCGGGATCCAGGCGGTAGACAAGGGGCAGACTGAGGCGGCCAGAAGCCTGGGTATGACAGGTGTCCACACTATGACCAGGATCATCCTGCCCCAGGCAGTGAAAAATATTCTGCCTGCCCTGGGCAATGAATTCATCACCATGATCAAGCAGGCATCCCTGGCATCGGTATTCTTCATCAATGAGCTGACTACCTCCTATAAGACCGTGGCGTCAGCCACCTTCCGGCAGGTGGAGTCGATCATCATAGCCGGACTGATCTATCTGCTGGTGACGACGGTGCTGGGCAGGATCCTGGCACTGGTGGAATGGAGGATGAATGCAAATGAGCGGTAACCAGAATGAGACGAAACCCATGATCCATGTGGAAAATCTGAAGAAATCCTTTGGAAAGCTGGATGTCCTTCAGGGCATTACGGAGACTATCTTTGAGGGTGAGGTGGTTTCTGTTATCGGACCCAGTGGAGGCGGCAAGAGTACCTTTCTGCGGTGTCTGAATCTTCTGGAAGCGCCCACAGACGGGAAAGTGTTCTTCCGCGGTACGGATATTACAGACAAATCTGTCAACATCGACCAGTTCCGCCAGAAGATGGGAATGGTGTTTCAGAATTTCAATGTATTCCCACATCTGAAGGTCATTGACAATATCACCATTACCCCTGTCCTGGAGAAAAAGATGCCAAGGGCAGAGGCGGAGGCTCTGGCCTGCCAGCTTCTGGACCGGGTGGGGCTTCTGGATAAGAAGGACGAGTATCCGGGGAAGCTCTCCGGCGGACAGAAGCAGCGGCTTGCCATCGTACGGGCCCTGGCTATGGAACCGGATGTGATGCTTTTTGACGAGCCGACCTCTGCCCTGGATCCGGAGATGGTCAAGGAGGTATTGAATGTGGTCCGGGATCTGGCCAACCAGGGAATGACCATTGTGATTGTGACCCACGAGATGGGATTTGCCAGGGAGGTCAGTGACCGGGTGTTCTTTATTGACAATGGGATCATACAGGAAAAGGGGACGCCAGAGGAGCTGTTTACCAGTCCGAAGCATCCGCGGACCATCGAATTTCTGGGAAAGGTGTTATAATGATTTCTTGTGCAAGGCGGTAAAATTCTAAGGTGTATATGATTGATGAGAAGGAGTGCAAAGGATACGATGAAGGATCTTGATTTTATTACAAGGATCATAGAGGAGCGGTCTGCCAGGATTCTGGAGGCCAATGACAGAATCTGGGAATATGCGGAGCTGGCTTTCCATGAGCACCGTTCCGCAAAGCTGCTTTGTGATATGCTGAAGGAGGAAGGCTTTGCGGTGGAGACCGGGCTGGCCGGGATCCCCACGTGCTTTAGCGGAAGCTTTTCCTATGGTACCGGGAAGCCGGTGGTGGGTATCCTGGGAGAATTTGACGCTCTGGCGATCCTGAGCCAGGAGGCGGCATGTCCGGTGAAAAAGGAGCGGATTCCTGGCGCGCCGGGCCACGGCTGCGGTCACAGTGCCCTGGGGACAGGGGCTCTGGCGGCGGCTGTTGCAGTTAAGGAGTATCTGAAGGAATTCAAGAAGGATGGCACCGTGATCTATTTCGGATGTCCGGCAGAAGAGGGGGCGGGTTCCAAGCAGTTCATGGCCAGGGCAGGTCTCTTTGATGAGGTGGATTTTGTCTATACCTGGCATCCGGCTTCTTTCAATTCCGTGGACAATTCCCACAACAATGCCATCATGGGGGCCAATTTTCATTTCCAGGGCCTGACTGCCCATGCAGGTTCTTCTCCTTATCTGGGACGCAGCGCCCTGGACGCGGTGGAGCTTATGAGTGTGGGCTGCAACTACCTTAGGGAGCATGTGATCCCTGAGGCGCGGATCCATTACGCCTATATTGATGCAGGCGGGACAGCGCCTAATGTGGTTCAGGATCATGCCACGGTCCGGTATGAGGTGCGGGCTCCCTATGTGTCCCAGTTAAAGGAGCTGTTTGGGCGGGTGGTGGATGTGGCCGGCGGCGCTGCCATGATGACCGGTACGAAGATGACCTATGAGCTGGCCATGGCATTCACAGAGTATATGCCCAACAAGGCTCTGGCGGCAGTGGGGGATGAATGTCTCAAAGAGGTGGGGGCACCTCAGTGGACCCAGGAGGACTACCAGCTTGCAAAGCAGTTCCTGGAATCCTACAATGAGCAGACAAAAGGAATGATCCGGACCCAGATCGCGGATCTCTATGGGGAGGAACGGGTGGAGGAGATCCTGGCCCGTCCTCTGGACAGTGAGATCCATCCCTTTGACCCGGACAGGATTGTCCAGGTGGCTGGCTCCACGGACGTGGGTGATGTGGCTTATGCGGTTCCGACCCTGAATCTGCGGGTGGCCACCTGCTGTGTGGGCAATGTGGGCCACACCTGGCAGATGACCGCCCAGACCTGCAGCCCTATAGCTCATAAGGGACTTCTTACAGCGGCTAAGGTGATAGCCCTGGCATCCGTGCGAACCATGGACCGGCCGGAGGTGGTGGAGGCCGCTAAAGCAGAGGTGAAGAAGCGGAATGGAGGGCATTACACCTGCCCGCTGCCAGATTCGGTGAAACCGCCTCTGGATACCTATTAGAGCTGGTATTTTGGCGGGCGGCAGATCTGGCAGGTGCCTGACAGAGAAATCTTATTGTTAACAAAGAGCTGGCGGATCATTCCGCCAGCTCTTCCCATTTCTCATAGAGAGGCTCCAGCTGTTTCTGGATCTGGTCCTTCTCCTGATTCAGTTCCACCAGCTTCTCCACGTTGGTGTAGATATCTTCCCGAAGAAGCAGCTCATCGATCTCGCTGTCCCGGGTCTCTAGGCGGTGGATCTCGTCCTCCACCTTCTTTAAGTCATTCTGACGCTTGCGGATCCGTGCCTGCTCCTCCTTCTGGGCCATCCAGTCCAGCTTGACTCCGGAGGCGCCGGAAGGGGCTGAGGGCGTGGTGCCGGCAGAGCCTTCCGGGCTGGGGGCAGCACCGGCGGGAAGGGATTTTGTGTCCGTGCCGGGAGTCCGGAAGAGAGGGGACGCGATGCCCTTGTTTCGTGAACCTTCTGCCAGGGCGGCCCCGCCCTGGGCTTTGCCTTTCAGGGGTGCGGTGCCAGATACAGTGTTGTCAGGGACATAGAGGCTGTTTAACAGCTCCTTTTTTTCCAGATAGTAATCATAGTTCCCGATATAATTGATCAGGGTCTGGCCGGTCAGCTCCAGGATCCGGGTGGCTGTCTGGTTGATGAAATACCGGTCATGGGAAACATAGAGCACGGTACCGGTGTAATTGACCAGGGCCTGCTCCAGGATCTCCTTGGAGGTAATATCCAGGTGGTTGGTAGGCTCGTCCAGGATCAGGAAATTGGCCTCGGAGAGCATGAGCTTGGCTAAGGATACCCGTCCCCGCTCGCCGCCGCTTAAGTCAGCGATCCGCTTAAATACGTCATCACCGGTGAAAAGGAAGGATGCGAGAATATTGCGCACCCTGGTGTTGTTTAGATTGGGGTAGGCATCCTGAACCTCCTCAAAGACGGTCTTTTCCATATTAAGGACGTGGTGTTCCTGGTCGTAGTAGCCGATATGGACCTTGCTGCCCAGGTAAATGGTCCCTGCATCAGCGGGCAGAAGTCCGTTGATCAGCTTTAAGATCGTGGTCTTGCCGGTTCCATTGCTTCCAATGATGGCTACACGTTCGCCGCGCCGGATATCTATATCCACGTGGGAAAACAGGTGCAGGGGGCCAAAGGATTTGCCCAGATCCCTGATGGTGAGCACATCGTTGCCGCTGGTGATATTGGGCTCCAGCCGGATGCGCATCTCATCGTTAATCTCCATGGGCTTTTCCAGAACCTGGATTTTGGAGAGCATTTTCTCGCGGCTTTCCGCGCGCTTGATGGATTTCTCCCTGTTAAAAGATTTCAGCTTGGCGATGACCTCCTCCTGGTGGCGGATCTCCTGCTGCTGGTTTAAGTAGGCCTTCATCTGGGCGGCCCGCACCATGGCCTTCTTCTCACTGTAGGCCGTATAGTTGCCCAGGTAGACAGAGCCGTGGCCAAATTCCAGCTCCACGATCTTGCCTACGACCCGGTTCAGGAAATAGCGGTCATGGGCTACGATGATGACGGCTCCACTGTAATTGAGCAGATAGGTCTCCAGCCATGCGATAGACTCCATGTCCAGATGGTTGGTAGGCTCGTCCAGGAGGATTAAGTCAGGACGGGAGAGAAGGAGACGGCCCAGGGCCACCCGCGTCTTCTGGCCCCCGGAGAGGGTGGAGACCTTTTTGTCAAATTCCTCCTCCCCAAAGCCAAGTCCTTTCAGTACTCCGGTCACCTCGCTCTGCCAGGCATAGCCATTGGCCAGCTCAAAGGCATGGTTTAAGCGGTCATAGGAGGAGAGCATCTGCTCCAGCTCTTCTCCCTGGGCATCCTTCATTTTAAGTTCCAGAGAGCGGATCTGCTGCTCCATCTCTATAACAGGCCTCTTGACTTCTTTGAGCTCCTCGTAGATGGAGCGGGTGCTGTCCAGGTCCTGGTGCTGGGCCAGATAGCCCAGGGTCTTTCCTTTGGCCAGGGTCACCTCACCCTCATCGGCGGCAAGCTCCCCTACAATGATCTTGAGGAGGGTGGATTTGCCGGCGCCGTTGATGCCTACGATGGCGGCTTTTTCCTGGTCTTCTATATGAAAGGATACCCCGGACAGAATCTGGTCCGTGCCGAAGGATTTGCTGATGTGATTGCAGGATAAAATCATTGAGTTCTCCGTTCTGCTGCCATAGGCGGCAGCCTTGAATGTAATAAAATGCAGAAGCATTTGGCAATATGTCCTCATATACTATAACTTAGCTTTCCGGAATTTTCAATATTCATCTGCAAGTTGACTTCACCTAAATGGCAATTAATTGTAACAGTTCAGGGGGTATCTGAACTGTTACCTCTTTGAAAAAAGCCCGGGCATTTTTCACAAAACCCGTTATGCATATCTTCACCATGGCAAAACCCGGTTTGATACGGGATTGGAGATGGAGCTTTTGCAGGAGTATTACCTCATAGCCCTTGACGTTTTCCGGAAATTCCCGTATCCTAAAGACAAGAGCGAACAGACGGCGTGGCTTTCTTTGCTGGTTACAGAGAATCTGGAGGAGGCAGAAAGGCTGATCCAGGACTACCCCTGGCTCCAGGAAATCTACGAGGAGATCGCCATGCTGCGTCACAGACCGGAGGAGGTGTTGGGGATGTTTTCGGAGGCGTTAAGGATACTGGACCAGAACACAGTGAAATATATGATCGAGGAACTGCAGAAGCAGCTGGAAGATGAGAAAGCAGAGAAGGCAGCAGCAATCAGGGAGAAGACAGCAGTAATCAAAGAAAAGGATGCTGAAAGAGAGGCTGTAATAAAGGAGAAGGCTGCAGTAATCAGGGAAAAGGATGAAGAAATAGCAGAATTGAAAAAACAGCTGGAAGCTGTTCGTCAAGGCTGAACAAAAAAGAAAAGGACTCCTCCGACCAGTCAAAGAACTGCTACACGGAAATAAGGCAGATTCCAGGGCCGCACCTGCCTGCTGTATATAACGTATTTGTTTGACAAGTCTGTTCATGAACGTTATAATAAATAATAGTACGAGTTGAAAGGTGTAGACAGGGTATGGAAGAGAGAGTTATATCAAGGGCCGTCATTACAAGGCTTCCCAGATATTACCGTTATCTGGGGGAGCTTCTGGAGTCCGGAGTGGAACGTATTTCATCCAACGAGCTCAGCAGCCGGATGCGTGTGACAGCCTCCCAGATCCGTCAGGATCTGAACAATTTTGGTGGGTTTGGGCAGCAGGGATATGGTTATAATGTGAAGTATCTGTATACAGAGATCGGAAAGATCCTTGGCATCGACCGGCAGCACAATCTGATCATCATTGGCGCAGGAAACCTGGGACAGGCCATTGCCAACTATGCGAATTTCGAGAAGCGCGGATTTGTGATCAAGGGCATGTTTGATATCAATCCCCGTCTCATCGGCCTGGTGGTCCGGGGGATCGAGATCCGCGGCGTGGAGGATCTGGAGCAGTTTATTGCGGACAATGATGTCCAGATGGCAGCTCTGACGATTCCCAAGACCAAGGCGCCGGAGATCGCGGACCGTCTGGTTCATGCCGGGATCAAGGCTATCTGGAATTTTGCCCATGTGGACTTAAATGTGCCGGAGGATGTTGTAGTGGAAAATGTGCATCTGTCAGAAAGCCTGATGCGCTTGTCCTACCGGGTATGCAGTATGCAGGACAAGAAGAAGGAAGAGCTGGAAAGGGCCCAGAAAAAAGGAACAATCAATAACCGCTAAGACGCGGCACTGACGCGGATATTACTGGCAGTATCAGGCTCTTTCTTTTGCAGAAATAGAGTCCGGCTCCAGATGTTCGCTGTAGTGTTAGAGCGTGTCTGAAAATTGCTTTTTTGCCAGCTGTGGGTCACAGTTTGCGGGAGTGGATTTTCAGACACGCTTTCGTGCGTTGGGAATGAAAAGGAGGAACAGCACATGAAGTATGCAGTGTCAGGAAGCCAGATGAAGCAGATCGACCAGGATACCATAGAACGGATCGGGATTCCGTCTCTGGTGCTGATGGAGCGGGCCGCCCTGGCTGTGGCAGAAGCAGTGGAAAGGCTGCTGGGAGATAGGCCGGGGAACGGACCGGTCCTGGCGGTCTGCGGCACGGGAAATAACGGGGCGGACGGGATCGCGGCAGGACGGATCTTGTGGAACCGGGGCTATGATGTGACGGTTCTCCTGGCCGGGAATCCGGATCACGCAACAAAAGAGCATCAGACCCAGCAGCAGATTGCCAGACAGCTGGGGGTGCCTGTGGCGGAGGGAAGCCAGGTTCCACCAGGCAGCTGGGCTGTGATCATAGACGCGGTGTTTGGGATAGGGCTGTCACGGGAGGTGACAGGGGCATACCAGAAGCTTCTGGAGCAGCTCTCCCATATGGACAAGGCCCGTGTGGTGGCGGTAGATATCCCGTCGGGCATCCATTCGGACACCGGGGCGGTCATGGGGACAGCTCTGAGGGCGGATGTGACGGTAACCTTCGGCTATAGGAAGACCGGGCATCTGTTCTATCCCGGCAGGACCTTTGCGGGGCAGGTGCAGGTGGCGGAGACGGGCTTTTCGGACCAGAGTCTGGCAAACACCGGCTTTGCGGGGCTGGTGCCGGAACCGGCGGATCTGGGGAGGCTGCCCAGCCGCAGGCCCGATGGCAATAAAGGCACCTTTGGAAAACTTCTGGTGATCGCAGGCTCACGGGGGATGAGCGGCGCGGCCTGGCTTAGCGCATTGGCAGCGTACCGGATAGGGGCAGGCCTTGTGAAGCTTCTGACTGTGGAGGACAACCGGCAGATCCTCCAGACCCAGCTTCCGGAGGCGGTTTTCGCAGGCTATGACCCGGAGAAGGCCATGGAGGCGCCGGACAGGTTCTGCCAGATGATTGCCGGGGAGGTGGACTGGGCGGATGCCGTGGTCATGGGCCCCGGACTGGGAAAATCACCTTGTGCAGGGCTGCTGGCGGAGACGGTTCTTTCCAGAGTGCAGGTTCCCCTGGTGCTGGATGCGGATGGTCTGAATCTGGTGGCGGCCAGTCCCGGGCTGGAACATTTTCTTTCGGAAAATGTTGTCGTCACCCCTCATATGGGCGAGATGGTACGTCTTTCCGGCAGATCCATGGAGCAGCTCAAGGCAGATCCTCTGGGGGAGGCCAGGGACTACAGCCGCCGGACCGGGGCAGTCTGCGTGCTGAAAGATGCGGTAACAGTGACCGCAGGCCGGGACGGGACAGTCTGGATCAATCCCAGCGGCTCCAGCGCCATGGCCAAAGGGGGGTCCGGGGATGTGCTGGCCGGAATCATCGGCGGTCTGCTGGTCCAGGGAGCCAATCATCTGGAGGGGGCAGCCCTGGGGGTCTACCTCCATGGCCTTGCCGGAGAGGCAGCCGCCGGACAGAATCCGGCATGCCTGCTGGCCCATGAGATCGCGGATGCACTGGAAAAGGTCCGGTATGCCTGAATGCAGGAAGATGGTAACAGTTCAGATAGGTCTGCGCACTCGCTGCGCTGACCGTACGAAAACGTA
>CAJTOW010000011.1 GCA_910577655.1 uncultured Lachnospiraceae bacterium | reverse complement strand
CGGGAAATTGCCGGGGATGTGGCTGCCCAGGGAAAGGTGGTCCTGAATTTGGCCAATCATGCCGGTCAGAAGAACATAGCAGAATCCGGTTCTTTTCAGGCGGAGCAGAATCAGACCCTGGTTTTGACTATAACTTCGGATATTCAGGGCGGGTCTGTGGATTTGTTTTTGTTTGATCCTGCTGGCAGGGAGCAGCATATTACAATCGGCTCCGGGGACTTATCAAAGGAGATTCCCCTGGAGAAAGGAACCTGGATGTATAATTGTTCCGGTTTGTTCAAGGATGGCGGGAATGTGAAGATTGTGGGAACGCTGAGAGAAGGGTGACATTCTAAAGCGCTGGAAAATGAGAGGAACCGTTGGAACGGAAATGGACACTAAGTTGCAAAAGGCCCTGGCGGGAGACTGCCGGGGCTTAGCTGGTTACTGTCATACTAAAAATGAGGTGTATTAATGGACAATACTACACAAATGGAATTACTGCTTAACAAACCATATTTTGTAATTGATTTTCTCCCACGGCAGGTTTTGCAGACTTCACAAGGACATTTTTATGAAGTCGAACAGTATTTTTTGAGCAATCCCGAAATCAAAAACCATGCTCTGAAAATCAGACGGATAATTCTTAAATTGCATTGCTATTTCCGTTTTGACATTTATTGTAAAAAATGGTTTGACAACCTGGAAATCAAACAACTTGCAAAAATGGTCGATGATATTGTAATAAGGAAAAAAGGGGATATATATATCTTGCTTGCAGGTGAAGATTGTATGCTGCATATTGAGGGTGGTGTTTTAAATTTAACCGTATACAACCCAAATGCACGTTTGCAGCAGCTTTTATCTGCATTGGCATTGTCTGAAAATCTCTTCTGGTGGCGGGGAACCGATGGTTTTTAGAAATTTTTCATCCTTTTGTCAGATTTATGTCATTTGTTTATGTCATAATAAAACATTAGTTACTATTTACGGATTAAAACAAGGAAGGAATGATGACAAGGAATGAGATTTTTAAAATGGCTGACGTCCCTTACAGCGGTGGTGTTTGCCATTTCCTGTATGCTGAGTGCCATATATATATTCAGGCCGGATATTACGGATAAAATTGAGACATTTTTGTACCCGGAGCAGAAAAGTACTGAAATGGTAACAGGAGGCCATGAACCGCAGGAAGAAACAGCCAGCCATCCTGATGAAAACATAGAAAAGGAAGAAACCGGGCAGAAGGCGGAAGAATATGAAACGGATGCAATGGAGCCCCTGAAAAATGATGCCATAGCGGAATCAATCGTTTCCGATTACATTTTGCCAAAACAGTCTGAGATAGTCGTGCCGGAGAATGTGTCGGGCAGAAACGGATATCAGCAGATACAGGAAAACAGTGAGCAGATCGGTGATGAAGATGCAGCGGAGCTTCAAAATCAGATTGACACAGGATACACAGGGGACGGACTGGATTTTGATAAGATCCGGTATCCTTATTATGCCATGCTGGATGACAGAGGAAAACATATTTATCGTCAGATCTATGCCAATGCCAGGGAACTATATTCCAGGTTTGCGCCGGTGGAGCAAATAACATCAGGTCAGTTGAGGAATGTGTTTCTGGCAGTTTATAATGACCATCCGGAACTGTTCTGGCTGGAAACGGCGTATTCCTGCAAATACTTAAGGGATGGAAGGTGTGTGGAAATTGAACTGAAATTTAACCGCACTGCACAGAATATAGATGACGCAAGGGCTGGCTTTGAGGCGAATGCCAGCCAGATTGTTTCAGAAGCGCAGAATTTGTCCAGCGATTATGAAAAAGAGAAATTTGTCCATGATATGCTGATAGAAAGAGTTTCTTATAATTTGGGCGCGGAAATGAACCAGAGTGCGTACAGCGCGCTGGTAAACGGACAGACCGTATGTGCCGGATATGCAAGGGCTTTTCAGTATCTTCTGCAGCAGCTGGGTATCCCCTGCTATTATTGTACCGGTTTTGCAGGAGAAGAACATGCATGGAATATTGTCGCACTGGATGACGGGTACTATAATGTGGATGTTACATGGGACGATTCAGGCGGGGGACGTTATGAATACTTTAACAAGACGGACATGGATTATGCAAGCAGCCATATCAGGCAGGAATTATCAGTCTATCTGCCGCCCTGCAACGGCTCCGCCTACCGCAATCTGGAACAGAATCCGGAAGATGACAGTTTGAGGAGCCTTGCAGATTTAGGAATGGCAGAAGATCAGGTTCTTACGGATATGGACAGTTATTATATGGATTGTTATAACCAGATATTACAGAACGGACGGGGAAACTATACTTTTTATAATGTAATAGAGGATGAGCAGTTGTTGGAGGAATGGCGCAGGGACTATCAGGCAGAACGCTACAGACAGGCATATATGGAAAAGGCTATGATTGACTTGGAAATATCTTCCTGCGAGATGGAGCTGGAGATAGAAGAGCTGCAGGAGGGGAAGTTCCTGATTGCCCATAAGGTTTCTGCGTGGTAGGAATCTTCAGGTATATGGGGAGGGGCCGGCTGGCAGATGCAGTAAGTTTCAACAAAGCTGCCGAGGAATCCTATATTACCCCTACTGCGGTCATCAAACAGATCAATCTGCTGGAGGCATCTTTGATGAAACCATGCTGGACCTGCGGCGCTGCGCAGGGCTTGAACTGTCTCGTGAGCCATTTTGCTGTGCGGTTTCTGTTCACCATAGGCTTGCTGCAAAAGACAGATTGAAAATGGAGGACCTTTATGGGGAGGACCTGATGCTTATGCGTCGGGACTGGAGCCATTATGTAGACCAGCTTTGGGATGATATCTGGCAGAACCACAGCCGGATCCATATTGTGGACTTTGATTTTTATAGTATGGATGCATTTAACCGATGTGAGAACAGTAATGATGTTCTGCTTGTCATACCTGGCTGGGCCAATGTACAGACCAGCAGAAACCACAGTATAATATCAACTGAACAACGGCATTCAATATTTTCGTTCGCCAATCCCTCCGTGAGGGGCGGATTCCCTTTGATATTTCCCTAAACCAGCCCAATAGCGAAACGGTTGCCGCCGTATGGGGTGTTTCCCTATGCGGCGTTTTTCTGATGCAGGCATGGCCTGAAATGGAATGTAAAAGTGAATGCTGATATGCAAAAGAAAATGTTTCATAGCTGTTTGTCCTCCTTTTTGCGCTCTGCCTCTTGTTCTTTTGGGTACAGCCCTTCTCTGTTTTAGACATTCATAATAAAAAATCATGCGATTTCCCGCGATTTTCATGCAAAACAACGTAATATGGCAAATTTACCCCGCAATAGTTCAAGAAATCCCAGGGGACTTTATGGTAAAATTTGTACATAAGTTATCAAAGCCGGCTGAAATAAAATGAAAAAGGAGAAACTTAAGATATGAAATCAATTGATGTTTTCTGCCATCTTATGCCCCCCAAATATGCACAGCAGGCAATGAATGAGTCTCCTAATATGTCTCATATGTTTCTGAGGGCTCTGAAAACCCAGGCAATGTCCGATATGGATTACCGTGCAGAGGTGATGAAGCAGTTTCCAGGCTACAAGCAGATTCCCAATATCGTGTCTCCGCCTGTAGAGACCTTTGCGGGGCCGGATAAGTCGCCGGGGATCGCTGCCATGGGCAATGACGAGATCAGGGAGATCACAGAAAAGTATCCGGAATACTACGAGGGCTTTATTGCGGGGATTCCCTTTAACAATGTCCCGGCTTCTGTGGATGAGATCAGGCGGTGTAAGGAAATGGGAGCCAGGGGAGTCCAGATTTACACGAACATGAACGGGGAGGCCATTGATCAGGAAAAATTCTGGCCCATCTATGAAATCTGCGAGAAACTGGAGCTGCCTGTTCTGATCCACCCGGTAGGGGGACAGATGGTTCCTGAGTATCCCACAGAGGAGCGCTCCAAATATGAGCTGTGGTTTTTGATCGGCTGGCCCTATCAGACTACGGTTGCCATGTGCAGGCTGGCGTTTGCAGGAATCTTTGAAGATTTTCCCAATTTAAAGGTTGTGACCCACCATGTGGGAGCCATGATTCCCATGCTGGAAGGGCGGATCGGCAACGGACTCAAGATGTATGGCGGAAGGACGGCTCCGGAGCTTAAGGAGGCCCTGACAAAGACAAAGATGAAGGGGGATCCCCTGGACACCTTTAAGAAGTTTTATGCTGATACTGCGTCATTCGGCTCTGTTTCTGCAATCCGGGCCGGTCTGGATTTCTTTGGAAGGGATCATATCTTGTTCGCGTCTGACATGCCTTTTGATCCGGAAAAGGGACCAGGCTATATCGACCGGACATTAAAATGCATCGACCAGCTGCAGCTTTCACAAGAAGACCGTACCGCGATTCTTTCCGGTAACGCACAGCGGGTCTTTCACCTTTAACCGTCCATCTGGGGAGGATATATTATATGATAAAATTAGTGGTTTCCACATTGACAAACCAGTTTTTCTTAATGTTTCTTGCCATCGCTACGGGCCTTTTGATCGGAAAGATCAAAATTAAAAGCTTTTCCCTGGGTGTTTCCGGCGGTATCTTTTCGGGGATCATCATCGGTTATATAGTGACTGGCTGGGCCCATGGCGTGGCGGAGGGAGGCCTTGGCTTTTCCGATGCAAAACGGATTCTTTCTACCGGGGTGGTGGCCCAGGCCTTCTTTACCTTTTTCCTGCTTCTGTTCCTGGTTTCCATCGGAATGAAGGTGGGCAGCAGCATCGGGTCCATCTTCAAACGGTATGGAATGAAGTTTGTGGTCATCGGTGTCTCGATTCCGGTGGTATCCATGGTGGTTGCCTGTGTGATGCATGTAACCGTGCTGTCCTCCAACCAGTCCATTACTGCCCATGAGACGATTGGCATGTTTGCAGGGGCCATGACCTCTACACCAGGGTACGGCACAGCTCTGGACGCGTCCGGACATCTGGATTACGGCAAAATCTATCAGGAAGCACCGGTGGAAGAAAAGAACAATATGCTCTTAAAGATTGACAGCTCAGGCGCATTAACTGCCGATAACACACCGGGACTTAATGAGGAGCAGATCACGGCATATAAAGAGGCGGCCTCGTCCACCATCAGTCTGGGATATACGGTAGCATTTCCCATCGGCGTGCTGGTCATTGTAGTTATGATATCCCTTCTGCCCAAGGTATTTGGCATTGATTTGGAAAAGGAGAAGGAAAAGTATCAGCTTGAACTGAACGCGATTTCAGATTCGGGAAAGAAGATCAAGGAGCAGCCTGTCAGCTTTATGATTCTTGCCCTGGTTACGGTCATCGGAATCATTGTGGGCAATATTACGATTCCCCTGGGAAGCTTTGGAAGCTTTTCTCTGGGCGCGGCAGGGGGAGTGCTGCTGGCAGCGCTGGTTTTAAGCTATATAGGGGAGATCGGCCCAGTTAATTTCCGGATGGATTCTAAATCTCTCGGGCTTATGTACCAGATGGGGCTTATATTTTTTATGGCAGTAGTAGGGCTTCGTTATGGATATGATGTAGTTACCTCACTGATGGGATCCGGGCTGGCTCTTGCGGTGGCGGCGGTCTTTGTGGAAGGCATTTCCGTTCTGGTGAGCTTTTTGATCGGCCACAAGATATTTAAGCTCAACTGGCTGATCCTAAGCGGTGCCATTGCCGGAGGCTGCACCTCGGCTCCCGGACTGGGAGCGGCCATCAGCTCTACGGATTCGGAAGAGCCTACGGCAGGTTATGGGGCGGCGCAGCCCTTTGCGATTCTTGCCAATGTATTGCTTGCCACAATCTTTTACAACGTGATGGTTTAGAGGGTTCATCTAAGGAGCGGACAGCTGTAGGTTATTAGTAACAGTCATATGGCAGTAGTTATGTTACAATGGACTTGGCCGGCACAGGTGCAGCAGGAGACCTGTGCCGGTGAATGCCAGCAGAGGGGGATTGTGTTTCATGGATGATTTCTGGATTGAACATCGCTATACAGCCGGTAACTATAAGCTGCCATATCATTATGAGAATACCTATCAGATTGTTTTTCTCCTTGCAGGGAGGATCCTGTATCAGGTAGGGGAGAAAGCATATGAGGTTTCCAAGGGTGGAATGATCGTGCTGAACACACTGGAGTCCCATACCATAAAGGTTCTGGAATATCCCTACGAGCGGTATGTGGTTCAGATCCAGCCGGATTTTTTCCAGCATGAGGTGAAGTACCCGGAAGTGATCGCGATCTTTATCAAACGTCCGGCCAGTTTTTCCCATCTGCTTACGGTGACAGAGCCTGTTTGGAATTATCTCTATGATATCATTCTGGAGATGGAAAAGGAGTATCTGACAAAAAAGAAATACTGGGAGATGTACGTGGGAGCGGATCTGAGGAGAATGTTCATAACCATTTTCCGCGAATGCGCAGACGCGCTGTCTATGATGAAAATCGGAGCCGGAATCACGGTGGCGTACAATGTGATGAATTATCTGAATCATCATTTTGCAGAGGATATGAATGTGGACAAGATTGCGGCGGCTTTGTCTATGAACCGGGATTACATAGCACGTGTGTTTAAAGAGGAAACCGGATACAGCCTTATGGGATATGTGATTTCTCTCCGCATTAACCGGGCAGAGCTTTTGCTGGCGGAGACGGAAAAGAGCGTCACGGAGATTGCGCAGGAATGCGGATACAGCGAGTTTACCTATTTTTCCAAACAGTTTAAAAAGTATGCCGGTATGTCCCCCAGTAAGTTCAGAAAGACAATATCGCAAAAACGGAAAGATGTTTTAGCTTGAAGGAGTTCAAATATATGGCACATGAAAGGTTTCATTATAAAAGTCTGGATGAGGTGATGGCAGCGGCAGAGGAAATGCACCTGCACCTGCCCTTTGCAAAGGATACAAAGATTCTGGCAGAGACGGTGAAGGTAAGATCCCTTTCTCTGCCCAACCGTCTGGGGATCGCGCCCATGGAGGGAGCGGATTCCCTTCCTGACGGTTCCCCTTCCGGTTACACCACCCGGCGGTATGTAAAGGAAGCTGTGGGCGGAAGCGCGGTCATCTGGTTTGAGGCCATCTCCATGGTAGAGGAAGGACGATCCTCCAAAACCCAGCTCCTTCTTACAAGGGATAATCTGGAAAACTATAAGCGGTTTACCAGTCAGATCAAAGAAGCAGGGCAAAAGGCCAACGGATTCGCGCCGTATCTGATCATGCAGGCCAACCACAGCGGACGTTATTCCAATCCGGATAACAGGCCGGCGCCCATGATCGCTTACCGTCACCCGGAGCTGGAAAAGTACCGGGAGGCCGATGATTCCTGTATTGTCACGGACGATTATTTAAAGGGACTGGAGGAGAAGTTCGGTCAGGCGGCAGGGCTGGCCAGGGAGGCCGGATTTGACGCCATTGACATTAAATCCTGCCATGGATATCTTCTTGCGGAGCTTTCATCCGCCTACACCCGGCCCGGAATGTATGGGGGCAGCTACGAGAACCGGACCAGACTGTTAAAGAACGGAATTCTTGCGGCAAAGGCTTATGAGGACAGTCAGTTTATGGTGACCTCCAGGCTGGGAATCTATGACGGTTATCCCTATCCATATGGGTTCGGTGTAAGCCAGGAAGGAGGGCTGGAGCCGGATCTGTCAGAACCGGTCCGTCTGGTCAGAGAGCTTCATGAACGCTACGGCATGGATTTCATTGATCTTACCATGGGAAATCCTTATGCCACTACCCATGTGACACGGCCCTATGATATGGGCAAATATGTACCGGATGAGCATCCCTTTGTGGGACTTGACCGGATGATCCATGGAATCGGTGAGGTCAAGAAAGCCGTGCCGGAGATGGTCATCTATGGTTCGGCACCCACCTACTTAAGACAGTATGCGGATCTCTTTACGGCCGGTGCCGTGGAAGAGGGGCTGTGCGACGGCATGCTTTTCGGAAGGATGGCCTTTGCTGATCCGGATTTCGCCAATGAGATTGTGAAGGACGGAAGAATTAATCCCAAAAGGGTGTGTATGACCTGCGGAAAATGCGGGGATCTGATCCGGGCCCACAAGCCTACGGGCTGTGTAATCCGTGATCCGGAAACATTTCTGCCCTTTTACAGAGAGTTTGCCGAGACGAAGAGCACGTTGCCGGCTAATTTCAGGGGATAACCCGCATATTGCGGGAGCCAGAATGCTTTTGGCTCCCGACATCATAGAAGAGGAGGAGAATGATCTTGAAGAAAACAGCGGTTGTTACAGGCGGAAGCCGTGGGATCGGGTATGCGGTGGCAAAGCAGCTTGGGCTGGACGGGTGCCAGGTCGTGATTTTTTCCCTGGAGAAGCCGGAGGACTGCCGGGAGGCATTGGAGAAGCTGACAGAGATGGAGATCGACTGGCATTATGTCCAGGGTTCCATTGATTCCCAGGAGGGAAGGGAGCGTCTGGTAAAGGAAGCGGTGGAGCGTTTCGGAAGAATCGATATACTGGTGAACAATGCAGGCGTGGCGCCCAGGGAGAGAAAGGATCTTCTGGATATGACCCAGGAAAGCTTTGACCGGGTGGTGGGGATCAACACCAAAGGAACCATGTTCCTGACCCAGGCTGTGGCAAAGCAGATGGTCAGTCAGGAGCAGGTATTTGCAAATAAAGGCCATATTGTAAATATCGGTTCCTGCTCTGCAGAGGTGTCCTCCATTACCAGAGGCGAGTACTGTATTTCCAAGGCAGCCGTGTCCATGCTGACAACGCTTTTCGCGGACCGCCTTGCCCCGGAGGGCATTGTGGTCAACGAGGTGCGCCCCGGCGTCATCGCCACGGATATGACCAGTGTTGTGACGGAGAAATATGATAAGATGTTCGCGGACGGCGTATTTCCCATTGCCAGGTGGGGAAAACCGGAGGATGTGGCCGGTGTGGTAAGCCTGTTCTGTTCAGACCGGCTTTTGTATACTACCGGAAATTATGTGGATGTTGACGGCGGCTTCCACATCAAACGGCTGTAATTGTTTATCTGTAATAGTTCATGGGGGTGGTAATTACACGTTACCATTTTGCCAATATCTGACGATAATATTGAGGAAGGGGTTACTGTGAAACAGGCAGAGAATGGAGGAAACCATGAAGATGCAGGAACTTAGGATTGAACAGATAGTGGTCGGAACAGGGGCGGCGGGATTTCAGGCAGCGCTGCGGCTGTATCAGAACGGGGAAAGGGATCTTGCCATATTGGCCGAGAATGTAAATGCCGGGACCTCCAGGAATACAGGATCCGATAAACAGACCTACTACAAGCTTTCCCTGGCCAGCGGCGACCTGGATTCGGTGCGCACCATGGCGGAAGATCTGTTTGCGGGCCAGTGTGTGGACGGGGACCAGGCCTTGTGCGAGGCGGCCTTGTCATCCCGGTGCTTTTTCCGTCTGACTGAGCTTGGGGTGCCATTTCCCTGTACGGAATACGGGGAATTTATGGGATATAAGACGGACCATGACAGGGGAAGGCGTGCTACCAGCGCAGGCCCATATACGTCAAAGCTGATGACAGAATGTCTGGAACGGGAAGTGAGGGAAAAGGGGATCCGGATCATGGACCAGATGCAGGTGATCCGCTTTCTGGCAAAGGATAAAAAGGTGTATGGTGTTCTCTGTCTGGACAAAAAGGAGAAGGAAGAAGCCGGATACGTTCTGATCTGGTGCAGCAACGTGATCATGGCCACGGGAGGACCGGCGGGCATGTATCATGACAGCGTGTACCCCACATCCCAGACAGGCTCCAGCGGACTTGCCTTTGAGGCGGGGGCAGAGGGGAAAAATCTGACAGAATGGCAGTTTGGTCTGGCATCCATAGATCCCAGATGGAATGTAAGCGGAACCTATATGCAGGTGCTGCCCAGATTTGTTTCCACCAGTCAGGACAGGCAGGATGAGCGGGAATTTCTCATGGATTATTTTACAAGAGAAGAAGATATGCTTTCCATGGTATTTTTAAAAGGCTACCAGTGGCCCTTTGATGTGAACAAAATCTTCGGCGGTTCCTCAGTGATTGATCTTCTGGTCTATCAGGAGACAATCCTGAAGGGGAGGAGGGTGTACCTGGATTTTACAAAGAATCCGGGGGGAAAGGAAATTCCCTTTGAAAAGCTGTCGCCGGAAGCATATGACTATTTAAAACAGGCAGGGGCTTTGTTTGGCACTCCCATTGAACGGCTCCGGCAGATGAACGAGCCGGCGATCAGCTTTTATAAAGATCACCAGGTGGATCTCTGGCATGAGAAGCTGGAAGTAGCTGTCTGTGCACAGCATAATAACGGCGGGATCTCCACGGACGCATACTGGGAGACGAAGATACAGGGCCTGTTCGCGGTAGGCGAGGTATGTGCAAGCCACGGAGTCACCAGGCCGGGGGGAACGGCTTTGAATGCGGGACAGGTCGGCGCCGTGCGGGCGGCGGAGAAAATACATCTGCGGAAGCTTTGCCAAGAGAAAGAAGACATTTCCGATGAAATAAAGCAGGCACTGGGCCGGGAGGCAGAGGAGTTTGCAAAGCTTCCGGTGCAGGCAGCCGGGAACATGGCTCTGGGGGAACTGTGGAAGAAGGCATCCATGCGGATGAGCGCCTGCGGCGGAATGATCCGGAACAGGGAAAGCCTGGAGACGGCTCTTAAGGAGACCAATGAGGAGCTGGAGCATTATCTGGAGCTTGTGAAACAGCCGGCGCCTTCCCAGCTTCCGCTGTTTTACCGGCTGCGTGACATGCTGGTTTCCCAGAAAGCCTATCTGTTCGCCATGCTGGATTACGCCAAAAGCGGCGCGGGAAGCAGAGGATCGGCTCTCTACATGGATCCGGAGGGGAGACAGCCGGATGAAAAGCTGCCCGGTCTGTACCGGTGCAGGCTGGATCAGGGAGCCCATGGGGGGATTGTCCAGGAGGTTTCCTTAAAAGACGGGGAATGCAGCGCCTGCTGGCGTCCGGTGCGTCCCCTGCCGGAGGTGGATTACTTTTTTGAAAATCAGTGGAAGGCGTATCGGGACAGGGAAATGATTTAAACATTTAAAAAGGTTTCCGGATCCGGGGAAAGAATCTTTCTGGATCCGGGAGCCTTTTTATATGCTTTCATCCTGGCCACCTACAGCCCTGGGTAATGCTGCGTTCCCGGAAGCGTGTGTCAAGGCTTCCCAGTACCAGACGCTTGTTGGCACTCCACAGAGGGGCAATCAGAAGGGATTTTGGCCCGTCTCCGGTGAGGCGGTGGATCACCACCCTGGGCGGAAGGAGTGCTACACAGTCAATGACCAGATCCAGGTATTCCTCCATGGAAAGAAGGGGAAGGGGGCAGCGGGCATGAATGTCCGCAAGATCTGTACCCTTCAGAATATGGAGCAATTGCAGCTTGACGCCCTGGATATCCTGGCCGGCCAGATAACGGATGGTTCCAAGCATTTTCTCACGGCTTTCACCGGGAAGGCCAAGGATCACATGGACAATGGTCTCCAGATGGTGGGCCCGCAGCCTTTTCAATGCGTCTTCAAAGCAGGTCAGGGGATAGCCCCGGCGGATGCAGGCAGCCGTATCCTCGTGGATGGTCTGGAGGCCCAGCTCGATCCACACGGGTTTGATCTGATTCAGCCGGGAGAGAAGATGAACAACCTCACCGGACAGGCAGTCCGGGCGCGTGGCTATGGAGAGAACCCGGACCAGGGGATGCCGGATGGCAGCAGTAAATAATTCCTCCAGATAAGCGACAGGCGCGTAGGTGTTGGTGTAGGACTGGAAGTAGGCGATGTAGGCTTCCGGGGACGAACCAAGCTTGTGGCGGATCCGGGCGGCACCGGCGTCAATCTGGTTCTGGATGGATACTTCCAGGGGCCGGCTGTCCTTGTCCGCAGTCTGGCTGCCAGCCAGGGGTGTGCCGAAGGGCACGGCAAAATCCCCGGATCCTCCGGCGCTGCAGAAAATACAGCCCCGGGTACCCAGGGAACCGTCCCGGTTGGGGCAGGTCATGCCGCCATCCAGGGCAATCTTATAGACTTTGGTGCCAAAGCGGTGTTTCAGTTCATAATCCAGGGAATGCCAGGGTTTGTTGTTCCAGTTCATAGGCTTTTGGTGTCTGCATACTGTGGCTGTTTCGATGATTTGTTTTTCCATTTTCTTATCTTTTTATCATTATAAAGTCAAGAACCGAAAAAGTCAATTTCGGTTAAGGTGTTAGAGTGTGTCTTAAAATTCATTCGTTACAGTTCACAGGGCGGGGAAAACTGGACAAAAACAGACGTCAAGCTCGCTTGTAAGACTGTTTTTGTCCAGTTTTCCACATTGGGCGGACGCCCGATGCTTCTTGTCTGGCGTAGCCGGACAAGAAGATGCGCCCCGTGAACAGTAACCTTCAATCAGCTGGTTACCGCTCAGACACGTTCTACCCCATTGACAAAAAGCGGAACTGGAAATATAATTAAGTTGAAACTCCCTGCGGACAGATCTAAGGGGCAGACCAGATATTTTTCGGCAGTTCCGGCTTTCGGGCTGCTACCGTTTTAGCACGAGGAAGTGGTAGCTTATGACAAAAAAACAGAAGATTCTAATTGTGGATGATTCGGAGATGAACCGTGCCATACTGGCAGAGATGCTGGATGAGAAGTATGAGATCATTGAGGTGGAAGACGGCACGGAGGCTGTGGCCGCCCTTGAGAAGTATGGGACGGAGTTATCTCTTGTATTGCTTGATATTGTAATGCCCAGAATGGACGGCTTTGGGGTGTTGACAGTCATGAACCAGCGGCACTGGATTGATGACATTCCTGTCATCATGATCTCTGCGGAGAACGCTTCACGCCAGGTGGAGCAGGCCTATGATCTGGGCATTACTGATTTTATCAGCCGTCCTTTTGATGCCCGTGTGGTTCACCGGAGGGTGATCAACACGATCCTGCTTTACAGCAAGCAGAAGAAGCTCATTGACCTGGTGGCGGAGCAGGTCTATGAGAAGGAGAAGCAGAACACTCTGATGGTGGATATCTTAAGCCACATTGTAGAGTTCCGTAACGGAGAGAGTGGGATGCATGTGGTACATATCCGGGTCCTGACAGAGATGTTTCTTAAGCATCTGGTTCAGATGACAGACCGTTACCAGATTTCCCAGCCGGATATATCCCTGATCAGCACGGCCTCCGCGCTCCATGATATCGGGAAGATATCCATCCCCGACGGGATCCTTAACAAGCCAGGGAGGCTGACCCCGGAGGAATTCGACATAATGAAGACACATTCCGCTATCGGAGCGGATATCTTGAAGCAGCTGCCGTTTCATCAGGATTCTCCCCATGTTAAGATGGCTTGGGAGATCTGCCGCTGGCACCATGAGCGGTATGACGGGCGGGGGTATCCGGATGGACTTAAAGGGGATGAGATTCCCATCGCCGCCCAGGTGGTGGCTCTGGCCGATGTCTACGACGCCCTGACCAGTGAGCGCGTATATAAGAAGGCTATTCCCCATGAAGAAGCCGTGAAGATGATCCGGGAGGGACAGTGCGGCGCCTTCAATCCGCTGCTGCTTGAGTGTCTGGGACAGATCTCAGACAAGATACCGGAACGGATGAACAGCGGTTACAGTGAAGGTACAGATCCGGGTGAGGTCCGGGAGCTGACGGAGGAGCTTCTGCGGCGTGAGGAGCTTACAGCCTCAGAGCGTACCCTGCAGCTTCTGGAGCATGAGCGGATGAAGTACAATTTCTTTGCTGCCATGTCTGAGGAGATACAGTTTGAATATACAGTGCTGCCGTCCATGGTTACATTGTCCTCCTGGGGAGCCGAGAAGGTCGGACTTCCGGAGACGGTTATGGACCCTCTTCATGACAAGCGGATCCAGCAGCTTCTGGATGAATGGTCCATGCAGGGACTGCGGGAGGCCATACACAGCGCCACCCCGGACAATCCCATCATTCAGTACGACTGCAAGGCATGTCTGGGCGGAGAGTCCAGGTGGTTCCGGTTTATCTGCCGCGCTACCTGGTCTGCGGATGAGCCGCCCCAGTATATGGGTGTGATCGGCAAAGCCATGGATATCCATGAGGAGCGGGAGAAGATCGAGCATCTGAAGCATGAGGCGGCCCACGATGCCCTGACAGGTCTTACCAATCACAAATATGCAAAGAGCTGGATTATGGAACGTCTCCAGAACCGACCGGAGAGCCACTATGCCCTGGCGGTCCTGGACATGGATCATTTCAAATCCGTCAATGATACATATGGCCATATGTTTGGGGATGAGGTGCTGGTGCATTCTGCCGGCAAGCTCAAACGCAGCGTCCGGGGCAATGACATCGTGGCCCGGATCGGCGGGGATGAATTCCTGATCTTTCTGGAGTGCAATAAGGGGCTTGAAGCGACCATGGATCGTATCTACCGTTCCCTGCTGGGGAACTACAAGAATTTTCCGGTTTCCTTCAGTATGGGAATCGCCCGTACTGAGACGGTGGGCATCGAATACGAGACTTTGTTCCAGGCGGCAGACCATGCCTTATATACGGTTAAACGGACGGGAGGCGGCCGCTACTGCTTCTACGATGCCTCCATGCAGGAGGGGCAGACGACCTACTCCCTTATAGAAGAGGTACAGCGGCCAGATCAGAACAGCTGAGAATAGGGAGAACGAACGTGCGAAACAGAATAGTCAGATTTTTAGTGACAAGTGTGATTATGATTTCCGTTGTCTGCGCGGTGATCTTTTCCTTCATGGCGGTTTACATGAACAAGAAGAGTTCGGAAACCATTGAGGAAGTGGGCAATATCTACATGTCCAGTATGAGCGAGCAGATCTCTCATCATTTTGGGACAACCATGTCCCTGCGTCTGTCCCAGGTGGAGGCCCTGGTGGAGACGACTCCCGCAGGAAAGAGCGGGGATGCGGCTTTGCGGCAGGAGCTGGTTTACAATGCAAAGGCCCGGGGGCTGGAGTATCTGGCTTTTTGTTCCGGAGACGGACAGTTCGAGATGCTCTACGGTTCCCATATCAAGGTGACGGATCCGGAGCCCTTCCTTAAATCCCTGAATGAGGGAGAGATGAAGATCGCCGTAGGCAGCGATGTAGATGGCAATGTGATCGTGCTCATGGGTGTGGCGGCCAGATATCCGATGCAGGGAGGGGAAGAGTCGGCCGCTCTGGTGGCCGGACTGCCGGTGGAGTATATCCAGACAACTCTCGGCCTGGATTCAGAGGATTCCCTGGTATATTCCCATATTATCCGTAAGGATGGCAGCTTTGTAGTCAGGAGCTTTGATGCTCACCGGAATAACTACTTTGACCGGATCCGGGAGGTATGCGAGCCTGTCAACGGGGTAACACCGGAACAATTCGTGGAGAAGCTCAGTGCCTCTATGGAGAGTGGGGAGGATTATTCTGATATTCTCCAGACCCAAGAGGGGAGACGGCATATATACTGTACGCTCCTTCCCTACTCGGAGTGGCATCTGGTGGCCGTGATGCCCTACGGAAGTCTGGATGACTCCGTAAGTGGTCTTGGACACCAGTGGATCACTATGAGCCTGGGAGGATGCGGGATCATCCTTGCTGTACTGTTCGGCGTCTTTATAGTGTATTTCCGGATGACCCAGCAACAGATGCGGGATCTGGTGAAGGCGCGGGAGGAGGCGGAGCACGCGGCCAGGGCCAAGAGCGAGTTTTTGTCCAACATGAGTCATGATATCCGTACCCCGATGAATGCCATTGTGGGCATGACGGCCATTGCCACAGCCAATCTGGACAACCAGCAGCAGGTACAGAACTGCCTGAAAAAGATTACCTTGTCCAGCAAACATCTGCTGGGACTTATCAATGATGTGCTGGATATGTCCAAGATCGAGAGCGGGAAGATGACTCTGAATATGGACCAGCTTTCCCTGCGGGAGGTGATGGAGAGTATTGTGAATATCGTCCAGCCCCAGATCCGCAGCAAGAACCAGCAGTTTGATGTGGTGATCCGCGATATCTCTGTGGAGAATGTATTGTGTGACGGAGTCAGGCTGAACCAGATTCTGTTAAACCTGCTTTCCAATGCTATCAAGTTCACCCCGGAGTACGGGAAAATCGGTGTTTCCATGTATGAGGAGATCTCGGATCATGGGACGGATTATGTCAGGATCCATATTCTGGTAAGAGACAGCGGGATCGGTATGACCCCGGAGTTCCGTGAGAAGATCTTTGATTCCTTCTCACGGGAGGACAGTGCCCGTGTCCGCAAGACAGAAGGAAGCGGTCTGGGCATGGCTATCACGAAATATATTGTGGATGCCATGGGTGGATCGATAGAGGTGAAGAGTGAACTGGGAATCGGAAGCGAATTCCATGTGGTGCTGGATCTGCAGGAGGCGACGGTCCGGGAGGAGGATATGATCCTGCCCGACTGGAATATGCTGGTGGTGGATGATGACAGACAGCTGTGCGAGAGTACGGTCAATGCCCTGAAAGCCATTGGCATCACCGCGGACTGGGTCTTGTCTGGTGAAGATGCCCTGAAAGCGGTGGAGGAACACCACAAACGCCGCAACGACTACCACATCGTGCTTCTGGACTGGAAGCTGCCAGGGATGGATGGGGTCACTACGGCGCGTAAGCTCAGGGAATGTCTGGGTGAACATGTGCCTATTCTCCTGATCTCTGCCTATGACTGGAGCGAGATTGAGGAGGATGCCAAGGATGCCGGGATCAGCGGGTTCATATCCAAGCCGCTGTTCAAATCAACCTTGTTCCATGGCCTGAAGCAGTATATGGATCCGGATAGCCTGACTGTGGAGAAGCAGGAGGAAGAGAAAGCAGAATTTACAGACAGACGGATCCTTCTGGCGGAGGACAACGAACTGAACTGGGAGGTGGCAGAGGAACTACTGAAAGAGATGGGGCTTGAACTGGACTGGGCCCAGAACGGCCAGATCTGTGTAAATATGTTCCGGGAGTCCCCGGTTGGCTTCTATGACGCGATCTTGATGGATCTGCGTATGCCTGTGATGAATGGCTATGAAGCTACAAAGGAAATCCGTGACCTTGAGCGGGCGGATTCCAGCATTCCGATTATTGCCATGACGGCGGATGCGTTTTCTGATGATATCAAGAAGTGCCTCGACTGCGGCATGGATGCCCATACGGCGAAGCCCATCAATGTTCAGGAGATCGCCCATCTTCTGAAACGATATATGAAGAAAAAATAATCGACAGGGAGACATGGCTGACATGTCTCCTTTTGCCATAGACAGGAAGGGTCAGGGGTTCCGGACCTGACAGACAAAAGCAGCAGCTGGAAATGATGGTAGGTATGACCGTTCAGGAAGCGTGGGGACGGTTAATGGCAAATGTGGGCCTGCCACGGGGATACAGGTGGCAGATCAGGATGTTTATGGTATTCAGGGAATGGGTTCACGGGAGGATATAGATGATAGATGAGAGGCTGTATGAGCTGGCCTTTGCCTATAGGAAGACAAGGCTGTGGAGAATTCTGTGGGAGTCGGAGATATTTGCAGTAAAGCTGTCAGGAGACAGAACCGGGTATATCAGTATTCAGGGGGCTTTGGAGAAGCAGTGTGCAGTGGAGTTGTATATCGGGGACAAAGGGCTGGAAAGCTTTAGGACCATGGGGCGCGTGAACCAGCTTTTTATGCGGCCTATGGAGTATCAGGAATATGTCCTTCAGATGGACTGTCTGCGGTGCGCCTTTGTGAACAAGGGAGAAATGACCCAGGAGGAATGGGCAGATGCAAGGGACTATGCCCGCGCCCACGGGATCAGTACATCGGGTAAGAGGGTATATCCCCAGTTTGAGAAATTCCAGCCAGACTGCTGTCCATGGCATCTTCAGACAGATCAGGAAAAGGAGGATCTCTGCGAGGCGTTGTCCGCTGCCATCGAGATGGCCAAGCTTTTGAAGGGGAAGGATTCCTCAAAGCTGGGACTTGGCAATATCCGTGACCAGGAGCAGGAGATTCCTTTTCTGGAGCGGCAGAACGGCAGCTATGTTCTGGGGAGGATACGCATCCCGGAGTTTACCGGGAAGCGGTGGCCCAGACCAGGCAAGTGCAATGATATCAGTGTGGCCAGTCTGAAACGTGTGAGGAAGCTGGGGGTGTGGGAATGTGCCCTGGTCCGGTTCCCGGATCCGGTCTGGGACGAGGAGTCGAAGATTCCCCATTTTCCGGTGGTATTCCTGGCTGTGGAGAGTTCTACGGAGTTTTTGCTTCCGGTTCCGCCGGTAGAGCATTATGATGACGCGCCGGAGCAGCTTCTTAACCAGTTTATGGACGCTCTTCTTGCGGAAGGTGTCTGCCCATTCGAGATTAAGGTCCGGGATGAGAGAACCTATGCGTTTCTGGAGGAGTTCTGTCAGAGACTGAAGATCCGGTTTGGCATGGAGGAATGCATGGAAGCGCTGAATGATGCGGAGGACGATTTTCTGGATCATTTCAATATGAGCGAGGAGGAGGAGATCGAGAGCATCATCAGTATGCTCCAGGAGATTCTGGATAGGGGAGACGAGGAGATGAGAAAGCTTCCCAGGGAGATCGTGGAACAGCTGGAGATGCTGGTACAGCAGGATTTCCTGCCGGATGTCATTAGATGCCGGTTGAACCAGGTATTTCATTTTGACCAGAAGGGGAAGAATGGTGCCGGTAAGGGGAAAATGGCAAATGGGAGATCCTATGTGATCAGTGTGTCTCCCTGCGCCGGCTGTTACCGCCATATCCGGATATCTGCTGACAGCAGCCTCTTAAAGCTGCACACAGCGATTCTGGATGCCTTTGGACTCGCGGCCCGGAAGCGCTGTGCCCATGCCTTCTTTATGGATAATGCCAAATGGAGCGGGCGTGACTGCTACTATAAGGAAGGGATCGAGAGCCACTATCGGGCCACGAAAAAGTATAAGCTGAATCAGACGGGGCTCTATGAAGGGATGCAGTTCAAGTATATCTATGATTTTGATCAGGAATGGGTGTTCCAGTGCAGGGTGCTGCGGATCCTGGAAGAGGATACCGGTGTTCCTATGGTCATCCGGAGCAAAGGAAGCTGGAGCGGGAAGCCTTCAGATACCTGAACAGGTGTCTGAAGGTGCTTCATCCCAGATACTAAATGTATTTCGGGCGATGCATGGCAGGACTGGCAGAGTCCGTCCATGCATCCTTTTGTCAGAAGAAGGAGATCACAGGCCCGTCACACTGCCGGACGGTTTTTCTCATATAGGATCATGAGGCCTTTCAGCAGGAGGGCATCGTCGTAGATGATTTTGTGGCGGCATAAGGGAACCACGAACCGGGAGAGGCCGCCGGTGGCTACTACGCTGGGTGTATCGCCCAGTTCCTCCTCCATTCGGTCAAGGATCCCGTCGATGGTGCCGGCATTGCCGTACATGATGCCGCTGCGCATGCAGTCAATGGTATTCTTGCCGATGACCTTGCGGGGAATGTCCAGACTGATGTTGGGAAGCTGGGCAGTCTTGCTGCTTAGGGAATCCAGAGATACCCGCAGGCCGGGCAGGATTACGCCGCCGATGTAGCAGCCGCTCTGGTCGATGACGGACATGGTAGTGGCGGTACCCATATCGATGACCACAATGGGGCAGGGATAATCCTTCAGGGCGGCGACTGCGTCCACGATCATATCGCTGCCCACAGCCTTGGGGTTGTCCATCTTGATATTGAGTCCGGTCTTCATACCGGAGCCTACCAGCAGGGGATGGAAGCCGAAGATCTTCTTCACCGCGGAGGAGAGGGTGGCATTGAGCGGCGGCACCACGGAAGACATGATGGCGCCCTCCACCTGGGATCTGGCAATGTTGTGAATCTCGAAGATATTTTTGATATTGATGGCATACTCCAGACTGGTCTTTACGTGGTTGGTGGTGATCCGTTCCACAAAATAGGTTTTTTCGGAATCAATGCCGCCGATGACAATGTTTGTATTGCCCATATCAATGGCTAAAATCATAGGGAGCTCCTTTCATACGTTATGGATCAAATATCATCATCCTATCATATTTTTTCTGAAAATACAATGTTGCAGTTCACGATGCTTCCTGTCTGGCGTAGCCGGACAAGAAGATGCGCCCCGTGAACAGTAACATGTACCCCGTGAGCGGTAACATTCAGACAGATCAATACCTTGCGTTCATAAATGGTTCATAGTATACTGTTCCTGAAAAGCAATGTATTTCCGGAATCCTGTGGGACATGATCCTATGGGGATACCGGAGTACCTTACACAGCAAGGAGGAAGGCTATGCTAAAGGGAAAGACCGTAGTGCTTGGGGTCAGCGGCGGGATCGCTGCCTACAAGATCCCCAATCTGGCAAGTATGCTGAAAAAACAGCATGCGGATGTGGAGGTAATCCTGACAGAGCACGGGACGAATTTTATTACACCCACCACTTTCGAATCTCTCACGGGGAACAGATGCATGGTGGATATCTTTGACCGGAATTTCCGGTTCCAGGTGGAGCATGTGGCACTGGCCAGACGGGCGGATCTTTTTCTGGTGGCACCGGCTACGGCCAATGTGATCGCCAAGGTGGCCCATGGGCTTGCCGATGACATGCTGACGACTACATTTCTGGCATCCCAGTGTCCTAAGCTTCTGGCACCGGCCATGAATACACGCATGTACGAAAATCCCATCACCCAGGACAACCTGGAGATCTGCCGCAGATATGGGATGAAGGTGATCCCGCCTGCAGATGGGTATCTGGCCTGCGGGGACACAGGGGCGGGGAAGATGCCGGAGCCGGCACAGCTTCTGGAATGGATTCTCCTTGAGATCGCCTGTGAAAAGGACCTGGCAGGGAAAAAGATCCTGGTGACGGCCGGTCCTACCCAGGAGGCTATGGATCCGGTCCGCTACATCACCAATCACTCCACGGGTAAGATGGGGTATGCGGTGGCAGAGGCGGCAGCACGGCGCGGCGCCCAGGTGACTCTGGTCAGCGGCCCGGTGAATCTTGAGGCGCCTCTGGGGGTGACCCTGGTGCCGGTGGTCAGTGCCCGGGATATGTTCGAGGCAGTGACAGAGGTCAGTGACAAACAGGATGCGGTCATCAAGGCGGCTGCGGTTGCGGATTACCGTCCGTCCCATGTGAACGCGGAAAAGACCAAGAAGGCAGATGGGGATATGAACATCAGCATGGAGCGGACGGATGATATACTGGCCTGGCTGGGAGCTCACCGGAGACCAGGGCAGTTCCTCTGCGGTTTCTCCATGGAGACCCAGAATATGCTGGAGAATTCCAGGGCCAAGCTGACCAGGAAGCATATTGATATGATCGTGGCAAACAATCTGAGAACCAAGGGGGCCGGGTTTGGCACAGATACCAATGTGGTGACCCTGATCACCCATGACAGGACTGAGGAGCTGGAGAAGATGACCAAGCTGCAGGTAGCCCACCGGATTCTGGACAGAATTGCGGCCGCGCTGGGGAGTGTCTGAAAATTATTTTCCTGTTTGCAAAAGGAGGAGTATCACAATGAAGTATGAGAAGATAGAATTAAAGGTGCCGGGGCAGCAGACGGGGCCTGCTGTCCTGACTGCCTATATGCAGGATGCCCTGAGCATTGCACCAAAGAAGAAGCGTCCGGTGGTGATCGTGGTTCCCGGCGGCGGCTATGAGATGTGTTCAGACCGGGAGAAGGAGCCGGTAGCTCTGCGTTTCATGGCTATGGGGTATCATGCCTGTACGCTGGATTACAGTGTGGCACCTAATCGTTTCCCGGTGGCCCTGCAGGAGCTGGCCCTGGCGGTGGCGCTCATCCGGCAGAGAGCCGGACAGTGGCATGTGGATCCCCATAAGGTCTTTGTGTGTGGCTTTTCAGCAGGGGGACATCTGACCTGCAGCCTGGGGACTCTGTGGGACAGGGACTTTGTGTGGAAGCCGGTGTGGGAGATCTTAAACTCTGGCGGGAGAAAGGCTCTTTCTGGAGGGCCGGAAGGGGACTGGGGAAAATCAGAAGTGTTACCTGGCCCGGATGCGCCGGAGAACCAGGCAGCCGCCTCTATCCGTCCGGACGGTCTGATCCTCTGCTATCCGGTGATCACGTCTGGGGAGTATCGTCACCAGGGGTCTTTCAGGAATCTGCTGGGAGCGGAGGCAGACCAGGAGCAGATGGAGCTTTTGTCCCTGGAGAACCAGGTGTCGTCCTCCATGCCCCCGGTTTTTCTGTGGCATACGGTGGAAGACAGGTCAGTGCCGGTGGAGAACAGTCTTCTTCTGGCCCTGGCATTGCGTCGGGCAGGGATCAGCTTTGAGATGCATCTGTATCCCAAAGGCGCCCACGGACTGTCCCTGGCCATTGAGGAAACTGCCGGAAGCCGGGAAAATTCCGTGGAACCCAGTTGTCAAAACTGGATTTCTCTGGTACAATCATGGCTTGAGCGTCTATGTGACCATTGAAAAGAGCAGATACGGAGGACAGACCCTTGTCAAATATGAATGAAGAAATCAGGAAAAGAAGAACCTTTGCCATCATTTCCCATCCGGATGCCGGTAAGACCACGCTGACGGAGAAATTCCTCCTGTACGGCGGAGCCATCAATCTGGCAGGTACCGTAAAGGGAAGGAAAGCCGCCAGACATGCGGTCTCTGACTGGATGGAGATCGAGAAGGAGCGTGGAATCTCTGTTACCTCGTCGGTGCTTCAGTTTGAATATGATGGTTTCTGTATCAATATTCTGGATACTCCGGGGCATCAGGACTTCTCGGAGGATACCTATAGGACCCTGATGGCGGCGGACAGCGCGGTCATGGTTATCGACGGCTCCAAGGGCGTGGAGGCCCAGACCATCAAGCTGTTCAAGGTCTGCGTCATGCGGGGGATTCCGATCTTTACCTTTATCAATAAGTTTGACCGGGAGGCTAAGGATCCCTTCGATCTGCTGGATGATATTGAACATGTTCTTGGCATCCGCACCTGCCCCATCAACTGGCCCATCGGCTGCGGCAAGAATTTCAAGGGAGTTTATGACCGGTTCACGAAAGAGATCACCACCTTCACGGCAGCTATGGGCGGACAGAAGGAGATCGCGTCAGAGACATTTACCCTGGACGGGGACAATGTGGACGGACGGATCGGCTATGACTATCACCAGCAGCTTCTGGACGAGATCGAGCTGCTGGATGGTGCGGCGGATGAGTTCGGCCAGGAGCGGGTCAGCCAGGGCGATCTGTCACCGGTATTTTTCGGGTCAGCCCTTACCAACTTTGGTGTGGAGACCTTTCTGCAGCATTTCCTGAAGATGACCTCATCCCCGCTGCCGAGGAAAACCAAGACCGGGGAGGTGGATCCCTTCGGAGAGGCGTTTTCCGCTTTTGTGTTCAAGATCCAGGCCAATATGAACAAGGCCCACAGGGACAGGATCGCCTTTATGCGGATCGTGTCCGGCAAGTTCGAGGCAGGCATGGAGGTCAGCCATATCCAGGGCGGGAAGAAGCTGCGCCTGTCCCAGCCCCAGCAGATGATGGCCCAGGACCGCAAGATCGTGGAGGAGGCCTATGCCGGGGATATCATCGGTGTGTTTGATCCGGGGATCTTTTCCATCGGGGATACGCTGTGCGCTTCCAGCGAGAAGTTTGAATTCGAGGGGATTCCCACTTTTGCGCCGGAGCATTTCGCCAGGGTGCGGCAGATGGATACCATGAAACGGAAGCAGTTCCTTAAAGGAGTCACCCAGATCGCCCAGGAGGGTGCCATCCAGATATTCCAGGAGTTCAACACAGGTATGGAGGAGATCATCGTGGGGGTAGTGGGTGAGCTGCAGTTCGAGGTGCTGACTTACCGCCTGGAGAATGAGTACAATGTGGAGGTGAAGCTGGAGAAGCTTCCCTATGAGTATATCCGATGGATCGAGAACAAGTCCCAGGTGGATGTGGCGAAGATCCAGGGTACGTCAGATATGAAGCGGATCAAGGATCTGCGGGATAATCCGCTGCTTCTGTTTGTCAACAGCTGGAGCGTGGGAATGGTGCTGGAGCGGAACCCGGGGCTGAAGCTTTGTGAGTTTGGCCGGGAGTAATAAGAGAAGGAGAAGCGTATGTACAAGGAAAAGATTGAAGCATATATGGAGACTCACCGGCAGGAGCTGGTGGCGGATGTCTGTGAGTTGTGCCGTATCAACAGTGAGAGAATGCCGGCAGAGGAGGATATGCCTTATGGACCAGGGGCTGCGGAGTGTCTGGACGCGGCTCTGGATATGGCGGAAGGCTATGGATTCGAAACGGTAGATTATGACGGGTATGTGGGCTGTGTGGATTTTGATAGTACGCTGCCTAAGCAGCTTGATATCCTGGCCCATCTGGATGTGGTGCCTGCCGGGGAAGGCTGGACGGTGACAGAAGCATATGCCCCCGTGGAAAAGGACGGGAAGCTCTATGGCCGGGGTAGCTCCGACGACAAGGGACCGGCTGTGGCGGCTCTTTATGCCATGCGCTGTGTGAAGGAGCTGGGGATCCCCTTAAAGAAAAATGTGCGTCTGATCCTGGGAACCGATGAAGAGTGCGGAAGTTCGGATATCCGGTATTATTACAGCAAGGAGAAGGAAGCGCCCATGACCTTTTCACCGGATGGGGAGTATCCGGTGGTTAATGTAGAGAAGGGCAGACTGGCGGGACATTTTACCGCCCAGTATGAGCCTTCAGGGACGCTGCCAAGACTGGTGAAGATCGAAGCAGGGGTGAAGACCAACGTGGTGCCTGGAAAAGCGAAGGCTGTGGTAGAAGGCCTGGACCAGACGGTGCTGGCCCAAAAGGCGGCAGAGCTTGAGAGCCGGACCGGGGTGAGGTTTGAGCTGGAGCCAGAGGGGGCATGCTGCACGGTCACGGCCATAGGAGAGGGTGCCCATGCGTCCACTCCAGAGGAAGGGAACAATGCGCTCACGGGTCTGCTGGCTTATATCTGCAGTCTGCCTCTGGCCGCCAGCAGACAGATGGAGCTGGTACGCCATCTGGAAGCCCTGATGCCCCATGGGGATGTACATGGGACGGCCCTGGGGGTGGATATGGAGGATCAGGTATCCGGCCGGATCACCCTGGCATTTTCCATGCTGAAGGTGGATGATTCCGAGATTGACGGCCAGTTTGACAGCCGTGTGCCGGTGTGCGGGAACGAGGAGAATGTGTTGAAGGTGATTATGTCCAATATGGCGGACAAGGGTTTTGCACTTCTTAATGATTCCATGACTCCGCCTCATCAGGTAAGCGGGGACAGTGCATTCGTCCGGACACTTCTGAGGGTGTATGAGCGTTATACCGGGCAGAAGGGGGAGTGTCTGGCCATCGGCGGAGGGACTTATGTCCACAGTTTAAAGAACGGAGTGGCCTTCGGGGCCTCCATGCCGGGGACGGATAACCGGATGCATGGGGCGGACGAGTTTGCAGTGGTGGACGAGCTTGTGGTAAGCGCGGCGATGTTTGCGCAGATCATTGTGGAGCTGTGCGGATAATGATTTTTAGTAACAGTTCATGGGGCCGGGGGGACGCTCTGGAAAAAGCTTGTAACAGTTCAGATACCCCCTGAACTGTTATGGCATCTGCCCATGAGAATCGCTACGCGATGGGGCAGATGCCCTCCGACCACTACGTTTTCGCGCGGTCAGCGCAGCGAGTGCGCAGACCTGTCTGAACTGTTACCAAAGCTTTCCCCGCCTCTTGAATTGTAACGCAAAATATGCTTGACAAATCGTTTCTGCTGGCGTAAAATACGCTTTAACAAGATAAATTGATGTGATTGGAGATATACCATGGCATACCAGACAACTATGGAGATGAATATGGCTATGATGAACGGCATGATGTGCATGTGCCGTATGTTCGTATGCTTAAATAGTCAGAGATAGTTGCATGGATTGTGGAAGGAATCATATAGTACCGGTGGCACCGGATTCACGATCGCAAGTCTATGCAGGCTTGCGCTTTTTTTGCTTTTGTTCTTCATATATAAAGAACCGATACAAAGTACCAATGGGAAAGGGACAGACTTATGACAGGAGAGGCACCGATTATCCAGCTGAAAGGCATGGGAAAAGAATTTAAGACAGCGAACGGTCCAGTGGTGGCGCTGGATGATATCAATCTGGATATCAGGAGAGGGGAGATCTTCGGAATCATCGGCCTCTCGGGAGCGGGGAAGAGTACTCTGGTGCGCTGTATCAATATGCTGGAGATCCCTACCTCCGGGGAGGTGATTTTTGAGGGACAGAATCTGGCGGCGCTGCCGGAGCGGGAACAGCGCAAGGCCAGACAGTCCATGGGCATGATCTTCCAGCAGTTCAATCTGCTGGCCCAGAGAAATGTAATACGCAACATATGTTTCCCCATGGAGATCGCAGGTTTTACCAAGGCCAAGGCCCAGGCCAGGGCCCTGGAGCTTTTAAAGCTGGTGGGGCTTGAGGATAGGGCCAAAGCCTATCCGGCGCAGCTGTCAGGCGGGCAGAAGCAGCGGGTGGCCATCGCCCGTGCCATTGCTACCAGCCCGAAAGTGATCCTTTGTGATGAGGCTACAAGCGCCCTGGATCCCAACACCACCAAGTCGATTCTGCAGCTGCTTAAGCAGATCAACCAGGATCTGGGGATTACGGTGATCGTCATCACCCATGAGATGGCCGTGATCGAAGCGATCTGCGACCGGGTGGCTATCATTGACCACAGCCACATCGCTGAGGTGGGGAATGTCTCCGACATCTTTACGGATCCCAAATCCAGGATCGGCCGCCAGCTTATTCTGGGGGACGCGGTGGAGAATGTCAGGTTTGACAATTCCCGGAAGATCCGTATCACCTTCGACGGCAGGGAATCCATGGAGCCGGTGATCGCCAATATGATCCTGGCCAGCAAGGTTCCGGTGAATATTATGTATGCGTCTACCAGGGATATCGGGGGAAAGGCAGTAGGGCAGATGATCGTCCAGCTGCCGGAGGATGAGACCGATGCCAACCGTGCCCTGAATTATCTGAAATCCGTGAAAATTCTGTTTGAGGAGGTGACGGGAGATGATATTTAGTCCTGAGATTATAGAGCTGGTGAGGATAGGGATCTGGGAGACTCTGTTTATGGTATTTGCGTCGTCGGCGATTTCCTATCTGATCGGGATCCCTCTGGGGATCATCCTGGTGGTAACGGATAAGGATGGGATACGTCCCATTCCGGTGCTGCAGCAGGTGCTGGGAATTGTCATCAATCTGCTGCGTTCCATCCCCTTTATGATCCTGCTGATCATGGTGCTGCCGATCACCCGCTTTCTGGTGGGGACGACTCTGGGAGCCAAGGCCGTGGTTCCGCCTCTGGTGATCGCGGCGGCCCCCTATATTGCGCGGATGGTGGAATCCTCCTTTAAAGAGGTGGATGCAGGGGTGATCGAGGCAGCCAAGTCCATGGGGGCATCCACATTCCAGATCATCTGGAAGGTACTGCTTCCGGAGGCCAAGCCCTCCCTTCTGGTGGGGGCGGCTATCTCCATCACCACGATTCTGGGATATTCGGCCATGGCCGGATTTACCGGCGGCGGCGGTCTGGGAACCATTGCCATCAACTATGGGTATTACCGGTATCAGACAGATATGATGTTTTTGACAGTAGCGATTCTGGTGATCATTGTGCAGATCATCCAGGAGGCCGGGATGCGGCTGGCCAGGGTCAGCGACAAGCGGATCCGGTGACAGAGGGTAACAGTTCAGACAGGTCTGCGCACTTGCTGCGCTGACCGTATGAAAATGTAGTGGTCGGAGGGCATCTGCCCCATCGCGTAGCGATTTTCATGGGCAGATGCTGTAACAGTTCAAGGGGTATCTGAACTGTTACGACAGAGGATTATCCGTCCTGCCGGTTTCAGGCGCGGCGGTTGATCGGCTCTGGAGACATCTGTATGATCCCGGCAGCTGTGAAGCTGCAAAACAGCTGCACATTCCGGGATTGTATTCCAGGGCTGTGGGCAGATCTGCCCACCAGATAAATATTTCATTTGAGGAGGAAAGAATTATGAAAAGGACACTTGGTATTGTACTGGCTACAGTATTGGCGGCATCTGTGACTGGCTGCGGCACAAGCAAGCCTGCAGAGACGACTGGGGCAGCTACCCAGGCAGTAGACACGGCTAAGGAGGCAGAGACAGGAAGTGAGTCAGAGGCAGGAAGTGAGTCAGAGGCAGCAGAAAGTGAGGCCCCGGCTGAACTTGTGGAGGTCGTGGTAGGCGCCAGTCCGGCTCCCCATGCGGAGATCCTGGAGGCGGCAGTGTCAGCCATGGAAGCAAAAGGCTATAAGCTGGTGGTGAAGGAATATACTGATTATGTACAGCCTAACCTGGCCCTGGATCATGGGGATCTGGATGCCAACTATTTCCAGCATCTTCCTTACCTGGAACAGTTCTGTGAGGAGAACGGCACGAAGCTGGTATCGGCGGCAGCCATTCATTATGAGCCCTTTGGAATCTATGCAGGCAAGACTTCTGATCTGGAATCCCTTCCTGATAAGGCAAAGGTAGCCGTGCCTAATGATGCCACCAACGAGGCCCGCGCGCTGCTGCTTCTGGAGGCTCAGGGACTTCTGAAGCTGAAAGAGGGCGCCGGATTAAATGCCACCAAAACCGATGTAGTAGAGAATCCGAAGAATCTGGAGATCCTGGAGATCGAGGCAGCCCAGATTCCACGTTCCCTGCAGGATGTGGATATTGCTGTTATCAATGGAAACTATGCCATCGATGCGGGCTTAAAGGTTGCTGATGCTCTGGCCATCGAGGATGCCGCTTCCATCGCGGCTACCACCTATGGCAATGTAGTGGCTGTCCAGGAGGGACACGACCAGGATGAGGCGGTCCTGGCTCTGGTTGAGGTACTCACCAGCGACGAGATCAAACAGTTTATTGAAGATACCTATGCAGGAGCAGTGGTTCCGCTGTTCTGATATTAAAGGAGTAGATATGAAGCATCAGGAACAGGTAATGTATGGAAATCCCCCTGAAATTTCATATGGATACGGAAAGCAGTCGCCAAATAACATGGCGACTGCTTCCCTTGTCATGGGAATCCTTGCAGCCATGACCTTCTGCTGCTGTTATGTGGGGATTGCCTTTGGAAGTCTGGGAATTCTCTTTGCCCTGTTGTCCAGGAACGGGGAACCCATGGACGGGCAGGCCAAGGCAGGCGTGATCCTTTCTGGTATTGTGGTGGGGGTCAGTGTCCTGATCTGGGGGATCTTTCTGGCGCTGATGGTGGCAGGCAGCGGCTGGACGGTCTATGACCCACCGGTTCAGAACCTTCCGGTGTATCCGGATATTCTGGTTCCTGATAATTTGCTTAAAGGCTTATGGATGGGGGGGATGCGGATATGAGAGAGCGGACTTCCTATGGGAAACTCATGGCCAGAACCAGCCTGCTGGGAAACTATGGAGCGGCCAGCGGATCACTTCTGCTGGCATGGTTTCTGAATTTTATGCTGGTAGGGATATGCAGGGGAACCGGGCTGTTCCTTATATCCATGGCCATGCCCCAAAAGCCTGAGAAAATGGCAGGTCTGGTCCTTTTTGGGTTCTGTTATCTGATCGGTACCGTGACAGCGGCAGTTTTTATGACAGGAGAATTCCGGATCTGCTATCAGATCTGCTCTGGAAGGCGGGCAGGCACAGGGGATCTGTTCTTTGCATTGTCCTGTACTCCGCTGCGTTTTGCCGCACTGTGGCTGGTGTTTATTCTGGCCGGGACGGCGGCTCTTGTGCCAGGTGGGATGCTGTTTGTTCTGGCTATGGCAGGAGAAGGGCGTCTGGCTGGGTGGCTGTTATCTGCAGGCAGCCTGATTTCGGTGATCCTGGAGCTGGTGGTCCTGTTCTGGATGCTGGCAGCTCTCACAGAGGCAATGGAGTGCCTGGAGAAGTCCTTTCATGGGCAGGGAGCCTGGAGGATCGGGGAGTGTCTGGCGGCAGGGTGGCATTTTGTGGCGACAGAAGGTTGGAGGCTGGTATGTCTGTGTCCCGGATTTCTGGGAATGTCGGTTCTGGGACTTCTCAGTCTGGGGCTTGGATTTCTGTGGGTGATCCCTTACTTCTTCTGTACTCTGATCCACCTTTACCGGATCAGCACCAGGGAGGAAAACGGAAGCGGTTTCTATGGGGGAAAGGCTTATGGGGGGCCGGATGGCGACCGGAACGGGAGCCCTTTCTTTGAGGATCCCTGGGGAAGCTTCTGGCCAGATTCCAGGGAAAACAGTTCTTTTCCTGAAAACCGCGGAGCCGAAAACGGCTATGCCGGACAGCCGGAGGGAAGATGGCCATAGAGCAGCTGTCAGGGAGCAGAAATGACCGGATACGCATAGAATGTATGGGGAGGTGCATTCTGTGCGTATTTTTGATTTGAAGCGAAAGGAAGTAATCAATATCTGTGACTGCAAGCGGCTGGGCTATGTAGGAGATGTGGAGTTCAATCCGGAGACCGGATGCATCACTCATCTGATCGTGCCGGGGCCAGGATGTCTGTGCGGGATCTTCGGACGGGAGAAGGAGTTCGTGATTCCCTTCTGTGATGTGCGGCAGATCGGGGATGATATCATCCTGGTGGAGGTAAAGAAGCTTAAGGATCTGGAGAAAGCCTGCAGGAGCGACGGATAGCGTTACTGTACATGGGCCGGTCGGATCAAGAGATGTCAAAACCACTTGCGCGCCAAAGGGAGGTAAGCTATAATTGGTGGAAAGACGTAACTGTTCACAGAGCTGGACAGCTGCGTGAAGATACCGGTTGCCAGGGAAGGTGTAAGGAGGATAAAGCGGTGAAATGTCCATATTGTAACGAACAGGATACCAAGGTGATTGATTCCAGACCAGCGGATGACAACAGCTCCATCCGCCGCAGAAGGCAGTGCGAGACCTGCGGAAAGCGTTTTACTACCTATGAGAAGCTGGAGACTATGCCATTTATGGTGATTAAGAAGGACCGTTCCCGCGAGAACTATGACCGTTCCAAGATCGAGGCGGGGATTCTTCATTCCTGCCATAAGCGTCCGGTTTCCATTCAGCAGATCAACTGTATCATCGACGAGATCGAGAATAAGATCTTTAGCATGGACGAGAAGGAAGTGGAGACAACTGTCATCGGCGAACTGGTTATGAAGAAGCTGAAACAGCTGGACGAGGTGGCATACGTCCGGTTTGCGTCTGTGTACAGGGAGTTCAAGGATGTGAATACATTCATGGAGGAGCTGGGCAAGCTGTTAAAAAGTGACAAAGGAGACAGAGCGGACTGATGCTGGAGCGATTTTACCCTAAAGAGTGGCGGGACAGTACCTACCAGATCCCCTGGGAAGCCTGGTATGGGAAAGGGATCCGGGGAGTCATCTTCGATATAGACAACACGCTGGTGCGCCATGACCAGCCTGCGGATGAACGGGCGGTGGCATTGTTTAAGCGGCTTCATGCCCTGGGGATCCGGACCTGCCTTTTGTCCAACAATAAGGAACCCAGGGTTGCGGCCTTTGGGGACAGTGTAGATTCCCCCTACATCTACAAGTCCGGGAAGCCGGGAGTGGCAGGCTACCAGAAGGCCATGAAGCTTATGGGAACAGATGAGAGCACCACCCTGTTCGTGGGAGACCAGCTTTTTACCGATATCTACGGCGCTAACCGGGCAGGGATTTACTCCATCCTGGTAAAGCCGATCCATCCTAAGGAGGAGATCCAGATCGTGGTGAAGCGGTATCTGGAGGTGGTGGTTCTGCATTTTTACAGGAAAAGCCTGAGAAACAGTTCAGGGGGTATCTGAACTGTTACCAGCTGTTCACGATTGGTTATGGAAATAATTAAAAAAATAGTTGAAAAAGCACGCTATTTATTATAAAATATATGTGATTATTTTGCGGTGCAGATCAGGGTCAGTGCCGCGGATTTCCAGAAGTTATGGATATAAAGAGAAAGAGTAAGCGTTGCAGGTGTCTGGAAATAGTATTCAGACCTTGCCGGTGCGCAAATTTAAGGAGGAATATCACATGATTTCAGCAGGTGATTTTAGAAACGGCATTACCCTGGAGATTGAAGGCGCGGTCTTCCAGATCGTTGAGTTCCAGCACGTGAAGCCAGGGAAGGGCGCCGCGTTTGTGAGAACCAAGATCAAGAATGTTATGACTGGTTCTGTAGTTGAGAGAACCTTCCGTCCCACAGAGAAGTTCCCGTCCGCAAGGATCGACAGGGTGGACATGCAGTATCTGTATGCAGATGGAGATCTGTTCAACTTCATGAACATGGAGAATTATGAGCAGATGGCTCTGACCAAGGATGTGATCGGGGATGCCCTGAAGTTTGTGAAGGAGAATGATACTTGTAAAGTATGCTCCTACAACGGCAAGGTATTTTCCGTGGAGCCGCCTTTATTCGTAGAGCTGGAGATTACCAACACAGAGCCTGGCTTCAAGGGCGATACGGCCCAGGGCGCGACCAAGCCTGCTACCGTTGAGACCGGAGCCACGGTATATGTTCCCTTGTTTGTGGACAATGGGGACAAGATCAAGATCGATACCCGTACTGGTGAGTATCTGTCCAGAGTATAAGCTGAAGTACGATGGAGCAGTATGGTCTGTCTGTACTGTTATCTGCTGCGGCATAGGAGATAAGGAATATGTGACCCTGGGGAGCTTTCGCGCTTCCCGGGGTTTTGTTGTTGGCAGCAGATGGTTTTTGGGGAAGAAAGGAGGAAATATAAGATGGAAATCAGTGGACATACACAGATGCTCTGCCTGATCGGCAGTCCGGTGGAACATTCCGGCTCCCCGGCCATGTACAATTACAGCTTCCGGAAGCTGGGACTGGATTATGCTTATATGGCTTTTGATATCAGGGAGGAGGAAACCAGGGAAGCGATTCAGGCCCTTAGGCTCTTACATGTCCGGGGCTTCAATATCACCATGCCCTGCAAGATGGCGGCTCTGGAGTGCTGCGATGAGCTGTCTCAGGCGGCAAGGCTCATAGGGGCGGTGAACACGGTGGTGAATGAACATGGCAGGCTGGTGGGCCACAATACAGACGGGATCGGATGGGTCCAGAGCTGCCGGGAGCTGGGGTTTGAGATCCGGGGGGCCAAGATGACCATTGCCGGTGCAGGGGGCGCGGCTACGGCTATCCAGATTGCCAGCGCCCTGGAGGGAGTGAGGGAGATGTCTATCTTCGCCAGAAAGGCAAATTTCTTTGGCAATGGGGAGGCCACGGTGGAGAAGATCCGGTCCAGTGTGCCGGAGTGTGTGGTGAATCTGTATGATCTGGCAGACAAAGACAGGTTCTATGAGGAGATCGGGGACAGCGATATCTTCACCAATGCCACCCGGGTGGGCATGAAGCCCATGGATGACCAGAGCCTTATTGAAGATACAGGGGTATTCCGCAAGGATCTGGTAGTCTCGGACGTGGTCTACAATCCCAGACTTACAAAGCTTCTGGCAGATGCCCAGGCAGCAGGCTGTAAGACGGTTCCGGGAATCGGGATGCTGCTGTGGCAGGGGGCAGAGGCCTTCCGTCTGTATACCGGGCAGGAGATGCCGGTTCAGGAAGTGATGGAGCGGTATTTTATGGAGTGAGGGGCTGTGAAAAGCGGAGGTTTGGTGATGGAGAGAATATACCAGTGTGATTCCGGCTGGTATAATATCCGCCAAAGTGGAATCAGGCCGCACTGAAAAGCAGGCAAAAAAGAAAGGAGAACTATATTATGACTTTGGAAGAAATCCGGGTACAGATTGACAAGATCGACAGCGAGATGAAGCCGCTGTTCTTAAAGCGTATGGAATGTGCAAGGCATGTGGCAGAGGCCAAGGCTGTGACCGGCGGCGATGTCTTTGTGCTGGAGCGGGAGCTGGCTATCATCGAAAAGCGGGCGGCGGATGTGGAAGAGGTTCATACAGAATATGTGGCCTTCCTAAGGCATCTTATGAGTGTCAGCAGACGGTTTCAGTACGGAATCCTGAAAAAGATGCAGGATACTGTGATCCGGGATGCCCTGCAGAAGGCCGGTCTGGATGAAGAACAAGAGCATAAGCAGGTGAAGCTTGCATTTACCTGCCAGAAGGAGGCCAGTGACCTGAATCTTTATCTTAATATGGTGCAGCTCAACGGGATTTTCCTGGACCAGATGGAGGTAAGGAGTGAGGATGGCATCCAGAAGGTGACCCTGGTGCTGGAGGGGAGTCTGAAGGAGGAGACTATGCGTCGCCTGATCTGTCAGATCGCCAAGGAAGCGGAAGGATTCCAGATCATCTCCCTGAATGCCTGAGTACGAAGGGGATGTGGCGGGGATCAGGGCTGGTTTGCCCTTGTCTGCTGGTTGTCCAGGGCGATCAGCCTGGAAATGATCTCCTCACAGATCTGGGCCGCGTTCTTGCCATCCGTGATAACAGTCACGTCGGCGGCTGCCTCGTAGCGTTCACGGCGTTTCTCCATCAGGCTGCTGATGTAAGCTACGTTCATGTGATTGTTGAGGATGGGGCGTTCATCGCTGTTTTTAACCCGCTCATAGATGGTTTCAGGTTTGGCAGTCAAAAGGACGACCCGTCCATTCTTTTTCATATGTTCTGAATTGTCTTCGCGCATGACCACGCCTCCGCCGCAGGAGACGATGGTCTGTTTGCGTTTCTGAAGCTCGATCAGGGTGTTGCTCTCCAGATTGCGGAAGTACACTTCTCCATATTCGTCAAATATCTCCGAAATCGACATTCCTTGCTTCTGGACGATCAGCTCGTCCATCTCGATCCGGTCCATCTCAAGCTTGGCCTGGAGTTCGCTGGCAATCGTGCTCTTGCCGGTGCCCATAAAGCCGATCAGGAAGATATTGTAGTCGAAAAGGCCCTTGGCCTGGATACGCCGGCTGTTCTTCATAATATACTGGTTCATGATAATTCTCCTCGGAAAAATATTGTTTCGGCGGTCTCTGCTTTCTGGATTATTATAGCAGGTGGTCTATTCTTTTGCAAGAAAAATTCAGCGCTTTAAAGTGGCGATAAAAGGGCCATGGTTACTATTCACGGGGGGCATCTTCTTGTCCGGCTCCGCCGGACAAGAAGCATCGGGCGTCCGCCCGATGTGGAAAACTGGACAAAAACAGTCTTACAAGCGAGCTTGACGTCTGTTTTTGTCCAGTTTTCCCCGCCCCGTGAACTGTAACGGCCATGTTACTGTTTGCACCCCGGCCCCAAAGCTTTATGATCTATAAAGCAGAACGATATGATGTCAAAGGAAGGAAATACATCGGCCCGCCCATGAAATATTATTTTAGTGATATGGGACTTGGGAATGCGAGGCTTAATTTCCGCCAGCGGGAGGTAGAGCTCAGATTGTCCGGACACAGTCTTAACGGGAAAAATGATTCAGGGGATGGGTCTGCACCAGCCGGAACACCCGTTCTATTTCATGGGGAATACGGATCCCCAACGGACACAAAGGAAGGCAGGACAGGGCCGTGCAGGAGCGGCACATAGAGGCGCTGCGGGCAATATCCAGATTCAGCTTGCGCAGGGCCCAGTAGTCCTTGCCGAGAAAATAATAGTTGTACTGCCGGAAGATGGTATGAATCTCTGTGCCATAGGGGCAGCGGCATCTCTGGCAGCGGTCGCAGGGGATGGGGGTGAACTCCTTTTCCAGGCAGGATAAAACCTGGGGGAAGGAGAGCACCGGGAAGGCGGCGTCCAGAGTGTCCCAGGCCATGGCATGGTCAGCCTGTGCGGCAGAGCCGATTCCGATCAGGGCGCTGGATACAGGGTAGGACAGCACGGTCCGGATCAGGGTTTCTGTCGGGAAAAATCCTGGCAGGATCCCGGCGGCATATACCTTATTGACCAGCAGTCCCTTGCCGCGAAAAAGGGGCTCCTGGCGGATCCGGTCCAGCATTCCCCGCTCCAGCAGATTGCCGCTGCCCTGGAGCACGTCCACGCGGGGATCCGCCGCGCCTTTAAGAAGGATGTCATAGTAGTGGGAAGCCAGTCCGGTAAAACGGATCCGGCCTTCTTCCTTTAGCTGGCAGAGGGCGTCCAAGGCTCCGCCTCTGGAAAATATCTCATCCTCATGGTCCGGGTCTGCCTGGTGGACAAAGTACAGGTCCGGGCAGGTGCCAAGATGCCGGCAGGAGGCAAGAACAGCCATATACATGTCATTCCCGTCAAAGAATCTCGCCTTGTCTGAGATGATGATCTGATCCCTGGGGATTTTGGCGGCAAATTTCCCCAGCTTACTCTCCGCATCGCCATACTCCGGCACGATGGCCGTGTCATAGAGATTGCAGCCCAGGCCAAAGGCATGCTCCATGACAGCCACAGCCTCATCCTCACTGAGATTAAAGTAATCAGGAAGGACCGGGACGCTGCCCTGAAGCACGGGGATTGTGCCGAAGCTGATCTCCGACACCATAAGTCCGGTGCTGCCTAATCTGCGGTAGTACATGATCTTTCCTCCTCATCTGAAATCTCTGTAAATGCCCGCTCTTCTATGCTCGTTCCTTCCGGGACAGACGGCATTGCCAGATGCCGGCAGAAGGCAAATGCCTCTTTCCCGATCCGTTTCAGGGTGGAAGGCAGGGATACTCTGCGCAGACTGTGACAGCGGAAAAATGCCCTGTCCGGGATCTCCTCCAGTCCCTCGGGAAGCAGGATCTCCCGCAGGGACGTGCAGTTTTCAAATGCCCGGATCCCCATATGGAGGAAGCTTTCTGACAGCTCCACCGCTTCCAGGGTCTGGCATCCGGCAAAGGCCAGATCCCCGATGGAGGTTACGGATCCAGCCTGCCGGACGATCCTCAGCCATTTGCATCCGGCAAAGGCAGACTGGCCGATGGCAGTGACCGTGGGAGTAAGGGTGATCTCTGTGAGAAGATTCCCATCCTGGAATACCCGGTCTGCGATGGCGGTGATGCCATCCGCCAGCAGGAGACGGGAGATATTGCCGGTGCATTCCACAAGGACATGGTCTTCATTGGTTTTAAAGCAGTTAAGACTGTCCATGACCGCCTGGTGGACCAGGGGCGGCAGCTCCTTATGACGGTCGGATATCCCGTGGAAGCTAAAGGAAGAACCGTCGGACAGGATCATTTCCTTTAAATAGATACAGTTGCGGAAGGCGTAGGGTTCCACCCGTACCCGGTCCGAGAGGAAATGAATCCGACGGATGCCCATGCCGCCTGCAAAGGCCCAGCCGCAGACCAGGCGGATATCCCCGGGAACCGTCACTTCTCCCACACAGCAGGAACCGTCAAGAAGCATATGACGGACAGTCACCATGGGAGACTGGCGGCGTCTCTTCTCCAGCCAGGTGGTTCCATGGAAAGCCCTGGCGCCGATATATTCCACGGTCTTTGGGATGGTCACCTCCTCCAGCATAAGGACGTCCCGGAATACCTCCGCCTCGATGCGCCGGATCCCTTCCGGGATATGCAGGATCCGTCCCAGCCCCCTGTAGCCCAGAAGGATTGCCTCCTTGTCAATGGCAAAGCAGCTGAAGGCGCTGTGAAAAAGCTGGCGGACAGGCTCTGGTATGTCTTCCGAGAGGATATCCCGGTAGGTATTCAGTGTCCAGGTCTGCCCCTGGCAGACCACCCGGCATAAGGCAGTGCAGCCGGAGAAGGCGTATTCGTAGAGCTGCAGGCAGGCCCGGTCTCCGGTCAGACAGATCTGTTCCAGCCGGCCGCAGTCCTCAAAGGCATGAGGACGGATCCGGGTATGGTTCTGGAGGGTTATCTGTCTTAAACAGTCACAGTTCTGGAATCCGTAGCTTGCGATCTCTTCAATACTTTGGAAGTCAAAATCCTCCAGCCGGCAGCAGCCGCTGAATGCATAGTCACGGATCACGGCTGCCTGGGGGCAGCTGCACCGCTCCAGACTGGTGCAGTGTTCAAAAAGCCGGGACTCCAGTACCACAGGCCCCACAAGCTCCACCTGTTTGAGAGACTGACAGCAGGCAAAGGCAGCGTCCCCAATCCGGTCGGCATGAAGCCGGATCTTTACAAGGCCGGTGCATTTTTCAAAGGTGCGGGCGCCTATGGTGCAGGGAGCGGAAGAAAAGTGGAGGTATGTAAGCCCAGTGCAGCCCCAGAAGGCCCCCTCGCCGATCTGCAAAAGACTGTCCGGAAGGAAAATCTCCGTGACCTGCCGGTTCCCGGAGAAGGCAAAGGGGGCGATGGCGGTGATCCCCTCCGGCAGATGTACCGTGCCGGAGAAATCCTGACCGGAGACCAGAATGGTGCCCATAACCGGAAGAGAACCAGAAGCTTGGGTTTTGTCAAAGGCTCCTTCGCCTGCCTCCACCAGCGAGGAGGTGTCACCGGGCGTAAAGGCGGTGCAGCCGGAGAAGGCCTCCTTTCCAATGATACGTGTGAGACTCAGGGACAAATGGCGCAGACACTGGCAGTTGTAAAAAGCACGCTCCCGGATAAAACGCCATGGAACGGAGTATGAGGGTTCCGGACCGGGATCCACGGCGCATGCCACCGTCTCCAGACTGGTACAGCCGGAGAATATCCCGGCTTCTGCCGTTGTCACGCAGGACGGCCAGATGACACGACGCAGACTGGAGCATCCCTTGAAGGCTGCCGGCCCGATCCAGGTTGTCTGGTCAGGAATATGGACCGCCGTCAGGGCAGTATTTCCATAAAAGGCTCCGCCGGCGATGATCCGGGTCTCTGCTGGGAGGGTGACTTCTCCGGCCAGACTCCGTCCGTCCCAGAAGATGGAGCCTGTTTTGGCCGGTGACAGCGGCGTCTGAAAATCAGATCCCTTTAAAATCCCATGCTCCTGGATCCAGGCTTCCAGAAACGGCGTGTATTCCCAGACATTTCTCCCCACGGATTCCAGGGTATCCGGCAGGGACACCTGCTTTAGGGCAGTGCAGCCATAGGCCAGCTGGTCTGGGATGTGGCGGACGCCTTCCTCTGCTGTCAGGGTGTCAAGAAAGAGGCAGCGGAAGAACAGGCCGGTACCATATCGGAGCCCGGAGCCCTGGAGCCGGACCCTGCGGACTCCGCTTTGGGCAAAGGCCAGACTTCCTGCCTGATCCAGCTCTGGCGGCAGGGTGACTTCCCTGAGCCCGCTGCATCGGTAGAAGGCCATCTCCCCGACCACAGTCAGGCTGTCGGGAAAGCGGATTTCCTTTAAGGAGCCGCAGCCGTAGAAGGCCTGCTCCCCGATGCTCTGGAGGTGGCTTCCCAGGAAGACCTCTTTCAGCTTATGGCAGTGTTTGAAGATCCGTTCCTCCAGACAGGTCAGGCTTTGGGGCAGACGAATGCGGAGAAGCTTGACGCAGTGTTCAAAGGCTCCCGGGCCGATCCGGCTGATGTGGTCCGGAAGCTGTCCGCCTGTGGAAGCAGGGACAGCTCCGGGGCTTCCGGCTTCATTGGCGGGGGACAAAGCTTTGGCATCCTGTGTCCCATAGCAGTGGATACTCTGAAGAACCAGGCAGCCCCGGAAGGCCCCGGCCCCGATCTCTTCCAGGGTATCCGGCAGGATCACCCGGTCTATGGCTTCATTTTCGGCAAAGGCCTCCTCGGCGATCCTGGTGACGCCCTGGGGAACCAGAACCCGTGATTCATCCCCCAGATACTTTAAGAGGATGGTGCCGCTGAGACGGAAGTTGCCCAGGACCTGCCGGTGAATGGTCTGAACCAGGGGCGGCATCGTCTCCCCGGTAAGCCGGACGATGCCCTCGATCCGGTGGACAGCCCCGTCCGCTGTACAGATCTCCTTTAAGGAGGTACAGTTTTTAAAGGCATCCTCATGGATCAGGGACGGCTCCCCCAGAAACCGCACCGTCTCCAGTCCGATGCAGTTGCGGAAGGCACGGCTTTGGATTTCCTTAAGAGAGGCGGGAAGGGTCACCGACAGAATCCCCCGTTTGTCAAAAAAGCAGCTTTTGCCGATGGCCTGGATTCCTTCAGGGATGTTTACATGCTTGAGATTGGTGAGGAATTTCACCAGGCACCGTCCGTTCAGTTCCATCATCCGCAGGATATCGGCGGCAATGGCGCGGACCAGGGAGGGCAGCTCCATCTGGCCTGCCACAGCCTCTACCGCATTGGGGAACGGAAACTGCCGTCCGTCAGAAAAGGAGATCCGGCTGATCCCGCCGCAGCCGGTGAATACGTCACAGATCAGATCCTCCTGGAGATCCGGGGAGATTTCCAGAGACTGCAAAAGGACATCATTGACAAATGCCTGGGTTCCTATGCGCACTACACCGGGGATGGATACATGTGTCAGGCTGTCACAGTAGAGAAATGCACAGGCCCCCAGCTCCCTGACAGAGGAGGGGAGGGTGACAGATTCCAGGGAATGGCAGCGGTGGAAGGCATAGTCACCGATAGTAGAAACCTCTGCCGGGATCTGGATATCCCGAAGCTTCCGGCAGCCCTTAAAGGCGCTGGCCTGGATATGATGAAGATGGTCCGGCAGAACCACCCTTTTTAAAGAGACGCAGGCCTTGAAGGCTCCTTCTCCGATGGTGTGAACCCAGTCAGGGACCGTGACGCATTCGTCCCGGCCCGTATAGGCGGTGAGGACACCTTGTTCTATATGAAAATCCTGATTCATAATGGTAGAGATTCCTCCGTAAATGCAGTAATGGTCAAAAGGTTATAGTAGATTCCCCTGTGCATGTCAAGGGCTGGCAGAAAAGATCCGGATCAGAAGATCTTCAAGCTCCTTTAAGCTTCCGCTCTGGAACAGCTTCTGCTTGTACTGCTTGGTGCCTCTGCGTTTCTTCATGCAATAGGAAGCCAGCCTGCGGATATAGGCCAGGGTAAAGGTCTCATCATAACAGGAAGAGGTCAGAGCAAGCTGTTCCAGAAGAAGCTGCAGGATGGTCTTTGAAGTGGCTTTCCCGGTAAGCTCCGCGAAAATGAAGGGATTTTCCAGGGCATAGCGGGCGATCATCACGCCGTCGGCTCCGGTCCGTTCCATCATAAGGCCGGCATCCTCTGCCGAGAAGATCCCGCCGTTGGCAATGACAGGGATGGAGACAGCGGCCTTGGCCTGGGCGATCTCCTCATAGCAGCAGGCACCGTCGTACATCATGCTGCGGCTGCGGCCGTGGATGGTGATGAGATCGGCTCCGGCATCCTCACACATACGGGCAAACTCCGCGGCGAACATGTGATCCCTCTGGATCCCGGTGCGGCATTTTACGGTAACCAGCTTTCCGCTTTTCTTGCATCCGCGGATAATGGCGGCGGCTCTTGGCTGGTCCAGCATCAGGGCGCTGCCTTCCCCGCTTTTAAATACATTGGGCACGGGACAGCCCATATTGATATCTATGATGGCAAAGTCCTTTAGGGTCTCGGAAGCGGCCATCTGCTCCATCACTGCCGGGATGCCGCCCAAAAGCTGGACTGCCTTAACCGGTTCCTGGTCTGTGGTAAAAAGAAGCCGTCTGTTGGCCAGATCCTGATATTTCAATGCATTGGCGCTGGTCATTTCCGTAAAGCACAGACCGGCTCCCAGCTCATAGGCCATCATCCGGAAGGGATAGCATGTATATCCGGCAAGGGGAGCCATGAAAACATTAGAGGGCAGCACAAGACCGCCCAGGCGGAGACATCGGATTTCCATAAGGGGTGTACCTTTCTCTGGTAATTTCAGACACGTTCTGTTCCATCCGGCCAGACGCAGACAAAAGCCCAGCCATGGATTCAGGTAATCTCTTTATGGCAGAGCCTGCATCCGGATGGGGTGGCGGCGCATCCGCCCAGGGCTGTCTCCCTCAGTTCATAGGGGATCCGTCTGCCTACCTGGTACATGGTGTGGAGCATCTCGTCAAAGGGGATGAGCTGGGGGACGCCGGAGAGGGCCATCTCGGCGGCGGTAAGGGCCGTGGCTACTCCGGCTGTGTTGCGGCTCTGGCAGGGGTATTCGACCAGGCCGCCTATGGGATCGCACACCAGGCCAAGCATATTCATCAGCACGGTGGATGCCGCGTCCAGGCACTGGGCAGGGGCCCCGCCCATGAGTTCCACAGCAGCGGAAGCAGCCATGGCCGCGGCGACACCGACCTCGGCCTGACATCCGCCCACAGCTCCGGCCACGGTGGCATTGCGCATGGCCAGATAGCCGATAGCGCCTGCATTGAACAGTGCGTCCATGACCTGGGAATCGGAAAGGCGGTATTCCTCCTGAAGGGATAAGAGCAGACCTGGAACCACCCCGGAGGAACCGGCAGTGGGTGCTGCCACAATGACTCCCATGGAGGTATTGACCTCCAGCACAGCGCAGGCATAGGTGATGCCGCGGCTTAAGACAGCCCCGCAGATATGCTGCCCGCTGTCCAGATGGAGCCTCAGCTGTCTGGCTTCTCCGCCGATCAGTCCGCCCATGGATCGGGCCGGCGTCTTAAGGGGCGTAAAGGCAGCCTCCTTCATGATCTCCAGCACCCGTGCCATGCGGGCAAGTACCTGGTCCATGGTTACCTCGCCCAGGTCGCATTCTCTTTGTTTCATTACATGGGAGATCTGCCAGTCATGCTGTCTGCACAGCTCCAGCAGTTCTGCCGCATTTTTAAAATCTGTCATATTCCACCTCTTAACTGGCAACGGTTCAGGCGTGTGCTTATCCGGTTTGCCGCCGTCTGGGCTGTTGCCTTAATTGTTCTCAATAAGTATCACGTCATGGACAAAGGGATTTTCCGAAAGCTGTTTCCTGATATCCTCCGGCAGCGGGTTGTCCGATTCCACAATGGTATAGGCTGTCTCGCCCTTGGATTCCCGGAAAATCCGCATGAACGCGATATTGACATGCCGGTCGCTGAGACACCGGGTAATGTGGGCGGCCACACCGGGCTTGTCCTGCTGGATGACGATTACGGCATTGTATTCTCCGGTGAAATCTACCTGTACCTGGTTGATCCGTACGATCCGTACCTTGCCGCCGCCCAGGGATTCGCCCCTGACAGTCATCTCACTGCCATCTGTACCGGTCATCTGGATATCCACGGTGTTGGGATGGACTTCCGTCTCCTCCTCATTGGTCAGAAACTCAAACCCGATCCCCCGCTCTTTTGCGATAGAGAAGGAATCGCGGATCCGTACATCATCCGTGGCAAATCCCATGATTCCCCCCAGAAGCGCCCGGTCTGTTCCGTGCCCCCGGTAGGTTTTGGCAAAGGAACCATATAAGGTGAAGGTTACGTTTTTAAGGGGTGCGCTTTTCATTTTCTGCGCCAGATAGGCGATCGCGCAGGCTCCTGCTGTATGGGAGCTGGACGGCCCGATCATATTGGGGCCCAGCACATCGAACACACTGATGAATGACATTGGTCTCCTCCTGAGTACATATAATATTTTTATAGTTTACCACAAAAACAGAAATATGAACAGAAAAACAGCCTTACAAGTGAGCCCCGTGTCTGTTTTCGTCTGGTTTGTAACAGTTCAGATACCCCTTGAACTGTTATGGCATCTGCCCATGAGAATCGCTACGCGATGGGGCAGATGCCCTCCGGCCACTACATTTTCGTACGGTCAGCGCAGCGAGTGCGCAGACCTATCTGAACTGTTACTCTGGTTTTCCCTGCCCCGTGAATTGTAACACAAAATAAATTGCAAAAAAGTAACAAGAATGGTATGATAATCAGGTAAATCATCTAATTTGAGGAGATACTTATGAAAAGGAAAAATGCTCTATGGCTTCCTGCTCTTATATTGGCTCTGGGTCTGTCAGGATGTTCGGAACATAATCAGACCCACACAGAAAAGCAGCAGGCATCCGGCCCTGAGACGGTAGAACTGACGGTATGGGGCGCCGCGGAGGATGAGGAGCTGCTTGGCCAGATCATCGACGGGTTTCAGGCGGAATACAGGGGGCAGGCAGATTTCAGGATTACCTATGAACCACAGAGTGAAAGCAAATGCTGTGACGCTTTGATGGCAGATCTGGAACATGGAGCGGATGTATTTGCATTTGCAGATGACCAGCTTAACACTCTGGTAGCTGCCGGTGCTCTGGAGCCTGTTGGCAATCAGGAGGCGGTCAGGGAAGCGAATCTGCCGGAGGCGGTTCTTGCGGCATCTGTGAACAATACGCTTTATGCGTTTCCGCTGACGGCTGATAACGGATATTTTCTTTATTACAACAAACAGTATTTTTCGGAACAGGATATAAGATCCTGGGACCGGATGCTGGATATTGCCGCTGAACAGGGAAAAAAGGTCTCCATGGACTGGTCTTCCGGCTGGTATGTATATTCCCTGTTCGGCAATACCGGACTCACGGTGGGTCTCAATGATGACGGTATCACCAACTATTGCACCTGGAACAGCACAGAGGGAGATATCAAAGGAACAGATGTAGCCCAGGCTATGGCGGATATGGCAGCACATGCGGGCTTTCTCAGTGTGGAGGATGCGGGCTTTGTCAGTGGAGTCCAGGACGGCGATATCATAGCCGGGGTCAGCGGGGTATGGAACGCGGTAGCCGTAGAGGAGGTCTGGGGAAGCGACTACAAAGCCGCCCGCCTGCCGTCCTACACCTGCGCCGGACAGCAGGTTCCCATGGCTTCTTTCTCTGGTTATAAGCTGATCGGGGTAAATGCTTATTCCGAACATCAGGAATGGGCGGAAAAGCTGGCCCAGTGGATCACCAGTGAAAAGAATCAGGAGCTGCGTTTTGTCCTTCGGCGCCAGGGCCCGTCCAATATCAGGGCGGCAGCCTCAGAAGAGGTGCAGAGTTCTCCCGCGATCCTTGCGCTTCTGGAACAGTCCGAATTCTCCTGTCTGCAGCGCATCGGGGGGAATTATTGGGAGCCGGTGACCGCGTTTACTGCCGGGATACTTGCAGGCAATCCCTCCGGGAAGAGCTATCAGGAGCTGCTGGATGAGATGGTTGAGGGGATCATTGCCCCATAGTTTTTGGGGATGTTTTTTGTTTCATAGATTATCATATTCAGATACAAAGGAGCATCATTTGTCATGAAAAATATCAGTTTGAAGCATCGCCTGATCATCCCCATCGCAGTCCTTGGCATTGTGGCGATCTTGTCAAATGTTCTTTCTATTGTAAATATCCGCAATGTAAATCAAAGCGCCGCCAGGATCGCGGATGATTATATGGACGGCAAAAGCCGACTGGCCGGGATCTGCCAGTCCTCCATGAATATACATAAGATGGCATTGAGCCATATTGTCGCTACGGATTATAATACCATGATTATACTTGTCCAGCAGATCAAGGACGAGGAGGCGAATCTGGACCGTATGCTTGCAGAATATGAGACCTATGTGATACCGGAAGATCAGGGACAGTATGAATCCCTTCTGTCCGATTATACTGCTTTTAAGCATTCCCTGGTTTTTCTGGTCTGCGCCAGTGCCAGTCACAAAACCCAGGATGCCTATGCCCTGGCCAATGGCAGTGTGGCTTCCTATGCCAGCGCCATGGAGCGTGATATCAATGCTTTGACTGACTCCATCAGCAGACAGACGGATCAGGCAAGGCGGCATCTCTCTGTTGTATATATCATATCCCTGGTGGCAGGCATAGGGGCGGTTGCCGCTTGTATTTTACTGGTATTTGCGGATCTGCGGCTTATTACCAATTATGTAGTTACCCCTGTCAAGAATATTTTGGGAGCCATCCAGGGAAGCTCCGGACGGATCAACAGTATGACCGGGGAAGTCTTAAAAAGAACCAGAGCCTCCAAAAAAAGCGCGGCCAGCCTCTCTGACCTGACAGAACAGATGTCCGCGACTTTCCAGGAAGTGGCGGGTAATGTCTCTGCCATTAATGACAATGCAGAGCTTGTCAGGCAGGATGTACATAATATTGCAGGGGAATGCGGGGCGATCACTTCTTATACCATTGAGATGAACAGCCGTGCCGACGCCATGCAGCAGTCTGCCAGAAACAGTGTGGAGGTCACAGGCGCCAAGGCTGAAGAACTTTTAAAAGCTCTTGACGAGGCGATTGAGAAAAGCAAAAGCGTGGATCAGATTCATATTCTGACCAGTGATATTCTTAATATCTCCCAGCAGACCCGGCTTATTTCCCTGAATGCCAGTGTGGAGGCGGCCAATGCCGGGGCGGCAGGCAAAGGCTTCGGGGCCGTGGCCAGAGAGGTGCGTAAGCTGGCCCGTTCCAGCCAGGAGACAGCCAACCGGATCCAGGATATTAACCGTGTCATTACCACGGTTGTCCATGATCTTTCTGAAAATGCGCAGAACCTTATTGAGTATATGAACCATTCGGTTCTTACGGAATTCCAGGCCTTTGTCCAGTCCGGCAGCCAGTATAAGGAAGACGCGGCCTATATCCGCCGGACTATGGATGCATTCTACGAGAGGACCGAGCGTCTGGAAAACTCCATGTCGGGAATCGCTGACTCGATCGGGACAATCACAAGAGCCATGGATGAAGGGACCAGAGGACTTGTGGGTGTAGCCGGCAATACCCATGATCTTGCGGAGGATATAGAAGATATCGCCTGTCAGATGGGAGTGAACCAGGAGGTTGTAAAAGGGCTGGAAAAAGAGACAGAAGTATTTGATAATCTGTAAAACCTGGTAATCCTATATTCTTTACTGTTTACGGTGGGATCTTCTTGTCCGGCTATGCCAGACACAAGAATTCAGAAAGAGGGAGAGACGATGAAGCCGGTAGTTGTGAGAAATATAAAAATAGGAGAAGGCAGACCCAAGATCTGTGTTCCTGTGGTAGCCAGGGACGAGGCGTCTATCCTCAAGGATGCCAGGGAGATACGCGCCCTTCCTATGGATGTGGTGGAATGGCGTGCAGACTGGTACGAGGATGTGACCAGTATCGGGAAGACCATGGGCATGGCGGCAAAACTGCGTCAGGTTCTGGGAGATATCCCTGTCCTTTTCACCTTCCGCAGTGCAAAGGAAGGCGGAAAGATGGAGATATCTCCAGAAGATTATGCTGCCCTCAACTGCAGGGTTGCATCCGGCGGTCAGGTGGATCTGGTCGATGTGGAGCTGTCCATGGGGGACTCTCTTGTAGAAGATGTGATTCAGAAGATCCATATGGAGGGCCTGGGGGTCATTGTCTCCAGCCATGATTTTGAAAAGACGCCCCCCAAAGAGGAGCTAGTGAGCCGCATGGAGAAGATGCAGAGGCTGGGAGCAGATATTGCCAAGGTGGCAGTGATGCCCAGGTCAGGGGATGATGTGCTGACCCTATTGTCTGCCACGCTGGAAATGCATGAGCACCATGCAAGAGTGCCTCTGATTACCATGTCCATGTCATCTGCCGGTGTCATCAGCCGTCTGTCCGGAGAGGTCTTCGGCTCTGCCCTGACCTTCGGCGCTGCCAGTCAGGTTTCCGCGCCTGGGCAGATCGGAGTCAGGGACTTAAAGACAGTTCTGGATATTGTCCATAATAGCCGGTGATGGACAAATGCCAAAACCGTTGGGGTTGTCCGGACGGTTTTGGCATGACAGCATCTGGTTTGCTGGTATCCTGGTCTGGATTACTAGAGCGTGTTTGAAAATTCATTCCTGGCATCTCCACAAGGGACGCCTTCGGTGGCCCCACTTCGCGGTATACGTTAATTTGATTCCCGTACATTTTCCAGATAAGAATACAGAGTCCCTTTGGAGAATCCCAAATATTTACAAATCTTGTTTCCGGACTTTGAGATAAGAAAAAGACCTTTTTCGTCGAAGTACCGGATGGCATCAAGTTTTTCTTGTTTGCTCATTTCGGAGGAATCCTTTCCCAAAAGTTCCTGATGTTTTTCGATATAATAATCAACCAGTTCCCCTACATTTTTTGCGAAAATCTCCTTTTCATTATCCTGGGAGGACTGGGACTGATACAGTTCAGAAAAAAAGACGGAGAGTTCTTTCATTTCCGTAATATCCGTATTAATGCAAAGGCAGCCTTCTACAGTGCCTTCTTCATTATAGATATATAAGGTGGAGGAACGAAAGATACGCCCATCCTTTAAGTGGGTAATATACCCGAAGGAGTCATGGTTTTTTTGCCGGTTATCCTGACGCAATATTTCCAGACCTAAGTTACTCCCGCAGTCACCTACCTTTCTGCCGGTAAGATGATTGTTTTCGATACCGATGATGGTGCTTTCATAGTCGCTTGTCAGGTCATGGAGGATAACTTCCGATTTGGAGCCGTATTGGATGGCAAGCATTTTAATAAGTCGTAAAAAGGTGTCTTTGTTTTCGTATAAGCCGCTCAATTGTCTATCCCCTTTTGAATAAAGTTTAAATGTAATATGAATAATATTTTAGCATTGATAAACTGAAAAAACAAGGTTAAATGAGAAAAAGGGATGAAAATAAAAAAATATTTCAATAAAAATGTGGAAAATAATGGAAAAATTTTATTGTAAAATAATCAGGAGAGATAAGCGGTCAACTATAAATGAAATGAAATTTGATTCTGTGTTACAAAAATTGCATTTTTGCGCTTGAAATTAGTCCTATTTCCGGGTGAAAATAAAAAATTAGAAAAAAAGTTTAAATAAATGAATTATTACTTGAAAAAAATTATTATTTCATGTATAATCAACATAAATAAATTATAAAAATATTATACAAATACTTTGGTCGAAGTTGCAGTAATGCAAATAAGATAAAAAATATAATTAAGGAGAAGATGAGTTATGAGAAAAACAAAAAGAGTAAAAAGGATGGCGGCAATGACAGCGGCAATAGTGATGATTACCGCTGGCTTAACGGGATGTAGTGATTCAAAGGCTCCGGAGACGACAAAGGCAGAGATACAGCAGGAGGAGAAGGAGACTGCAGACGCAGTGGAAGCCGGGGAAGCTGCAGATGGTATTGAATACAAGGAACAGAAGTTTCAATTGGGCTACAATACGGTAGAGGATTCGGTAAGAGGGGAGATGGCCAGGGCTTTTAAAGAGTACCTGGAGACCCGGAGTGGGGGGAAAATCACTGTGGAATTGTTTCCGGCAGGAACCTTGGGTTCGGAGCAGGAGATGACAGAGATGGTCAAAATCGGAACCCTGGACTTTACACTTCCGGGCTGCTCGAATATGTCGAATGTGGATCCGTCTTTTTCTGCAGTGTCCCTTCCTTTTCTGGTTAAGAATTTTGAGGAAGCCCATAAGCTTCAGGACGGGGAACTGGGAGATGCCTTGAAGGAACTGGCGCAAAGCTACGGGTATAGGATTCTGGGCTGGGGAGACCTGGGAATGGCACAGATTACCAACAACAAGAAGGCGATTAACAGCGTGTCTGATATGGCGGGATTGAAGATGAGGTCTCCTAATGAAGAGGCATCCATCAAAACCTTTGAAAGCCTGGGCTGTTCTGTTTCAACACTGGCATTTTCGGAATTGTACCTGGGGATGAGCCAGGGAGTGGTGGACGGACAGTTTAATCCGATTGATGCAATCTATCAACAGAAATTTTACGAGGTGCAGGATTACCTGGCCCTTTGCAATATTTTCTATTATGGCATTAATTTTGTGATGAGTGACAGCAAGTTTGCTTCTCTTGATGAAGATACGCAGAGGCTGATTCTTGAGGCAGCGGCCGAGGCTCAGGCGGTTTCCAGGGAATATGCCGGGGATGCGGATGCAAGGTATCTTGATATGATTAAGGATGAGGGAGGCTTTAAGGAAATCACTACTCCGGATACAACGGAATTTGCAGAGGCTGTTAAATCGGTATACGATATGTTTGCGGGAAAGGCAGATGAAAAGGTGTTAAAAGCAATTGGCCGGTAAAGCTTTCGGAAGAATATAGAGATGAGGAGGTCAGGAATGGAGAATTTCAAAAAAATTGATAGAGGAATATATGTCATTACGAATGCTTTGGGAATTATTGCAGGAATCATGATGGCTCTCCTGACGGGATTTGTATTCACTGAGGTTCTTTTCCGGTATGTATTTAAGTCTCCGATTGTTATCACCACAGAAATGACCAATATTCTTTTTCCGTGGATTGTGTCATTGAGCGCAATCAGTATTGCTAAAGATAATGGGAATACAGCCCTGGTTTTTATTAAAGAAAAATTCAAGGGAATATTCCGTCATGTTGCCGAAATCTCAGTGCATATGGTGATGCTCTATTTTTCTGTTTTTATGGCTATTGCCTCCTTTAATCTGTCCAGTTCTCTGAGCAGGGAGATAATGGTTCTTACGGGTATCAGCAAAGCGCTGGTGTACGGTTCCATGTTTGTTGGGTTTGTGGGGATTGCGGTTGTCGTGGGATTTAATTTACTTAAGTATATTATATTTGATATGGCGAAGATAGGAGGGGAAAGCCAATGATGGTTATTATGTTTCTGGCTTTTGCTGTTTTGATGATAATAGGGGTTCCTATCGCCTTTGCCATGGGGAGCGCATCCCTCTTGTTTATGCAGGTGAATGATATTTCCCTGGCAGTTGCGGCCCAGAAGTTTTTTTCCAACACCCAGTCATTTTCTTTTCTGGCAGTCCCCTTCTTTATTCTGGCGGGAAACCTTATGGTGGAATCAGGGATTGCCAAGAAGCTGATCAATTTTGCCAGTGTTCTGGTCCGCCAGCTTCCAGGAGGGTTAGGCTGTGTATCTGTGGTGACAAGTATGATTATGGCTGGAATTTCTGGATCTTCTGTAGCGGATGCTTCTTCTGTAGGAGCAATCCTGATTCCGGAAATGAATGACCAGGGATATCCGAAGTCCTTTTCGGCAGCAATCAATGCAACCAGCTCTGTGGTGGGCATTATTATTCCACCTAGCAGTACGATGATTGTTATCTCTTATATCACAGGGCTTTCTGTGGCGAAAATGTTCCTTGCAGGGGCAATTCCGGGTATTTTGATCGGCTTTGCCTATCTGGCGGTGACAGTATGGATGGCAAAGAAGAATCATTATCCCAGAGAGGAACGTGCGACAAAAAGCGAGGTGATCGCAGCGTCTGTCGATGCAGTCTGGGCAATGCTGTTCCCTGTTTTTATGCTGGGGAGTATTATTCTGGGGATCGCTACTCCTACGGAATCAGCTTCTATCTGTGTGGTGTATTCTCTGCTTTTGGGGTTGTTTGTCTACCGCACTCTTGATATGAAGAAAATTATTCGGGCATTGAAGGATTCTGCAATCGGGACGACCGTGGTGATGATGGTGGTTTGTACGGCCACAATTATGCAGTGGATTCTGGTAAGCAATAATATACCTACGATGATTGCGGATTTTCTGCTGGGTTTGAATCTTCCTTATGCTGTTATGCTTCTGGCGATGATTCTGATTCTCTTCTGTGCGGGGATGGTTATGGACAATGTGCCTAATTTGTATATTTTCCTGCCGATTTTTATGCCGATTGCAGTAGGGATGGGGATGGATCCGATCCATATGGCCATTGTGGTTCTTTGTTCTCTGGCCATGGGGTTGTTTACGCCTCCCGTTGGGACTACGCTTTTTATTTCCTGCAATATTGCGGAGATTTCTATTGAGGAGTGTGTAAAGGATCTGGTTCCCTTTTTCATTGTGGGAGGGCTGGTGATCCTGCTGGTAGCCTACTGTCCGCCTCTGACCATGTTCTTGGGAAATATGATGTAGAGGGAGAAATGTTATGAAGGAATATGGACAAATGGCAGTGCGGCTGATGAAGGATCTGGTAAAGTTCGATACCTCTAATGCGCCGGGGAATGAGAGGCCGCTGGCAGAATATATTGCAGATATTTTACGGCAGGAAGGATTTGAGATTGAGGTTCAGGTGGTGGCAGAGAACCGGGCGAACATGATTGCTTCTTTTGGACAATCGGATCGAAATCTGATTTTAAATGGACACCTGGATGTGGTTCCTCCAGGCAGCGGATGGAATTGTGCACCTTTTTGCGTGACAGAAAAGGAAGGGCGCTTTTATGGGAGGGGAACCTGCGATATGAAGGGTGGCCTGGCGGCGATGATGGCGGCAGCCATTAAGGTAAAACGGGAAAATACCCTAAAAAATAAAAATCTGGTTCTTGCTTTTGTTGCTGACGAGGAGATTAACGGAACGGGAACAAAATATTTTGCCAGGCATTTCGAAAAAGGAAAACAGAATATTGTAGTGATCGGAGAGCCAACGCAAAATCAGATTCATGTGGCCCACAGAGGGGTGGTGCGTCTTGTGGTGGGAATCTATGGAAAGCAATGCCATTCGGGGCGCCCCTATGAGGGAATGAATGCCCTTACCCTTCTGGGAAGATTTCTGGTGGAGGTGGAAGGCTGGAATCAGAGAAAACAGAAATTGATCCAGCCGATTCTTCCCCCTCCTACAGTAGCAGCGACAATTGCTGCAGGAGGAATCAAGGATAATGTGATTCCGGGATATGGAGAGGTTGTCCTTGATTTCCGGACTGTGCCGGGGGATACTGCAAAACAACTGGAATTGGAAACAGAAGCTGTGCTGAAAAGGCTTTTTGAAACAGAAGATGTTTCCTGGATAATAGAAACATATATTGATGTAGCTCCGGGGATGACGGATCCTGAGGCAGACAGCGTGAAAATTGCACAGATGGCATATGAGAGGATGGGACGGCCAAAGCCAGGGATTGCCTATTTTTCGGCCGGCTGTGATTTGTCCTGCTTTTTGTCAGAGGGCTTCGATGGGATTTTGTGCGGTCCGGGAAGCCTTGCCCAGGCCCATGTTGTGGATGAATATATTGAGGGAAGGCAGCTGGAGGAGGCGGTAGATTTCTATGAGAGTTATATTTTGTCCATGTGAGAGGGAGGGGAAAATTTATGGATTACAAGTATGAGATCAAGGATGCATCAGAAATTATTACGCCGCAGCTAGTCTATTATAAGGATATTATAATTGAGAATATCAGGAAGGCGATCAATCTGGCAGGTTCGGCAGAGCGTTTGTGGCCTCATGTAAAATCCCATAAGACGGCAGGCATGGTAAAGCTGCAGATGGAAATGGGGATTAAACGGTTTAAATGTGCCACGATTGCGGAGGCGGAAATGGTGGCTGACTGCGGGGCGGAGGATATTCTGGTGGCATACCCTCTGGTGGGGCCAAATATCCAGCGGTTTATAAGCCTGGAGGAGAAATATCCCCGGCTGCGTTTTTGGGCGATTGGGGAGGATTACGGGCAATTGGCTCTTTTGTCAGAAGAGTCTTTGAAGAAAGGGGTTATCACAAGGGTTCTCCTGGACGTTAATATGGGAATGAACCGGACAGGCGTGGCTATGGAATCGACAGAGGGGCTTTATGGGCAGTGTGCCCGCCTGGAGGGGATAGCCATGATGGGGCTTCATTGCTATGACGGAAACCATAATGATCCGGATCTGGCAACCAGGAAGGAGAGGGTGGCAAAAAAGGCAGAGGAATTGAAAGAGATTCGGAACAGACTGGAAGGAAAGAAGCTGGAATGTCCGGTCCTTGTTATGGGAGGAACACCTTCCTTTCCCTGCCACGCAGAATATCCGGATGTATTCTTGTCTCCGGGAACGGCATTTTTACAGGATGCGGGGTATTATAAGGGATTGCCGGATATGGATTTTATGCCGGCGGCAGTGGTCCTGAGCAGGGTGGTCAGCCATCCCTCGGAAGGCAGATTTACCTTGGATCTGGGGTATAAAGGGATTGCTGCGGATCCGGCTTCCCAGAGAGGATATATTGTGGGAGGAGACAGGTATGAGCCGGAGTTTCAGAACGAGGAGCATTGGGTGTTCCGTGTGAAGGAGGGACAAGAGGCTTCGCTGCCTGAAATCGGGAGCGTGGTTTATGTGATTCCGACTCATATCTGTCCCACAAGTGCACTGTATCCTTCCGTTTTCGTTGTGGAAGATGGGGTTATCGTTGAGAATTGGGAAGTGAAGGCCCGTAACCGGAAGATTACAGTCTGAGTTAATACTTTAAAAAATATGAACGGAAAAGAAAAGGAAAACAGATGATGGATATTTATGAAAGAATCAGAGAATTGGGATATGAGCTTCCTTCGGCACCGCCGAAAGGAGGGATCTATAAGCCGGTAATTCAGGTGGGAAACATGGTATATCTTTCGGGGCAGGGAGCCACCAGAAACGGAACCCCTGTTTTTTCAGGAAGGCTGGGAGAAGGATGTACGGTTGCAGAGGGGCAGGAAGCGGCAGTTATCTGTACCTTGAACGGTTTGAGTGCGCTTGATGAATACCTGGGGGATTTGAACAAAATAAAAAGGGTGGTAAAAATCCTGGCATTTGTGGCAAGCGGGTCTGGCTTTCATCAGCAGCCGGTGGTGGCGGATGGAGCCTCCCGGATTTTGATGGATATTTTCGGAGAGGACTCAGGGGTAGGAGCCAGGTCAGCAATCGGCGTCAGTGAGCTTCCGGGCGGTATTCCTGTGGAGATTGAGTATATATTTGAAGTGTGACCAATGTAAGAATCATAATCGTAATCTTTCGGCCTGCCTGAGGGGTTGCGGATAAAGGAGAGGAAAGACATCATGGGGATGGCAATAATTGAGGAATTTTACAGGAAAATGAGAAACGGGTATGTAATCGGTCCCTTTATGAAGACCTGCGACCCGGCATTTGTAGAAGCGGCAGGATATGCAGGAATGGATTTTGTTATTCTGGATATGGAGCATGGTCCTGCCAGTGTGGAAAGCCTGCAGAACCACATCCGGGCAGCGCAGGTGGCCGGTGTCCTACCGGTTGTCCGGGTGGGCAGCTGCGGGGATATTTCACGGGTATTGGATATCGGTGCGGCGGGAGTACAAATACCGCAGATATCTAGTGCTAAAGAGGCGGAGGCGGTGGTAAGGGAAGCAAAATATTTTCCTGAGGGGGAGCGGGGCGTCTGCAGGTTTGTGCGGGCAGCCAAATACTCGGCCATGGAGAAAAGCGAATATTTCCGGAAGGCGAACCATACCCTGGTCATTATACAGCTGGAGGGGCAGCAGGCTCTGGAAAATCTGAATGAGATTATGGAAGTTCCGGGGATTGATATACTTTTTATTGGGCCCTATGATCTTTCCCAGAGCCTGGGGCTTCCCGGACAGACGACCCATCCTGCTGTGGTAGAACAGATGCAGGAGATTGTGGAGAGGGCGAAAAAGAAGCATATTCTGGTGGGGACATTTATGGATAATAAGGAAACTCTGAGAAAATGGAGTAATGCCGGTGTTCAATATTTGTCCTATTCTGTAGATACGGGGATTTTTTATGAAGCTTGTGTGTGGGTACGGAAGCAGATGAACCAAATTAACGCCTGCTGAGATTTTGATAAGATATATTTGATGTATTTCATTGAATTATATATTTCCGGGTAAGATATTTCAGTTGCGGAGAAAATGGGCTGTTGCACCGATGTTTATAAAACTATCAGTGCTACAGCCCTACCTTTTTTCGCGGATTATCAGAATCTGCGAAAGAAAAATATACGGATTTTTAACAATATAATAAAATTTT
>CAJTOW010000010.1 GCA_910577655.1 uncultured Lachnospiraceae bacterium | reverse complement strand
TACTGTTCGCGCATCTTCTTGTCCAGTTTTCCCCGCCCCGTGAACTGTAACCCCAAATTCATACCCCATCAATTGACGTCATAAAAATATTATGATATTCTTGTCTGAAACAGATGCATAGAACACAGTGCATTTCGCAGTTTCACAGAAAAACCAGGAGGATACCTATATGGCACTTATTTTACCCGAGAAATATTCCCCCCGGCTCACCATCCGGGAAACCCAGGACGCAATCAAGTACATCCGCGACACCTTCCAGAAGGAGCTGGGACGGGAGATGAACTTAGAGAGGATCTCCGCCCCCCTCTTTGTGGAGCAGAGCAGCGGTCTCAATGACAATCTGAACGGCGTGGAGCGGCCTGTCCAGTTCGACATCGCCTCCATCCCCGGAGAGACTGTGGAGGTAGTCCACTCCCTTGCCAAGTGGAAACGTATGGCATTAAAGAAATATGGTTTTCAGCCGGGAGAAGGTCTCTACACCAACATGAACGCCATCCGGCGGGATGAGGAGCTGGACAATCTCCATTCCTGCTATGTGGACCAGTGGGACTGGGAGAAGGTGATCACCCGGGAGCAGCGCAATGTGGAGACTCTGGAAACCACAGTCCGCACCATCTTCAAGATCATCAAGCACATGGAACATGAGGTTTGGTACAAATATCCCCAGGCGGTAAAGCGTCTGCCGGATGACATTTTCTTCATCACCTCCCAGGAGCTGGAGGACCGGTTCCCGGACAAGACACCAAAGGAGCGGGAGAATCTGATCACAAAGGAGCATGGCTGTGTCTTCCTGATGAAGATCGGCGACAAGCTGGCCAGCGGCAAGCCCCACGACGGCCGTGCCCCGGACTACGATGACTGGCAGCTCAACGGGGATATCCTCTTCTGGTACGAGACCCTGGGCTGCGCCCTGGAGATCTCCAGCATGGGCATCCGGGTCGATGAGAAATCCCTGGATGAACAGCTCACCAAAGCAGGCTGCGACGACCGCCGGAATCTTCCCTACCACAAGATGCTTATGGAAGGCAAGCTTCCCTGCACCATCGGCGGCGGCATCGGCCAGTCCCGGCTGTGCATGCTGCTTCTGGACCGGGCCCATATAGGGGAAGTCCAGGCAAGTCTGTGGCCGGATCAGATGCGGCAGACCTGCCGGGAGCACAATATCATTCTGTTGTGACAGGGATACAAAATATGGGTACCCACTGCATATCCCAGGAATCCCTGGAAAATACCGGTTTCAGCTACACGCTGTCCCTGATTAACGGAAAATACAAGATGACGATCCTCTACACCCTGATGGAATTTGGAATCGTCCGTTTCAATGAAATGAAAAAATACATAGGGGGAATATCATACAAGACCCTCAGCTCCACCCTGAAGGAGCTGGAGGCAGACCAGCTGATCCACCGGGAGGAATACCCCCAGATTCCTCCCAAAGTAGAATACAGTCTTACAGAGCGCGGAAAATCCCTGATTCCCATATTGGACAAAATGTGTGAATGGGGTGACAAAAACCGGATCTAAGATCATTTACCATCACTATGTTCATGGCCGCAGGGCCGGCCCCGGCCCTTCATGGCTGCAGGGTTTGCGCTGGCCTTTACCACTGCAGGGCTGGCACTGGCCTTCACGACTGCAGGGCTGGCGCTGGCCCTTCATAGCTGCAGGACTGGCGCTGGCTTTCGCGCCAGTCAGGCTATGACTTCGCAGGACAGCAATCCTATGACACCTGGCGGTTTTAAACAGCCCATATGGATCCGGGTGACGCACATCCCCAGCCAGCGTTATGATACCTGATTAAATTACCAGCCTTTTCACCTCCTCCAGAGTCAAAGGCACAAGATGAGCAAGTTTATTTCTTGCCTCTCTATGTACTTTCAGACGTTCATACTCCTTTAAAGTCAGGGCTAATCTTCTATGATCTGCCATATATTTAAGGGTCCCCAGCTCAACATCCCCCGGATCATTATAAGTTTCCCCATACGAGGATGTAATCGGCAGCTGTCTGGCGATGGCCGCAGAATACCTCTGTACCAGTTCTTCCCTGTACTCCTCAAGAACCGGGTATACCGTTTTGATCTGTGCAAGCCATGTGAGATGGCTCACATCTGCCTGTGTTTTATGAAAGCTATATTCATTGCCGTCTGATCTGATTTTGGACTGCAATATGTTTTCAATTGTCCTATATGGATTCTGAAGAAACTCCTTATAGCTTTCCAGGCAGGCCGCACATAACTCAATATCATTGCCCACAACATTGGCTGCCAGTTCTGTCAGATAATTTTTTATAAAGGAACACTCTTTGACAGAAGAGGACGCTAATGTACAAAAAACGATCCTGTCATATTCCGTGACATATTCGTCAAAGGAGCACAATTTGATCCCTTTCTTTGTCTGTATGGAGCTGCTTTCTCTCCATTCCAGAACAAATACAGCCACATTCTTATCCTTTCCTCTTTCTTTTGTGTATTCTGAAACGAATTTTATCCAGGAATCCAGTTGTTCCTTTGAACAAATCTTTACCCACACATATCGTTCGTGAAGAACAATGTCATCACTTTCCGCGAAAAATCTGGCATACGTCTTTGCCGGCCTGTACTCGGCTCTTTTCTCAGGTTTACAAAATTCCCGCAGCAGATAAGGGCCAGGCTCTGAAACATCAGAAACACATTCAAAACGTTTTGACGAATTCTGCTGTTTTACTGCTTCCTTTATATTTCTTACCATATAAGAATACCAGGGGAAATCCCCTGGGCACTGAAGGATAATACTCTTCTCACCCAGGAGACGGTCCACGATCTCTGAGGTAAACAGCAGGGCATTCGGTACTCTTTCCCACCATATCTGTTCCATGTTCAGTCCCCCATATATTCTTCCAGCATATCATCCACTTCCCCCCGTGTCCCCATCATCTGGAAAAACGTGAATCTTGTAAACAGGTAATGGGTTTTATCCGTGTTCCGCAATACATTCAACTCCGTAAGCTCTTCCATGAAGGCTTCCAGTCGGGTATTTTCAAGGCTGGCGATTTTTGCAATCTCCAGGTCAATACCGGCCTTCTTGATATCCATGGCAGAATACCCTTCATTATAGCCGTTGTTGTGATACAAGAAAGCCATCAGCAGCGCAATCAGATAATAATAGTTATCTTCGTCCAGCTTCAGGGTGATCTCATATTTCTCGCGGATCTGCTGCATAAATTCGGGATCTGCCAGCACCTTCTTAATATGTTCCTCACTTACCTCATAAATGGGAGTATCCACCTCATCATAATTTGCGTAATCCTTGCTGCGCATAGCATTGATCAGCTTTGCGCAATACATCTGGATCAGGCCGGGGAAATAATTGGCAGTTGCCAGAATCAGGGTGATCAGGGATTCCTTTTCTTTCGGAAATCTCAGCCCCAGATAATGCAGCGGAATTTCCATCAGCTCACGTGCTTCGGATGTATTAAATGGCTTCACAGTCATCGGTTCAAGATGTGTCAGCACGCTGTTATTGCCCAGGGCCTCTCTTTTGAACCGTACAATATTCCTGAGACCAGCTATTACGAACTTAAACCGCCCCGCTCCAATACTCTGGATTTCCTTGAGGGCATCAAAGGGCTGGTAATTCACATCACCGCCGCAGCTCTCAATAAATACATCTGCCTCGTCAAGCAACAGCAGCAGATAGGGAATTCTGTTTTTACCGGACTGTAAGCGGCGTTTTACGACACGTGCCAGATCATCCCAGTTATCTGTATCAATATCCTGCTCCAATACCTCTTCATCAAACAGTGCATGGCCTGTCTTTCTGGCTGCCTTTTTGTAATCCAGGCCCTTTATATCAATGAGGACTGCCCTGTTGCCATTCTCGTCCCAGTTAATATCTTCTTTTGCCTTTTTCAGAAGAGCAGATTTTCCAAGCTGGCGCCCGCCGTATACGATATTAACCCCGGTGGGAGATTTGATCTTTTCAAGCTCATGCTTTCTTCCCATAAATATTTCCGGAGGCATCACATTGGCAGACTCCCAGACATAGGGCTGGTAATAGCCAAATGGGGTAATGAGGGAGACCAGCATCCGGTTCATTTTGGTCTCGTCAAAATTGCGGACAAGGAACATCATGACAGTCCGGTCAATAACGCCAAAGAGTTTATCTCCCAGGGCATTCTTGCTTTTGCGCGCAAGTCTGCGGCGCTCACTCTTTGACAATGCGCAGTCAAGCAGGATTAAGGTATGCTTTGCGTTTCCGATCTGCTTCATCACATCGATCAGGCCATCAGCGTCATATGCGCCGTTGATACAGACCACCCGGAACCCATCCACCGCCGCCCCGGAACCAAAGGCCGCAATGGGATGTGTATGGTTATCCCCCTGACCGCCCTTTGCTTTTGCTGTCAAAACAGAAAAATTCTCAAACTTTCCAATGGCGCTCAGTGGTTTTACCGATTCAGGCTTAAACCCAAAACACGTAAGCAGGTTTGAAAGCCTGTCCTTCCCCAGGAGACTTCCTCCCGGCAGCCAGTTGTCCGCAAGCCGTTTTGCGCCTCTTTCTTCCTTGTTTCTCGTTCTGCTGCTGACCAGGTTCGCAAAGGAAGCCTTGTGGGTGGCTACCGGCTGATAATAATCATCATAGTTATCCAGGAATTCCTTCAGGAAATCCTCTTCAATCAGCTCTTCATGTTCTTCCTCAGACACATTGGCCCTGGCAAGCAGATCTTCGGCTACAGTATAATTCTGCACCTTAATCATGCCCTGAATCCGCGCGATCCGTTTTTCCTTTGCATCGGCAGAAAGGCCAGGAATCGCTGCTGACTTAAAAATGTCAAGCTGCTCCAGCAGGTCCTTTTCCCTGGCTTTGGCCTCCTCCTTAATCTCAGCAAGATAACCGTCCATCACCCGCTTAAAGAAACCATAATTGGAGGTCTCAACTGCCCATTCATACCACTCATCAACAATCTGAAGGATTTTTTCCTTCTTATCCTCTATGGAATTATCAATCTGCCCGTAACTCTGGGCAAGCTCCAGCTCTCCGATAAAATCATCCTTGCGGAGCTCTGCCGTTTCCCTGGCATATGCTTCCCCGGAATCAATCGTGCCGGAGACCGCCTCCAAATCCTCAGCAGGATCTTTCGCCATCAGATAACCGACAATGAGTCTGGCCGCTCCATAGTCATCGCCCTTATCATCCAGAATGGCAGTCAGCCGCTCCCGGTAATCCGGAAGCCCGTTTTGGGTCTTCTGGACATGATCGAGGATTCTGACCATAGGATCAAGTGCCTGCATTGTGGAAGAATGCATGTCCAGGTCAGGAATATAATCCTCATCCAGCATCAGATCATCGGTCAGCAGAAACGGCACGTAGAAATATTTCCTGGTATCTTCTTTATAAGAGCCATTGATGCAGTTCAGAATCTCCCTCAGGGTATAGATCAGCACATGGGCTCCCGCCTTTTCCTTGTCCGTGGCCCCGGCATTTTCACAGCTTTCCCCCAATTCCCCGATGGAAGTCTCAAGATTCTCCATGAGCTTCTTACGCGCTTTCTTATAGGCCTCATCCCCTTCATCTTCCGCATGGTTGTTTAAGCGGTTTACGATATCACACCATCTGGCCAGCAGCTGGACAGCCTTTGTTGTGGTACTGATGATATTGCTCCGCAGATGACTCATCAGGTCGGCGTGCCTGCGGTACATCATCCTTTTGCCCGCTTCCTCCCAGTAAGCAACGATATAAGCCCAGAGCTTATCACCGTCTATGGTATCTTCCCCTATGATGCTGTCTTCTTCATAGAAATGATCCTGAAGGAACTCGGTTACCAATGGCAAAAGCTCATCGTCACCATCCACAACCGCCTTGATATACTGTCCAAAATCGCTTCCTACGGAAAAAATCAGTCTCTTGGTTTCCAGGAAACGCTTCTGACTGGCCTTTTCTTTCTTTCGGCCAATTACAGAATTTTCATAAAAACTGCGGGCTTCCTGCTGAAGCTTCCGCATCTCCTGCTCCAGTTCAGCCTTGCTCCTGGACCGGTAATCCGCATAGGCATCCATTCCTTTCTGATAGCTGTCCTTAAACTCCATCAGGGAATAGACCACATTGCTCAGGGCAGGATAATCACTTAACAGCTTATATTCTTTTATTCCGCTATAAAAGGACTTGATATTATAATCATACCGGACCTGGTTGGAGAAAAATGTCCGTATGGCAGTTGACATGACCAGGGCATCCTCAAATTCTCCCTTTGATTCAATCAGATTGAATACATTATCCGTGGAATAGCTGCAATGTCCCATGGGATCATTGACAGCGTGTGCCAGCTGATTATAAAACAGAGTATATTCCGGATGCCGCAAAGAGAATGCCTTTGCATATGCTGTAGCTCCATATAGCCGCCTGGAGCTGATTAATTTCATGACATTTTCCATGAAATGATCCGAATCTGATCCGGCAGAACTCATTACCCTGGCCGGATTCTTTCTCTCCCCGGATATTGGGGCCCCATGACTGACCGTTTCCACCGCAGATGCCTGGGGCCGGGGCTTGTCAGGCAGCACCTGGGAGCTTACTGTTTTTTCAGCCGCGGGCTCTTTCCCGGCGGCAAAGGCTGCTGACTCATGTTCAACCGGCTCCTCCTCCTGAGAGTCATTATCACCCTCATCCTCCAAAGAACTTGTCGCGAAACCTTCTGTCACCTCATCTTCCGGATATGTAGAATAGTGATTGTCTGCAAAGCTATACAAATCAATCTCTTCTGATGACACTCTGTCCCCGAACGTGTCCAGCAAAAGCTCCGCCAGACATCTGGCTTTTTCTGTATTCAATGCCGCAAAAACTATTCGCTCTATCCGGGTACCAGCTTCCAGCATACTGCCCAGATCTTCCATAAAGGAATCACATTCTTCCGTATTGTCCCAGAATACACCAATATTCAAATCACAGCCCGCGCTCTTATCTGTCGGAAAAACCCTCAGAATAAAAGCATCCGTAAATGACTTTTCCTGTAAGGTAAAGGACAGCCGCCCCGCACGTTTCAGGCGGCTGATGCTCTCACAGTATAGTCTCCCATACGTAATCCGGCTTACAACGCCAGTATTTTTATCCTCTATAAAGCATCCCCAGTCTTCAACCGCACGCTGGCGGACCCCTGTCATTCTTGCCGCATCCTTGAAGGATAAGGCTTTCATCAATTTAGGAGACGCACAATAAAAATATCCTCCCAATGTAACCGTATATTTTCTCAAATAACCTTTTTTCAGCAGATAATCCAGGACACTGCGGGCCAGCTCCTCCGGCATCCCCTTAATACGCTTCATGGAACGGGCCGTTACATTGTTGGTTGCACAAATTTCTTTCAAAATTTCCTTTACAGCTTTTTCATTACCCTTTCTGACATCGTTTTGAAACACACTTGTGGTAACCTTTTTTTCTTCATTAGGACTGATATCCTTGGAGAAAAGCCCTACAGGATCCGTCTCATCCAAAAGCAGTCCCGATGCGATCACTTTCTGAACAAACCCAGATCCTATTTCTGATCCGCCCATTTCCCGCTCAGAAGTACCCGGATCTGTCTCACAGGTACCACCATTAACCGGATACAGGCCCGCCCCTTCCGGCTTGTCTGAATGTAGCCCTGCGTCTTCTGGCTGGTCTGAATACAGGCCCGCGTCATCTGGCTGGTCTGAATGCAGGACTGCCTCTTCTGGCTGGTCTGAATATAGGCCCGCGTCCTCTGGCTGGTCTGAATTGTCCGTGGAAACCGGTTCCGGCATATCCTCCTGGTCCGCTTCCTCTGTATCCCTTTCTGCCCCAGAAGAAGGCAGGGGTTCCATCTCTGCTTTCTCCGGAATAAAATATTTCCCAGCGGCAAGTCCGTTCTGTACGCGGCGGGAATAGTACTCGCTTACCTGGTCCAGCAGCTCCATCCCCTCATCCGAGTCAATGTTTTCACATGCCAGGGTCTCCAGAAATACCTTTGGCCCGGTAATTTCCAGTTCCATATGATCCACGTCGGGTATCTCTTCATTTTCAATTCCGGAAACAAGGGCTTTGGCCTGCTCCTGGTATGGCAAAAGGGCAGCGGCATAATTCGCTACCAGAGACTGCACGGCAATAAAATCCTCCAGAATCCTCTTTATGTTTTCCAGCTGCCTTTTATAACGAATGGCGGCACTGTTTCTTACTGCTTCTGCATATTCTGCAGCAGACGCTCCCTGTTCCGGCATTTCGTCCTCAGATATCTGGGCCTGGGCCATAGAATAAATGGAATCATATTTCTGGCGCAGACTGTGGATCAGACTGTCCAGGCTTTTTACCGCCGCTTCCCCTGGAACCTTCCCATCTGATATGACTGCAAGCATTTCCCCAAGCAGCTTTTTAGATTCATCCGCACTGCTGTTAAACGCAAGCAACAGCTCTTCTATGTTCATGTCCATATCCTTTTGCTCCCCCTCCTTCCCGACATATGCCAGCCTCTCCAGCTTTTCCAGGTTTGCAATGACCTGACTGCAATCCTGCTCTGACAAATCATTTCCCTGATTCAATTGTTCCAGAAGGGCCGAAATACATCTGACAGTCACATCCATCTGTTTCTTTTGCAAATCCATCTGCTGTCCCCCCTACACCAAGATATAGAATCGCAGCTTTTTTAATATGCTGGCATCAAGCCCTCTCTGGAGCTTCAGACGGTTTTCTTCCTCTTTGGAATGTACAATGACAACAAGCTCGTCCACTTTATCGGAACGGCCAAGTTCGTACAGTCTGGCGGACTCCTTCACTTCCAGATTCCCATCAAAGTCAGCCGCAAAGCAGTAACTCACAGAATAGGAATCCCGGATCTCACAGCCAAACTGCATTTGCGGCTCCTTCTGATCCGCAAAAATCATATAATCCGTAATCCCCAGCCCTTCAAAATATTTCTGCATACGGGCTAATTTAAAAAATGTCGGTTCCGTCCAGTTTTCCGGATTCGATAATACTTTTTTGGGAAATACAAAGGAAGGATCTTTTTCTGTCAGGATTTCCCTTACCCTTTCATCGGAAAGACAGTGCCATCCTTTTGTCGTTAAAAGATAATACCGCTGGCTTAATGCCGCCGAATCCATGGATACTGCCGCGACATATCCCGCCTCAGTCAGATAGTCTGCAAGTGATGTGTCCCCGGCAATTTCAGCTTCCGGAATCAGCTTTTCCAGAACCAGCCTTTTAAGCAGTTTTATATTGTTTGTGTTTTCAAAAAAGTCCTCTTCAGGCATACATACGGCCTGACCGTCAGGCAGCACATTCCTCCAGATGACTTTCCCTGTCTTTTTACTGCCTTCCAATGGATGCGTATCTTCAGGTATGGTTTTTGCCTTCCTGCAGGTGTCAAGATATTCCTGAAATAACTGCTGCAAACCGGAAACAGTCTCTTTGTCCGGAACATTTCCCCGGCGCAATTGCTTCAGGATATGTTCCAGCTCTGATTTTACCGCGCCGACAGCCGGCACCTGGTCTGGAAGAATCATATGTTTCTCTGCATCATTCATAATAATATAAGTCCTCCATAGCCCTTGTGCAGGCAACAACCTTCTGATTTGTAGTCATACCTGACGCGCATACCAGTACATTTGAAAATTCCAGACCCTTGGCCGCGAAGATAGAATAGCAGGGGATTTTGCCGCTTTGCTTTTTCTCTGCCCTGGTATCAAGATATTCAAAATCGGACACCGGTTTTCCCATTTGCCCGCACATCTGTTCCAGGGTTCTTCTGTCCTTGACGATCAATACCATGTCAGGCTCCATTGTGGCTGCCTTCAGCTGCGAAAAATCTGTCACCCTATGGGGCTTCTGGTCTTTCTTCACCTTCCCTATATATTCCATGCAGGAACCAAAGGAACGATTGCAGAAATCAACAATTGCCGCTGTGTTGCGGTAATTGCGGTTCATTAAATACTGTTTTTTGATTCCGGTCTCACGCTCCCAGTCCTGAATCCCGCATGCTGTGTGGAGCACCTGGTCGGTATCCCCGAATACATTAAACACGGCCCGGGGGTACAGGCGGTGCAGCATATCATAATCTGCCTTATGTAAATCCTGACCTTCATCAATACAGATCATCCTGTAATCCGGCAGCACAGCATCCGGATAAAGAAATGCATATATTTTCAGGTAAAACAAAAGATCTGACTTGTAAAGGATCCTTGTCTCCCGCTGATGTCCGCCCTGTAAAGACTCCACCTGCAAGGTCTGGATATGATATTTTTCCTTCAAAGGCGTCAGTGTATTCCAGACCTCCCGTTCGAATACGGCGCTCTCAATTCTGGAAAGGAAGTATCTGGCTCTTTCCATTTCCGAGCGGCGTAATGTCCTTTTCGATGCTTCGCCTTCACTGCCTTCAGCACCATTACGCAGCCAGTGGGCATATTCCTCGGCTTTTTCGGAAAGTACTTGTATTTCCGATGCCAGATATTCTGCTCTTTCAAGAATCTCTCTTTTCCGTTTTTCCTGTCGGACTGCCGCTTTCTCTGGTGTCTGACTCTTGATCAGTTCCCGCAATTCTGTATCAGCCTGGGCACAATATTCATCCAGAAAACGGGCATATTCCTCATCTGCCTTAGACCGTTCCCCAAAAAGAATATCCTCCACAAGAAAAAGCTGCTGGGCATATCTTGCCGGCATTTGAATATCATCCTCTGTATTCCACCTATCCGCCAGTCCGGTCAATTTTCTTATGGCATCTCTCTGGTTCAAATCCCTCTGGCGGATCCATTCTGCCCGTTCTGCCTGGGCCTCCTGGAGGGCCAGACATAATTCCTCCAGTTGTTTTCCTTCCTTTATAATCTGTTCATAATTTTCCAGAAGCTTTTCCCGTCTTTTTTGAAGTGTATCCAGTTTTTTCTGCAATTGTTCATACTGACTGCGTTTTTCGGCATACACTTCATCCCGCTGTAAAACAGATTCCCTGGAATCAAATTCCCGGATTTCTTCATCCAGCTGTTTCACAAGCTCTCCCACCAGGACAGCCGTAATTCTCTCAGGCATTTGGCTTCCCAAAGCCGCGCAGCCTGCCTCCACATACCGGCGGATGGCTTTGCCAATTTCATCATCAATCCGCTCTATGACCCCGGGATCATACACTTCCCGCAGATATGCATCCGGCAGATATTCCTCGGATAATTCGTATTGATACTGGCGGTTTTTAAATCTTGCATCATATGCATTCAGTAATCTTCTGTACAAGTCGGCAATGGAGCAATTCTCCACCTCAGACAACTGGTATCTCCGAATCAACTCAGCTGAATAATTTCTGAATAACTGGGTTGGTGTCAACAGAAGAACATGATCCCACCCTTCCTGGGAAAGGGTGTCTCTAAGAAAAAATAATCTGTGCAGCAGGCATTGAGACTTTCCGGAACCGGCACACCCCTGAACCACAAAACTTTTATCTGTATCTGCTTCGATAATTTCGAACTGCATGCGCTGCAAGGTCGCTATGATATTTCGTAATGTGGGATTATTCCTGTTTTCCTGGAGTTTTTCTTCCAGCAATTCATCTGCGGTAATCTGAAAAATCCCGGATTCCGGGAACAGCTGGACAGCATCCAGCAAATGACGGTTATTGATCGTATCATTACAAATAAGCTTTGGAAGCAGAACATAGTCCACCCCATGACTTGTGTAACGGACCGGCTTCCCCTTCTGGGACTGATAGCAATGAAAAAGAGCTATGGATACAGGTCTTTCCTTGTCCTGCTTAAATGGTAATAAATAGCTGTCCGTTCCGATATTTACCATCCCGTCCAGGCTCTCACAGTCAGACAAATAATAATGCTCACTATTTGTCTCGCTTTCTTCCCTGACCTCTACATGGGCAAAATAAGGTCTCTTATATAATTTTTGAATGAGCTTTTCTGTCTCAGAACGTGATTTGTTAGCTCCTGCAAGATCTGAATACGCCATAAATGAATCCTGATCTTCAAATGCACCAGAAGCAACATAAGATTTCTTCGCCTCTGCCGCATCACGGGCAAAGAGACGCATATGATCAAAAGCCCTGTATACTTCTTCCTTGTACGTTTCTTCGGACCGCAGCAGGGCTTCTTGTGATTTGAATGACATACCGGTATTTCCTTTCACTTCCCAGGCTGTTACGGCATCTGCCCATGAAAATCGCCACACGATGGGGCAGATGCCCTCCGACCACTACGTTTTCGTACGGTCAGCGCGGCGAGTGCGCAGACCTGTCTGAACTGTTACGATTCTTCAGTTGTTTTTTCAGTTCTGCGATTTCGGCATCCTTTTCGCTAAGCTGGATATCCTTCTCCTTAATTGCAATATCTCTTTCACTAAGCTGCAACTCTTTCTCCTTAAGCTGGGTATCCTTCTCCTTAAGCTGCGCCTCCTTCTCCTCCAGGTTCTTCTGCTGCATCTCTATCATGTATTTGATCGTATTCTGGTCCAGTATCCTTAATGCTTCTGAAAACATTCCAAGCACCTCCTCTGGTCTCTGGCGCAACATGGCAATCTCCCTGTAGATCTCCTCCAGCCAGGGATATTCCCGGATCAGCTTCTCCGCCTCCTTAAGATCTTCCGTGACCAGCAAAGAAAGCCATGCCGTCTGCTCGCTTATGTTTTTAGGATACGGGAATTTCCGGAATACGTCAAGAGCTATGAGAAAATATTCCTGCAAAAGCTCCATCTCAAGCCCTGTGTCAAATCTGGTTCTGCCATGGTGTACATATGCGCAGGGAATTTTGTGGAACTCTCCGGGACTCTTTTCAAACAACACAATTACATAGACCTTTTTGATATCCTGGTATGTAAAGTTTCTTCCTTTGATCCCCCTGGCCCTGACATACTGGCGCATGACCAGGTCTGAGGAATAGCAGGAAATCCGCTCCGCCGGGAAGGCATACCCCTGCTTCTGAATCTCAACATTAATCAGTGAACCGTCCTCCAATTCCCCCAGAAGATCCATGATCAATAGTTCGGTTACAGTTCATGGGGGGTGTTCCAGGAGGTACGCTCTGGAAAAAGTTTTCCCCGGATTGCGGGTTTCGGATGCAGAAACTCTAAGCTTGCAGAAATCTGCTAAAAGCAGGACCCAAAATACAGAACTCGCTGCGCTCAGACAACTGTATTTTGGGTCCTAACGCAGATTCCTGCAAGCTAAGAGTTTCTAAACATCCTGCAAATGCAATCCGGGGAAAACTTTTTCCAGAGCTGGTATCTGCCACCCTTAAAACAACTTGACCATGAATAGAAACATAGTTCAGGATACCATCAGTAACTACAATTTTCCAAAAACCTTACCAACCAAAATGGGGCCGTCAGAAAAACGCTGCCGGTATACAATATATCAGGTGATCAAGCTGATGTCACTACCATGTATTGTATACTGGCGTCATTTTCTGACAGCCCCTGTTTTCGTCAGATTATGTACAGACCATCTGCCCTGGTTCCCGGCAGCGGATGTTACTGGTTCTTAGATATTACCAGCTTTTAGCTGTTACCAGCTCTTAGATATTACCAGCTTTTAGCTGTTACCAGCTCTTAGATATTACCAGTTCTTAAGGGTAAAGGCGCTTACCAGCTTCTTGAGAAGCCCTGCCTGTGAGGACAGCTCCTGGCTGGCGGCGGCACATTCTTCACTGGTTGCGGAATTGGTCTGGACTACGGTGGCGATCTGGCCGATGCCGTCGTCCACCTGGGCAAGTGCTGCTGTCTGCTTCTCTACAGCCTCCACCACGGTAGCCACCTTGCTGGTCACATTGCCGGCCATCTGGTTGGTCTGCTCCAGGGACTCCGTAACCTTACTTACTGCCATTCCGCCTTCTGTAACCGCACGGATGGAGCTCTCAATCAGCTCCCTGGTAGCCCTGGTAGCCTCCTCGGATTTGGATGCCAGGTTACTTACCTCGTCGGCTACCACGGCAAAGCCCTTTCCTGCGGAGCCTGCACGGGCTGCCTCCACGGCGGCATTGAGGGCCAGAATGTTGATCTGGAAAGCAATGTTTTCAATGGTGGCGATGATTGTGCCGATCTCCTTTGAGGTGCTGGAGATATTCTCCATAGCCACATTGAGTTCCTTCACACAATCCACACTGATTCCCAGCTGGTTCCCCATCTCTGTGACGAACCGGCCTGCCTCCTCTGCTGCCGCGGCAGTCTGCTGGGAGTTCTCAGAGATACTGGCAACAGTTGCGGATATCTCCTGGACCGAGCTGGCCTGCTGGGTAGCTCCCTGGGCCAGGGCCTGGGCGCTGCCTGACACCTGGCTGGCTCCGCTGGATACCTGGCCGGCGCTGGTTGTAATCTGACCCATGGTGCTGTTCAATGCAGTCAGGATGCTGTCCAAAGACTTTCTGATGGACTGGAAGTCTCCCAGATAATCCTGACTGGCTCCCCTGGTCAGATTGCCGGCGGCAATGGCCCCCAGTATTTCGGAGATCTCCCCGATATAGGACCGGAGCCGGCGGATAGTGTTTTCAAATAATCTACCCAGCACACCGATCTCATCATCGGAATAGACACTGACCTGGACATCCTGGCCGCTGGCCAGACCCAGGTCTCCCCTCTCCAGCCGCTTGGCCACCTGGGTAATCTCACCCAGAGGAGTGGATACCTGTTTACCCAGATAAGCTCCCATTATCACCACACAGACCAGAATAATCAGCAGACTTACCACAGCGGCGATCACTATGACCGAACGTGTCTCCTGTTTGGCCTGGGACATGGAAATACCGGAAAAGATCAGACCGTTGATTTTTCCGTCTGCCCCTTTTGTAGGAACATAGGAACACAGATAGTTTTCACCCAGAATTGTGGCCTCCCCCACATAGCTTTGCCCCTGCTGGAGCACAATCGTATTCAACTGGGAAGAAAGCCGGGTTCCCACCACACGCTGACCATCCTGGGTTATAGTACTGTAAGCTCTGGTATCTCCTTCAAAAATCGTAAACTCGCAGTTCATACGGCTCTTCAGTCCGTCCAGCATCTGGTTTATGTCCTGGCCCTCATCCACTCGTTCCAGCTCATAAGCCAGCATACTGGTGCCATTGACGCAGCTCTCCTGCTGCATCCTTGTGATCAGGGAGCTGAACATCCAGACGCTGATGACCATAGCCACTACAACCGAAACCAGCTGCATGACCGCCACAACAATGCCAACCTTCCGTCCAATACTCCGAAACTTTTTACTTCCCCTGTTCACGGGCATACTATCTCTGTCCATTACTTCCTCCTGGTATCAATTATCAAAATTACTCAATTTCCATCAGCAGGTCCACCCGCCTCTGGTGACGTCCTCCTTCGTACTGGTTATCCAGCCATTCATCCACAATCATCCGGGCCATCTCCACGCCTACTACCCGGGCGCCAAAGGTGAGGACGTTAGTATTGTTGTGTCTGCGGGACATTCTGGCGCTGAAGGGTTCGCTGCAGGTACAGACACGGATGCCCTTCACCTTGCCGGCGGCAATGCCGATGCCGATGCCGGTGCCGCAGATGGCGATGCCGTAGTCTGCCTCCCCGGACGCTACGGCCCGCCCCACCTTCTCGCCATAGACGGGATAATCACAGCTGTCGCTGGTATTGGTTCCAAAATCAATGACCTCATAGCCCCTGGACTCCACATAGGCTTTGATCTCGTTCTTCAATTCAACTGCTGCATGGTCGTTGCCCATTGCGATGATCATGTCTGAAATCCTCCTAGATTATTCTTCCTGTGCCGGAACAAAAAGGCATTCCGGCAGGCTACACTCTGCTGCCCCGGTTCCGCAGAAGCAGGTCCGCCACCGTCAATGCGGCCATGGCCTCCACCACTACCACAGCCCTGGGTACCACAATGGGATCATGGCGTCCCTGGATACGGATCTTTACATTCTCCCCATTGCTGTTCACAGTCTCCTGCTCCTTTGCAATGGACGGCGTGGGCTTGAATGCCGCCCGCAGGACGATATCGCTTCCGTCGCTGATCCCTCCCAGAATCCCTCCGGAATGATTGGTCTTCTTGTACAGCTTTCCGGACTTGTCCCTGGAGAACGCGTCGTTATTCTCAGAACCGCGGCTTAAGGCAGCGGCGAATCCGTCGCCGATCTCAAAGCCCTTCACAGCCCCGATAGACATGACTGCTCTGGCCAGACAGGCGTCCAGCTTGTCAAATACCGGTTCGCCCACGCCGGCGGGAACGCCTTGTATCACACACTCCACTACGCCTCCGGCAGAATCCGTCTCCTGCAGCATTTCCTCCAGAAATGCCTGGGCACGGACAGCAGCCTCCTCGTCGGGCATGTAAAGACGGTTCCGGTCCCGCTCTGCCAGATCAAAATGCTCCTGACTGATGGTTACCGGCCCGATGCTCCTTGTATAGGCCGTCACCGTGATGCCGTACTGGCCCAGAAGTCTGCAGGCCACTGCACCTGCTGCCACACGGGCGGTGGTCTCCCTGGCAGAAGAGCGTCCCCCTCCTCTGTAATCCCGGAAGCCGTACTTGGCATCATAGCCTAAGTCAGCGTGTCCGGGACGGTACACGTCCATGATCCCGCTGTAATCCTTAGAACGCTGGTCCTTGTTCCACACCAGCATGGATATGGGCGTCCCTGTGGTCCTCCCTTCAAATATGCCGGACAGGATCTCCACCCGGTCCTCCTCCTGACGGGCCGTGGTGAAACGGCTCTGCCCCGGCTTTCTCCGGTCAAGATAGATCTGGACATCCTCATCACACAAAGGAAGCCCTGCCGGACAGCCGTCTACGGTGACCCCCACTGCCCTGCCGTGGGACTCGCCCCAGGTTGTAATCCGGAACTGTTCGCCAAATACTGATCCTGCCATTTTGTTCTCCTTATACCACTCTGTCCGCAGGCGTCCGCCCCCTGCCTCCTGAACCGCCACGGACAGTCACCTGCTCACGTTCCTTCCTGTTCTTTTCAGTCTGCCACCTTCACGATCACACAGCTGTTGGGCTCATTGCAGCAGATCTCACGGCTGCTCATGATCATCAGCTTCTTCTCATAATCCAGTTTAAAGAAGGTGATGGTATTGCTCTGGTGGTTGATGGCTGCCATGTGCTTATCATCCGGGAATACGGCAATATCCTTGGGATATTCCCCGCTGACAGGCAGACAGCAGAGCTGCTCAAGAAGCCCGGTCTGGGGATCCCGGTCATAGATGGCGATGGTCTCATCCCCGGCATTGCCCACAAAAAGATGCTTCTCATCCGGCGAGAAGCGCATGGAGCAGGCGGCATTAATGTCCCTGGCATTCTTTCCCATGGTGGAGATTGTCTGGATCTTCTCTATGGCAGGGGTCAGGGACTGTTCACTGGTCTCGTAGGTGTAAACATCCACCACATTCTTCTGCTCGTACATCAGATAGATGAACCGGCAGTCGGAACTGAAAAGGAAGCGTCTGGGGCCTGATTCCATATCGCAGCGGATGGCATCCACCTGCTGCAGTCTCCCCCGCCGATCATCAAAACGGAAGATCTTCACCTGATCCATACCGGCATCGGCAGACATGACAAACTGTTTATCCGGCGTCCGGCGGGTGCAGGTCACATGGGGACGGAAATTACGCTCGGCCACACTGCCAAGCCCTTTGTTGAACACACCGTCCGCAATGGTACCTACCTTGCCGTCCTTGCCCAGCCGCATGACTGTGGTCTTCCCATCATGGAAACCGGATACGAAGAGATATCTGCCGTCCGGCTCTGTGGACAGATGGCAGCCCCTGAGACCGTTGATATTGGCGCTGTTGAGCCGGGAGAGACTTCCGTTCTCCAGGATCCGGAAGGCAACCACGCCTTCATCCGCAATGGAGTAGAGCGTCCTGCCATCGGCGGAGGCGATCACATAGGAGGAGTTATTCACTTCCACTTCGCAGCGCTCCAAAAATACGCCTTTCTCCACATCCACATCAAATACTGTGATTCCCCTGGCTTTGCCGGTATAGGAATAGGAACCTACATAAGCCATATACTTTGCCATGATTTTTCCTCCTCGAATTGCGCTGTTTTGAACTATTATGGCATCTGCCCATTAAAACCCTTTGCGATGGCCGTATGCCCTCCGGCCACTACGTTTTCGCACGCTCAGTGCAGGGAGTGCGCAGACCCATCCGAACAGTTACCATCATACCACATATCCCGAAAAAAATCTATTGACATACAAATATTTTTCAGTATAATGGTAGATACTGTGTGTTTATTATTTCTAAACTTTTTATTTATTTTTACAGTCAGTTAGTATTTGTAAACTTTTAGTCAACTGCGGCCATTACCTTTCATAGTCTTTCCGTTCTCACCGGGAACGGCCGCAGGCCCCTGCGCGGCGCGGCAGCTTCGTCTGTCCGGACTGCAGCAGGCTGCAGCGAAATGTACTTTCGAAATATATATGGAGGCAAAACAACATGAATATCGGCGCAAAACTAAAGGAACTGCGTGTTTTAAAGGGACTCACCCAGGAGGAGCTGGCGGACCGCAGCGAGCTGTCCAAGGGCTTCATATCCCAGCTGGAACGCAACCTGACCTCCCCCTCCATCGCCACCCTGACCGACATCCTCCAATGTCTGGGCACGTCCCTTGGGGAGTTTTTCAACGAGACACCAGAGGAACAGATCGTATTCGGCAAGACGGATTATTTCGAAAAATATGACGCGGAACTGAAGAATGACATCAAGTGGATCATTCCCAATGCCCAGAAGAATGTCATGGAGCCTATTCTTTTGACCCTGGAGGCCGGCGGCTCCACCTACCTGGACAATCCCCACGAAGGGGAGGAGTTCGGATATGTGCTGCAGGGAGCTGTCTCCATACATATCGGAAACAGAATTTATAAGGCCAGGAAAGGGGAATCCTTTTATTTCATTTCCGATAAGAACCATTTCCTTACCAGCAAGGCCGGAGCAGTGATCCTGTGGGTCAGCTCTCCGCCCAGTTTCTAACTAATAACGCAACAGTTCAGACGGGGGCAAGAAGATGGCCCGTCTGAACTGTTACATATTAACAGGCAGCACCGGACGCCCCAGACAGTCCGGGTATCTGCCTGGACTGTTACGCCAGCACTACATTCCTCAGGAGGAACATAAGATGAACAAGCCTTTGATTGATCTGGTGAATATTTCCAAAAGTTTCGACGGGACCCTGGTCCTGGACGATCTGAACCTTTCGGTAAAGGAGAACACCTTCGTGACCCTCTTAGGCCCCAGTGGCTGCGGCAAGACTACCACACTGCGGATCATCGGGGGATTCGAGACTGCCGACACAGGCAGTGTCATATTTGAAGGGGAGGATATCAGCAAGCTCCCCCCCAACAAGCGCCAGCTTAATACCGTATTTCAGAAGTATGCCCTTTTTTCCCATATGAATATTGCCGAAAATATCGCCTTTGGCTTAAAGATCAAGGGCAAATCCAGGGCATACATTGACGATAAGATCAGATACGCCCTCCGGCTGGTGAATCTTGACGGCTTTGAGAAGCGTTCCGTGGATTCCCTTTCCGGCGGCCAGCAGCAGCGGATCGCCATCGCCCGCGCCATTGTCAATGAGCCCCGGGTCCTGCTTCTGGACGAACCCCTGGGGGCCCTGGACTTAAAGCTGCGCCAGGATATGCAATATGAGCTGATCCGGCTAAAGAACGAGCTTGGCATTACCTTTATCTATGTGACCCATGACCAGGAGGAAGCCCTTACCATGTCTGACACCATCGTGGTCATGAACCAGGGCTACATCCAGCAGATGGGCTCCCCGGAACAGATCTATAATGAACCGGAAAATGCTTTCGTAGCTGATTTCATCGGTGAGAGCAACATTGTCCCCGGTATCATGCTGCGGGATGAACTGGTGGAGATCTTCGGCGCCAGGTTCGTCTGTGTGGATAAGGGCTTTGGTAACAACACCCCTGTGGATGTGGTCATCCGGCCTGAGGACATCGACCTGGTAGAGCCGGAGAAGGGCACCCTCCGGGGCGTCTGCACCCACCTGATCTTCAAGGGCGTGCACTATGAGATGGAAGTGACAACTCCGGACGGCTTCGAGTGGCTGGTACACAGCACCGATCTGTGTCCGGTTGGCAAAGAGGTGGGCATTCATGTGGATCCCTTTGATATCCAGATCATGAATAAGCCCGCATCCGAGGATGAGGAGGCTGTGGGAGTCAATGAATAATAGCAAACGGCTGCTGGCCGGACCTTACCTGCTGTGGATGACCGGCTTCATCATCATCCCCCTGATCCTGATCCTCTACTATGGGCTGACGGACCGGAACGGGGCATTTACCCTGGCCAATATCACGGCTATCTCCACTCCGGAGCATATGAAGGCCCTGTGGCTTTCCCTGGTGCTGTCCTTTGTCAGCACTGTGATCTGCCTGGTGCTGGCTTACCCCCTGGCCATGATCCTGCGCCACCGGGGCGTGGGCCAGAAAAGCTTTATTGTATTTATATTTATCCTGCCCATGTGGATGAATTTCCTGCTGCGTACCCTGGCCTGGCAGACTCTTCTGGAGAAGAACGGCGTCATCAATGGCATCCTGACCATGCTCCATCTGCCTTCCCAGAGTCTGATCAACACTCCGGGCGCCATCATTTTCGGTATGGTCTATAACTTCCTGCCGTTTATGGTGCTGCCGGTCTATAATGTGCTGTGCAAAATTGATGACAATACCATCAATGCAGCCCGGGATCTGGGGGCCAGCCCCTTCCAGACCCTGATCCGCATCTGGCTCCCTTTGAGCTTTCCGGGGATTGTCAGCGGGATCACCATGGTCTTCGTCCCGGCTCTGACTACATTTGTGATCTCCAACCTCCTTGGGGGCAGCAAGATCCTGCTGATCGGCAATGTCATCGAGCAGGAGTTCATGAAGGGCAGCAACTGGCACCAGGGTTCCGGGCTGTCCCTGGTTCTGATGATATTTATACTGATCAGCATGGCCCTGATCGCAAAATATGACAAAAACGGAGAAGGGAGCGCATTCTAAATGACCAGAACGAAACAGCTTATCCGCCGGGTCTGGCAGGATTTTTACCTGGTGATCATTATGGCGTTTCTGTATGCGCCCATTGTGACCATGATGGTGCTGTCCTTCAATTCGTCAAAGTCCCGGACCCAGTGGGGCGGCTTTACCCTGGACTGGTACGCCCAGATGTTTGCCAGCCGCAATATTATGAGCGCCCTGCACAATACGCTGCTGATCGCATTTCTGTCGGCACTGATCGCTACCGTCATCGGGACTGCGGCAGCTATCGGAATCAGCAGCATGAAGCAGGTGCCAAAGACCCTGCTTATGGGCATCACCAATATTCCCATGCTCAATGCGGATATCGTCACAGGTATCTCCCTGATGCTGGCATTTATCGCTTTCGGGATTTCCATGGGCTTTAAGACCATTCTGATCTCCCACATCACGTTCAATATTCCCTACGTGATTTTAAGCGTCATGCCTAAGTTAAAGCAGACCAGCCGCAGCACCTACGAAGCGGCCATGGATCTGGGAGCAGGTCCGGTCTATGCTTTTTTTAAGGTTGTGTTCCCGGATATTCTTCCAGGGGTATTGTCCGGCTTTCTGCTGGCCTTCACCATGTCCCTGGATGATTTTATTATCACCCACTTTACCCGGGGCGCCGGGATCAATACCCTGTCCACCCTGATCTACAGCGAGGTGCGCCGGGGAATCCGGCCATCCATGTATGCACTGTCTACAGTGATCTTCCTGGCGGTGCTGGCGCTGCTGCTGGTAAGCAACTTTGCGCCCAGGAAGAAGGCTTAGAGTGTGTCTGAAAATTGCTTTCCGGCAGATGTACGTCACAGTTTGCGGGACACCGGAAGCGCCCCTTACGGGGATTTGGGCCAAATGATACAAAGTCAATAAGGCTGCCGCTTCCCGCAGCAGCTTTAATAATAAGGAAAGAATCATGGAGGAAAGTATACTATGAGAAAGAGAATGATCGCGTTATCCATTGTGGCAGTCACAGCTGCCTTCGCCCTGGGAGGCTGCGGCAAAACCGCGTCTTCCCAGGAGTCCGGCAGTGGTGCTGACGGCGGAAGCAGGGAACTGTATGTATATAACTGGGGAGAGTATATTGACGAGGATGTAATCACCCAGTTTGAGGAGGAAACGGGTATCTCTGTGGTCTATGATCTCTTCGAGACCAACGAGGAAATGTATCCCATCATCGAGGCGGGAGCCGTCACCTATGACGTGGTCTGCCCGTCCGATTATATGATCCAGAAGATGCTGGAGAATGACCTGCTGGCGGAGATCAATTTTGACAATATCCCCAATGTGGAGCAGATTGATCCTGATTATATCCAGATGTCCAGGGCATTTGACCCGGAAAACAAGTATTCGGTGCCCTACTGCTGGGGTACCGTGGGAATTCTCTACAATACGAAGCGTCTTGAGGAGCTTGGGGTGGAGCCGCCCACCAGATGGGCAGATCTGTGGGATGAACGCTTAAGCGGCGAGATCCTTATGCAGGACAGTGTGCGGGATGCCTTCATGGTAGCCCTGAAAAAGGACGGCCACTCTATGAATACGGCGGACGAGGCAGAGCTTCAGCAGGCCAAACAGGCGCTGATCGACCAGAAGCCTCTGGTTCAGGCCTATGTCATTGACCAGGTCCGTGACAAGATGATCGGCGGAGAGGCTGCTGTAGGTGTCATCTACTCCGGCGAAATGCTCTATGTCCAGGAGGAGGTGGCGGATCTGGGACTGGATTACACCCTGGAATATGTGCTTCCGGAGGAGGGAACCAACTTGTGGCTGGACTCCTGGGTCATTCCGAAAAATGCGGCCAACAAGGAAAATGCCGAAAAGTGGATCGACTTCCTCTGCCGCCCGGAGATTGCCAAAGCCAATTTCGAATATATCACCTACCCGACGCCCAACAAAGGGGCTTTTGAGCTGCTGGACGAGGAGCTGCAGAACAATAAGGCCGTGTTCCCGGATAAGGATAAGCTGGTGAATTCGGAGGTGTTCTCTTATCTGGGGGATGAGACGGATGCGGTCTATAATAATCTCTGGAAGGAAGTCAAGTCCAATTAGACCAGGGAAGCATATTCCAAAGACAGTGCCTGGGGAAATTTCTTCCGGTTTGTGCCTGCCTTTTATGGTGCTGTGAAATCGGCGAAAACAGACGTCAGGGCAAGTACTGCCTTAAGAAGGATATCATTTATATTGGAGGGGTTTATATGAAGGTTACGTATATTCATCACAGTTCGTTTCTTGTGGAGCTGGAGAAGGTTCTGCTGTTGTTTGATTATTTTCAGGGGAATATTCCGGAACTGGATCCTGAAAAGGATCTGCTGGTGTTTGCAAGCCACCGGCATGGGGATCATTTTTCCCCGGTGATCTTTGATCTGGTAAAGCGGCATCCGCATACTTTGTTTGTGCTTTCAGATGATATCTGGCAGAACAAGGTGCCGGTGGAGCTTTATGGGAAGGCGGTGTTTGTGGATCCGGGGAAGGTGCTTGAGCTGCCGGAGGGCGGCGGTACCAGGATCGCGGCTTACAAGTCTACGGACGAGGGCGTCGCCTTTGTGGTGGAGAATGGCGGAAAGACGGTCTATCACGCCGGGGATCTCAATGACTGGCGGTGGATGGGCGAGGACAAGGCCTGGAACAACAATATGACGGCTATGTACCGGCAGGAGCTGGGACGTATGCGTGAGGACGGAGTCCATCCGGATGTGGCCATGGTGGTGCTGGACAGCCGTCAGGAGGACTGGTTCCATTATGGGTTCCATGAGTTTATGGAGCAGATCGGGGCAGAGCATGTGTTCCCTATGCATTTCTGGGGGGATTATGGGATTGCCGGAAGGCTGAAAGCGATGGAATGTTCAGAAGGGTACCGGGAGAAGGTTCTGGAGATCAGGGAAGAAGGTCAGGTGTTTGAGGTGTAGGGGGCTGTAAATTCATTCTAAAGGGTCCGCCTGGGATCCGGCTGATTGCCAGCCAAACGCGCTCTCGCTCCGTGAAAAGCGTAGCGGATGCTAAATTCGCCGATAAATGCATTCGGCTCATTAAGCACCGATGGTTTTCAAGGGTTTGTCTGGCAATCAGCCGGATCCCAGGCTACTTTTTCTCGTGAGGAAATATACTGGAGCTTAGAGCGTGTTTGAAAATTGCTTTCTGGTAGCTGTGCGTTCCGCTTTGTGGGAGATTTGGGCCAAATGAAGGGCGCATAGTGGGCTATGTAACCTGAATTTGGCCCAAATATACCGCGAAGTGGGGCGTGCAGATGCCAGGAATGAATTTTCAAACACGCTCTAGAGCGCACATTCCGAAATCAACCTATGTGAAACTACGGTATTCGGCTATAATTACTGCTGATTTCACAAAAATTTCGTTATAAAAAGCAGGTATCATATCAGAAGTTCGCTGTAGTATTAGAGCGTATCTTCTGTTGAAACAAAAATATGACTGGGAGGTCAATTGTATGCTTTTAATTAAAAACGGCCAGGTGATTGATCCGGCGTCGGGTACTGATCAGGTGATGGATATCATTGCTGAGAATGGCGTGATCTCTAATATGGGCTGTGGACTGGCGGCGCGGCTGGAGGGGAATGGGCTGCCGGAGGGTGTACAGGTGATTGATGCAAATGGGCTGGTGGTTGCGCCGGGACTTATTGACGTGCATGTGCATTTCCGGGATCCGGGGCTGACTTATAAGGAGGATATCCATACCGGGGCGGCGGCGGCGGCGCGGGGAGGATTTACTACAGTGGTCTGTATGGCCAACACCCGGCCTCCGGTGGATAATGTGGAGACACTGGAGTATGTGCTGGCAGAGGGGAAGAAGACTGGCATCCATGTACTCCAGGCGGCGGCTGTTACCCTGGGGATGAAGGGGCAGGAGCTGACGGATATGGAGCTTCTGAAGGCCCATGGGGCGGCGGGGTTTACGGATGACGGGATTCCTCTTCTGGATGGCGCTCTGGTGAAGCGGGCCATGGAGGAGGCAGCCAGACTGGATGTGCCCTTAAGCTTTCATGAGGAGGATCCTGCCTTTATCATGAACAACGGCATCAACCAGGGGGCTGTGTCACGGCAGCTGGGGATCGGCGGTTCTCCTGCTGTGGCGGAGGATACCATGATCGCCCGGGATTGTATGCTGGCGCTGCATACGGGTGCCACGGTGGATATCCAGCATATCAGCTCCGGGGCTTCGGTGCATATGGTGGAGCTGGCCAAAGGGCTGGGAGCGCGGGTAATGGCCGAAGTGACTCCCCACCATTTTTCTCTGGACGAAACTGCGGTGCTGGAGCACGGAACCATGGCTAAGATGAATCCGCCGCTGCGGACTGCCCGGGACCGGGAGGAGATTCTGCGGGGGCTGCGGGAGGGTGTCATTGATATCATTGCCACGGATCACGCTCCCCACAGCCAGGAGGAAAAGAGCCGTCCGCTGACAGAGGCTCCCAGCGGGATCATTGGTCTTGAGACTTCCCTGGCCCTGGGTGTCACCAATCTGGTGCGGACAGGTGTTCTGACCCTTTCCCAGCTTCTCGAAAAAATGACGGTCAATCCGGCGGCCCTCTATCGTCTGGACAAAGGCCGGCTGGCCCCCGGCGCGGCTGCGGATCTGGTGATCTTTGACCCAGAGGAGCGCTGGATTGTGGGTGAATTTGCCTCCAAAGCAAAGAATTCGCCTTTTATTGGGGAAGAGCTGTGGGGGAAGGTGAAATTTACGGTGTGTGGGGGGAAGATTGTGTATCAGGATCTTGAGAGAATATAGCACACGCTGCGATGGTATTTGTTTCTAGAGCGTGTCTGAAAATTCATTCCCGGCACCTGCACGTCCCACTTCGCGGTATATTTGGGCCAAATTCAGGTTACATAGCCCGCTATGCGCCCTTCATTTGGCCCAAATCCCCACAAGGGGCGCCTTCGGTGTCCCACAAACTGTGACGCACATCTGCCAGAAAGCAATTTTCAGACACACTCTAGTGCTCCATCCGGCCAGTAATCAGACTGCCAGTGCCGAATATTTTGTCAGTCTGCAAGGCGGAGGAAGGAGGCGATGCGGTGGCATCGTTGACTGACGACAACGCGGCAGATGGCAAAACAGGCGGTGCTGAAAGTCTGATTACTGGCCGGATGGAGTACTAGCTGCGTACAGATCCTTTCTATTCTGCTCAAAACCAGGCCCGCTTTTGGGGTTCCAAAGAACGTATGGAACTGATAAGGGGTAGAGTTCGCGAATCGATGGTGACAGATAATGATTAAATCATAGGATGGTTTTTCCTGAAAAGCACCCAAACATGCCGTTAACATGTTTGGGTGTGTTTTTATGTATAGCGAACTATTAACTATTGCTTCATATCATCTGTCTCATCGCGTAGCGATTTTCATGGGCAGTTGCGTAACAGTTCAATGGTTGTCTGAGCTGTTACACGATCCTGGTAACAGTTCAGATACCCTCTGAACTGTTACCGATCGATCCTGCACGTCAGGCCCTAAATAACTGCCAAAAATCCTTGACACTACTTTTTTCTCCTGATACAATAAAGTCGTCAATTCTGGCGGGTAATTCTTTTTATCTGCTGATTGTCTGGAATTTCTATGATTCCATTGGCAGTGGCTCACTGCGAAATTCAAACCAGGTAACCTAAAGAGCGCGAGGCGGCCAGACACAAGGCATCCGGATAGATGACGGGCACAGATTATGAAATGATGTAAGGCACACCTGCTCTTTATTTTCACATTCAGGAGGAAGTGTCTATGATTTCGAAATATTCAACGTGTGGCGGGAATGAACAGAAAGGACAAAAGCCGAAGGAAACGCTCCAAACAAATAAGCTACTATTGAGGGAACATGTACCCGGCTCAGGGAAGGATGGGGAACTGAATTTGGCAGATGGAAGCTTAGCTGGCCAGGAAGCATTGTTGAGAAAACACATTTTCGGACTTAGAAAGACCAGACAGGAAGTTCTGGCGGAACTAAAAGCCGAACCAGGTCTTTACCTGGATTTCCAGCGGCTGTCATACCAGCTCCAGGAAGAGCTTCTGGAATTCTGCATGGGCGTAAGGGGGCTGAAGGTTACCTATGACCCGGTATTCAAAAAGATCTTCAACCCGGAATACCGGCCGGAACGTCTGGAGGATTTTTTAAGCCTGTGCATGGGGCAGTCTGTAAAAATTCTCCGGGTGCTGCCTAATGAGTCCCAGCGGCTGACAGCCGAAGGTTCCCTTCTGGTCATGGATATCCTGGTACAGCTGGAATCCGGCGTCTTGACAAATGTGGAGATCCAGCGGATCGGGTATGCATTTCCTGGCGCCCGGTGTGCCTGCTACTCCAGTGACCTGCTGATGCGCCAGTATTCCCAGGTCAGGGAAGCCAGAAGAAACCAGGGAGAAAACTTTTCCTATAAGGACATCAAGGGCGTCTATACGATTATCCTTATCGAGCAGAGCACTGCGGAATTCCACCGGTATCCCCATGATTATCTTCATTATTTCAGGCAGAGGAGTAATACGGGGCTGGAGATTGATCTGCTTCAGGAATACCTGGTTACTGTTCAGACGTGCAGCAAATCGCATGAAAAAGAGTGTCGCAAGCTCGCTTTTGCTTGCGTAAACACTTTTTCATGTGATTTGATATAGGACGGAACGTCAGGTACCCATTCTGTAAGAAAGCCCCAGACCAGGCTGGAGGCGTGGCTGACTTTCATTGCTTCCGACAGACTGGAGGATATCATGGAGGTGATCCGGGCCTATCCGGAATTCCGGGAACTTTATCAGGAAGTGTTTCGGTTTCGTTATCAGAAGAAGGAGTTGATCAGTATGTACTCAGAGGCACTGCTTATTCTGGATGCCAATACAGTGCAGCATATGGTGGAGGAGCAGAAGAAGGAGATTCTGGAGTTGAAAGGGGATCTGGAAATGGAACGTAAAGCATCATCAGAAAAAGACAAAGAGATCGAAAGGCTGCACGCCTTGCTGGATGCTCAAAAGAACATTTAAACATATCTCTATTAATCCGGTACACAACATATCCAAATACTATCTACCAAATCGTAACAGGTCAGACAGGTCTGCGCTGACCGTACGTACCGCAATAGCCGCGGGCATACGGCCATCGCGAAGCGATTCCAAATGGCCGTATGCCGTAAATTAATACCAGTTCAAGGGGTATCCGAACCGGCACCACCCGTTACCATCCTACATATACGGCGGATACACAATGGATATGTAAGCGATGGATACAATCGTTGTTATCACAGTCAGCAGTACCCCAGGCTTTACAAAATCCATGAAGTTATAGCCCCCCGGCTCTATTGCCATGGCATTGGCCGGCATGGCTATGGGCGTAGCGATTGCCATGGTTGCCGCCATACGGATACAGATCAGGACTGCCTTCGGATTCATACTTAAGCTTCCCGCGATTGTCAGGGCAATGGGCGCAAACAGATATACGGTAGCCGAATTGGACATACACAATGTCACCGGAATAATAAGATTGCTATGTTTTCTGAGTTACTCCAATTTCCGCAATTCATCCGGCACTTCTGGATCGGCTAGCCATTAAAACTCCACCGGCTTATATTCTCCCATATCCGGAACAAACCGGTTGTAATAGAAGTCAAGAAATATCCGGCGGCATTCTTCTTCTGAACACATCTTATAATACAGGCAGGTTCCTTTCTCTTCAATCCCCAGCTCCACCTCGATCTCTCCGTCATGGGTACATGACTGTATGTAGCGCACTTTGCCTTGTGGTTCTGGCGCTGTCAGGATCACGAACTGGTCTGACGAGTCAAACATATCATACAGATAATCCTCAATGTCCGTATCTGTAAAATCAGAAAGCTTTCTGTCCTGGTTTTCCAGAGTGAAGCCCTGCTGCTTTCCCACCTTCTGGAATATTACCTTTTTTTCTTTTTTGAATGGAAACTTCATGATGCCCCTCCTTTTTATGCTGATCAGATGCTCACTGGCTAATAATCCCTTTCCTCTATCCGCTTCTCTGTATTCCCCAGAAGCTCTAATCCCCCGCAGCAAGCTGCGGGGGATTGCTTCCCATGAACAGACTCCACAGGACGTTATTCTGAAATATAACGTTACAGTTCACGGGGCGGGGAAAACAGGACAAGAAGATGCGCCCCATGAATAGTAACAATATAACAGAACACAGAAACATCACTGATAATTCCCTATTCCGCCTTCTTCGACACAGTCTTCTTCCCAGTGCCTTTGCCTTTCCCCGCCGCAGCCTTCTTCGTGGTATCCTTTTTCTCAGAATCCTTCTTTTCTGCGGCTTTTTTTCTTGTAGCAGTCTCTGGCTTGGCGGCTGGTTCTTTGGCTGTCTTCTTTTTGGCGGGAGTCTCTGCCTTGGCGGATTGCTCCTTAGCAGCCTTCTTCTTAGCGGAAGTATCTGCTTTATCGGCTGCCTCTTTTACTGACTTTTTCCTGGTGGAGGTTTCTGCCTTCTCAGTGGGTTCTTTGGCTGTCTTTTTTCTGGCAGAAGCCTTTTTGGCTGGTGTCAGGCTTTCTGTCTTTACAGATACAGGCTCCTCATCAGCTTCCGTGACCATAGCTTTTCTTCTGGTGCGCCTGGGGGCCGGAACCTCTTCGGCTTTGGGCGGCTCTGGTGTGGTCTCCTTCTCAGCTTCTGCTGCCACCGGCTCCGCTGTCTTTTCAGTGCCCTCTGCTCCCCCTGTCGCTGTCTTGCCAGCTCCTTCTGTTACTGACTCCACGGCCTTCTCCGTCTCCGCTTCCACCGGCTCCATTGCTTTCTCAGCGTCTTCTGTTACCAGCTCTACTTCCTTCTTGGCCTCTGCTACTTTCGACTCCGCCGCCTTGACGGCTTCTGCTGTCTTCACCGCTTTCGGCTCTGATACGTTTTTGGCTTTCGCTTCGACGGACTCTGTTACCTCCGCTGCCTTTGCTCCTACTGGCTCTGGTACGCTCTCGGCTTTCGCCTTGACTGGCTCTGTTGCCTTCTCTCCCTTTTCAGCTTCTACTGGCTCTGGCACGTTCCCAGCTTTCGCTCCGACTGGCTCTGCCACTTTTGAGGCTTCTGTCCCGGCTGGCTCTGACGCTTTTTCAGTTTTCGCCACGGCTGGCTCTGTTACCCGTTTTTCCTTTGCCACAGCTGGTTCTGCCGTACTGTCTGCCACGGCAGTCACCTCTATAGGCGCTGCCTTTTCTGCGGCTGTTGCCTCCGCCTCTGGTGCTTTTTTCTTAGGCGGTCTTCCTCTGCGGGCCGCAGGTTTCTTTGGGGCTTCCGGGGGATTCAATCCTGCTACGTCTTCCGTGAAAGTCGGTTTATCCTCCGCCTCCGCTGCCCTGGATGCTTTCTCCGGCTTATCGTCCTTGGCTGTCCCGGTTACTTTCTCCGCCTTTTCTCCCTTGGCTGTCCTGGATCCTTTCCCTGCCTTCTCTTCCCTGACTGTCCCGGATCCCTTCCCTGCCTTTTCTTCCCTGGCTGTCCCGGATCCTTTCCCCGCCTTCGCGGTCTTCGTCCCCTTCACAGCCTTTGTCTCTTTCGCGGCCTTCGCTTCCTTCTTCACCGGCTCCGGCATAGGGGTGCAGGAGAAGATGATGGTAGACATGGGCGGTACGTCGATGACGATGGAATTCGGACGCTCATCCCATTCTTCCTGCTTGGAAGTCTTGACACGGGGATTTCCTGCACCGCTTCCGCCGTAGATCTCAGCGTCACTGTTCAAAATCTCTTTATATTTTCCATAGAAAGGAACGCCGATCTGATAGTCTTTGTGCTCTACAGGAGCAAAGTTGCTGACAAAGAGCAGGGTCTCCTCTGGCTTGTCAGTCTTCCTCTGGAAGATTACCATATTCTCGCTGCTCAGGGAGCAGTTGATCCACTGGAATCCGTCGGGATGGAAATCCTTCTGGGATAAGGCCGGCTGGGTCCTATACAGCTTATTAAGAGCCTTAACATATTCCTGGGTAGTCTTGTGGACCGGGTACTCCAGAATGCCCCAGGGCAGTTCTTCATTCTCGTTCCATTCGGACACCTGGGCAAATTCCTGGCCCATGAACAGAAGCTTTTTGCCGGGATGACCGTACATATAACCATAGGCGGCCCGCAGGTTGTTGGCCTTGGCCTCGTAGTTCTCTCCCGGCATCTTGCAGAGCATGGAATATTTGCCATGAACCACCTCGTCATGGGAGAATACCAGGACAAAATCTTCACTGTAGGCGTACAGCATACTGAAGGTCAGCTTGCCGTAATTGTGATTTCTGAAATAAGGATCGCACTGCATGTAGCTGGTGAAATCATTCATCCAGCCCATGTTCCATTTATAGTCAAATCCAAGGCCATTGTCCTTGACGGCACCGGTGATCTGGGGCCAGGCGGTGGACTCCTCAGCGATCAGAAGCGCGCCCCGGGTCTGGCCTTTGAAAACGGAATTAAGATGCTTTAAGAATTCCACTGCCTCCAGGTTCTCATGCCCGCCGTAGATATTGGCCACCCATTCACCGTCATTTTTCCCATAATCCAGATAGAGCATGGAGGCCACCGCATCCATGCGGATCCCGTCAGCATGGTACTGCTTCGCCCAGAACAGCGCATTGGCAATCAGGAAGTTGCTGACCTGGGGGCGTCCGTAGTTGTAGATCAGAGTGCCCCAGTGAGGATGGGAGCCCTGACGGGGATCCTGGTGCTCGTAGACGCAGGTACCGTCAAATGCCGCCAGTCCATAAGAATCCCGTGGGAAATGGGCCGGCACCCAGTCCAGGATCACGCCGATGCCCTGGCCGTGCATATAATCCATAAAATACATGAAATCATCTGGTGTGCCGTAACGGCTGGTAGGGGCATAATACCCGGTCACCTGATAGCCCCAGGATGCGTCCAGGGGATGCTCCATGACCGGCATCAGCTCCACGTGGGTATATCCCATTTCCTTAATATATTCCGCCAGACGGGGAGCAATCTCACGGTAATTGTAGAATTCCGAACCCACGATCTCCCTGCCGTCCTCATCCACGGATATGGGCTTGCGGATCCAGGATCCCAGATGCATCTCGTAAATGGACACGGGTCCGGCCTTGGTATCCGTCTTCTCACGGGCTGCCATCCACTTTTCATCCTGCCACTGGTACTGGCTGATATCCCAGACAACCGAGGCTGTGTTGGGGCGCAGCTCCGCATAGTTCCCATATGGGTCGGACTTCATCATAGGCTCGCCCCTGCGGTTCTTGATCTCATACTTATACACAGCCCCTGCTTCAAGCTCCGGAATAAACAGCTCGAAGATGCCGGAGTCACCCAGTCTCTGCATCTGGTGTCTGCGGCCATCCCAGCTGTTGAAATCACCCACTACGCTGACCCGCACGGCGCAGGGCGCCCACACGGAGAAATTCACCCCCTTGACGCCTTTCAGCTCCATGGGGTGGGCGCCCATCTTCCTGTAGATCTCGTAATGGATACCCTCGGCGAATTTCTTTAAGTCAGTGTCGGTATACTGGGAGTCAAATGCATATGGATCGTGAATCTCAGCGGACATACCGCCGTCATAAGTAATCCGCAGGGTATAGTCGGGAATACGCTTTCCCGGCACCAGCACCGCAAATACCCCATTCCCGTCCTGAAGCTCCTGGAATTCCATGGGATATTCTTTTCCCTTGGCAGTCTTCACGATAATCTGCGCCGCAGTGGGAATATACGCCTGGATCAGGATACCGTCCTCCGTTACGTGAGGCCCCAGAAGCTGCTTCGGTTCTGCTGCCTCTGAGTACACCAGTTCCTCGATCCCCGCCCAATCCATCATGTCGTACAACTTCTTATCCATAATTAACCCCCTTGTTCCGATAGATCCAGACAGTTTTATCGGAAATCACTCTATTTCTGACTATTATACCAAATTTTCCAATAAAGATCAATCAGTATGGGTGGAAATGGTGAGAAATCTGTTGACAAATCCATGAAACTGTGTTATTAATTATAACATATCACTTATCATACAAGTTGAAGTAGGAAGGATGAATACAATGGCTTCCAAACGGCTCACATTATCAACACAAGTTCAAAACAAGCTGCAGGAACGGATTATGAATGGCACCTATGGAAAAGATGAATATCTTCCCAGCGAATCTTCCCTCTCGGACGAGTTTGGGGTAAGCCGGACTACCGTGCGGGACGCTGTTGGTGCCCTGGTGGAAAAAGGAATGCTCCAAAGACGGCAGGGGAAGGGGATTCTGGTGATTGACCGGACTACCGATGTAGCTACAGCTTCCCTGCGGAATATGATGCTGCGCGGTCCATACACGGTTGCGGAATTTCTGGAGACCCGGGAGATGATTGAAAAACAAGTGGCATTTTTTGCTGCATCCCGGGCCACCCCGGCCCAGATAGACGAAATGCAGACCACCATTGACCGAATGATTGCCAGCGCCCATATCATCAGCCAGTATATCCAGTATGACCTTGAATTTCACACCCAGATGGCTAAAGCATCCCAAAATCACCTGCTGGTTATGGTCTATGACGCCATCAGCCCGCTGCTGGGACAGATGATCCGGCATGTCGTACTGGCAGCGGGTACTGTGGAGGAGGAAATGCGCTATCACTCAAAGATTCTGGAGTGTGTCCGTATGGGCGACGGTGATGGTGCCCAGCAGAGAACCATGGAACACGATGCGTGTAGCGCCCAAATGTTCCGGGACAGTATCGAAGCCAATATACGGCTGGACGAACTGATTATGCGGATCTGACCGATGCTGTTCTGGCAGCGCCAGGAGAAATCAGGCCAGAGGCATGACTCCTCTGGCCACAAGAAATACCAGTCTTCCATATTTCCTATAAAAGTTTACTTTCACTTGTATGATATGTCATATATTATGAGTTTCAAAAAACGTTCTTACTTGCCGGATGCCGGTAAACAAGAGCAAGAAAATCGCTGATCCGGAACTTTATCCCAATCGGGATAAGATTCATTCTTCCGGTCGGTACATCCGGCGGCAGGAACTTATGACTGCTTCCTGCCAGACGGTTTATACCTGCAGTTACCTGCACAAACTATAACAGTCCAACTGGTACTGTTATCATTAACCACATAAGGAGGAATCATATATGAGAAAAGAGACACTGGTACTGACGACAGCCGTATTCATGGCCGGACTTCTGGCTGGATGCGGGAAATCCCCCAGCACTCCGGCTCCTGCCCGGACCGAAGCCCAGGGCACTCTTGGTACAGAGGCTTCTGCCCAGGACAGTGGGGCAGAGGAAGCGGCATACCCACGGATGGATCTGGATCTTGCCTGCGTCTATGCGGCATCCTCTGGACCGGCTCTTGGTGCACAAAGATTTAAGGAGCTGGTGGAAGAACGGACCGGTGGTTCCATCACCATCAATCTGTTCACAGATGGTTCCCTTGGAACGGAAAAGGATAACTTCACCCAGCTTGCTGCCGATGAGATCCCACTGGTGGTCGGCGGAATCCAGCCCATTGATATGTATGCCACAGAATACCAGTTTCTGTCAGCACCTTATATGATCACAAGCTGGAACCATCTGGATGCAGTTCTGGAAAGTGACATTGGCCAGGGTCTGTATGACAAACTGGAGGAGAACAATATTCGTGCCATGGCCATGTGCCGCCGCGGAATCCGCCAGACCTGCGCCACAAAGGAAATACGGACACCGGCAGACCTGCAGGGGGTAAAGTTCCGTGTGTCGGAAATCACTTCCTGGGTCGCCTTCTGGAAGGGAGTCGGCGCACAGACCACATCCGTAGCCCTGACAGAGCTGTACAGCGCCCTTCAGACACATGTGGTGGATGCCTGCGAGGGGCCCTATGAGCAGATGGCCACAAACAAGTTGTATGAGGTCCAGGATTATGTAATCAATACCGCGCATATCTATGAGCCCACCTGGCTGTATATGAGTGACCGTGTATACCAGGATCTGGATGACCGGACAAGGGCGCTACTGGATGAATGTGCAAAGGAAGCTATGGATTATGGTACCGGACAGGCAGCACAGCTGTCAGAAGGCTGGCTCCAGGAAATGGAAGCAGGCGGATGTACTGTGATTGATCCGGACGTAGAAGCATTCCGGGAGGCGGCGGTTCCGGTGCTGAAAGAGCTTTTTGACTCCATGTGGACCGTGACCACTTATGACGAAGTCATGAGCTACTCAGGAGAATAAAGGGGATGAAGGAATGATGACACGATTAACTGACAGAATTTTCAGGCTTATTGACCTTGTTACCATGGTTCTGCTGGTGGCAATGGCTGCTTTTGTTTTCCTGCAGGTGATATGCCGGTTTGTCCGTATTTCCACTCCCTGGACCGATGAAATGGCCAGATTCTGTTTCATATACATTACATTTCTCGGCTCCGTTGCGGCTATGCGGAATGAAAACAATATTGTCATCGATGTACTGCTTGAGCGTCTTCCTCCCCGCATCAGATATGGGCTGAAGGCGGTGATCTATGCTGGTGTTGCATTGTTTCTGATACTTTTTTCCAGGGGCGCATGGGCGACAATTCTTACCAGCGGCAATGTTCCTTCTGCTTCCCTGTACTGGTTCAAACATAGTTATCTTTATGCAGTCGTACTCTTTTCTGCTGTCCTGATGATCCTGGCCTGCGGAGTGCATATGATCCGGTACCTGCAGATGGCATTTCGGAAAGGGGAAAAAGGATGAACGGAATCTTATTTCTGGTTGTTATGATTGCGTTGCTTCTTGCAGGTGTACCGGTGGCCTTTGGTCTTGGAATCAGTGCACTCCTGCTGATGCTGTTAAAATCCGGTTCTATCCAGTTCAATACTGTGGCCCAGATGTCTGTAGCTGGAATCAACTCTTTTACCATGCTTTGTGTCCCGCTCTTTCTTCTGGCCGGAAAGCTGATGAATACCGGGGGCATCACAAAGCGGTTATTCGATTTTGCGAAAACAGTCGTGGGCTTTCTTCCTGGCGGACTTGGTCACGTAAATATTGTAAGCAGTGTGATTTTTGCAGGAATGTCAGGAACTGCCGTGGCGGATGCAGGAGGCCTTGGGGCCATTGAAATCCAGGCGATGAAGGATGCCGGATTCGACGATGAATTCGCTTGTGCCGTTACCTGCGCTTCCTCCACCATCGGTCCCATTATTCCGCCCAGCCTTCCGCTGGTGGTATATGGTACCATGGCGGCCTGCTCTGTAGGTGCTTTGTTTATTGCCGGAATCCTCCCGGGTATTCTGATGGCATTAACCATGATGCTGGTGGTTACCCTGTATGCTGTGAAAAAGAATTATCCCAGGGAAGCGGTTCCCACATGGAAAAGCCTGGTGCAGAGTATAAAAGAAGGCATTCTGCCTCTCATGACTCCTGCGATCATCATCGGGGGCATCTACAGCGGCTTTTTCACCGCCACGGAGGCGGCTGTAATCGCAGTCATTTATTCCTTCATTTTGTCTTTCTTTGTCTATAAAGAGATGACATGGCCCATGCTTGTGGGTGTTTTGCGGGAAACAGTGAAGGACAGTGCTACCATCGGAATCATTCTGGCCACTTCTTCCCTTTATGGGAATGCACTGATACGTGCCCAGATCCCGCAGCAGCTTTTAAAACTGCTTACCAGCTCCATATCCTCCCCTATGGTTATGTTCCTGGTGCTGAACCTGTTTCTGCTGATTGTCGGATGTTTCATGGAGACAACATCGGCCATTACCATTCTGATGCCCCTGCTGAATCCCATCATCGCTGCCATGGGGATTGATCCGGTACATTTTGGGATTGTAATGGTGTTTAATCTGATGATCGGTGTCCTGACGCCTCCTTTTGGCATGTGCCTGTTTGTAACCTCACGGGTGGGCGGCGTTTCCGTGGTGAAGCTGTCAAAAGCACTGGCTCCCTGGATTGCCGCTTTGCTTGTAACCCTGCTGCTTATTACCTATTTTCCGCAGATTGCGTTGTTCCTTCCGCGTCTGACCGGACTCATCTAAAAGAAAGAGTGGGTGACTTATGAAAATCACAAAAATCGAGACTTATATCCTGAGGGTACCACTTGGGGAAAAGACCTTTTTCTCATCCCAGTGCGCATTCCCGGAACGCAACAGTCTGCTGGTCCGCATTGAGACTGATGAGGGACTTTATGGCTGGGGGGAGGGTGGGCAATACGGCCCGCCTGAGCCGGTTCAGGCCGCTATCCGGCATGTCCTGGCGCCCGTAGTTTTAGGGAAAAATCCTCTGGACAAAGACGTGATCTGGCATCAGATGTACAACCATACGAAGGATTTTGGACAAAAAGGAACCTATATTGAGGCGATCAGTGCCATTGACATTGCCTTATGGGATCTGTGTGGTAAGATACTTGGCATATCTGTGTCCAGGCTGATGGGCGGACGCCAGAGGGATACCGTAGAAATGTATGCCACCGGCTGTTATTACCGGGGTGACCAGTACCTGGATCTCGGGAAAACACTGGACGCCCTGAAGGAGGAGGCATCTGGCTATGTGGATCTAGGCTTTAAAATGCTTAAGATAAAGGTCGGCCTGCTGTCTGTAGAAGATGACGCAAGGCGTGTGGAAGCAGTCCGGCATACAGTGGGCAAAGATGTAAAGCTGTTCGTAGACTGCAATCATGCCTACAACGCCAACACCGCCGTCCGTATGGGGCGGGTGCTGGCAGAACACAATGTAATGTTCATGGAAGAACCTGTTCTTCCCGAAGATGTGGAGGGCTACCGGTTTGTCCGGGAAAAGCTGGATGTGGCCATTGCCGGAGGGGAATGTGAATTTACCGTGTATGGATTTAAGCGGCTGATCAGTCAGGGCTGTCTGGATATTGCACAGCCGGATATCTGCTGCACTGGCGGTATCTCCGAATATCTGCGGATTCGGGCTTTTGCCCAGGCTTACAATGTGTCCGTAATTCCCCACGCCTGGGGCTCAGGCATTGCCCTTTCTGTAGCACTGCAAGCCCTGGCTTCCACACCATTGGAGCCCCACACAGCCAATCCGGTGGTATGCCAGAATGAACCGATGATTGAATATGACCGCAATTTCAATCCTCTTCGGGATGAGCTGCTTATCCATAATATCGGTATACAGGACGGCAAAGTCGTGGTACCAGACGGACCCGGGCTTGGGGTCGATGTGAATATGGAAATTCTTGCAGATTATCTGGTTTCTGGGAGATGACAAAGCCTTTCCTCTTATGTTATATTTCGCAGAATTGAAAGACTGGTCAGACGCGTGTCTGTATATTGATTTCCGTTCAGCTGTACGTCACCGTTTGAGTAACACCGCAGGAGGCCCCTTGGGAAGTTTACCCAAATGAACACGGCGTAATGTGCTACATTGAGTAAATTGGGGCCAGATAAACTGCATTCCAGTATATCCGGCCCCAGCTTTTTTCAATTAACCTCCATGCGCTTCATACCGGTCCATAGGACTGACCGCATTGACATATTCCTGAGAACCTCTTTATTGAGAATCACTATCTCTGGTATACGTAACCAGACGGTACCCATCGTACTATGCCTTTACTTCCGCAATGCTCATGCCATGTTCTGTGCAGAGCTTTTTACCTCCTCTTCTGCAAATCCAAAATACTCTGCCAGATTGCCCGGAACTGTCATGGAATATTTCATGAACATGTTCAATGCTGAATGTGAGCCATATTTCTTAATAGGAAGAATGCTTTGTTCTGACATAGATATCCTTCCTCGCCTGAATCGATTCTTTGTATCCCCGAAACAGACCTGGTCAATTCATATGCTCCCCCATTCTGTAATCTCTCAATATCCCGCCTCCAGCTCCTTAATCCTCCCATACAGCCAGTCATTGACTGGCACCGGGATCCCGTGCTTTGCCGCCATCTTCCGCAGGGCACCGGAGAACATCTCCACCTCCGAAGGGCGTTTTGCAATGCCGTCCTGGCGCATGGAGGGCATTCCGGATGGTGAGAGAGTCCGGATCAGTTCTATGTAGTAGGTGATATCCTCCTCTTTCAGGTCAATCCCCTCTGCGTGGGCCACGGCCATGACCTCATGCATGGCGCCCACCAGGGTATCGTAGGTCTTCCCCGGCTCAAGGGATCCGCCGTAATCGGTCTCAAATGCCATGCAGGTCTGGTTGAGTCCCACATTCAGCATAAATTTCCCCCAGAGACGGTACATGATATCCTCTTCCACTGTGTAGGAGATGCCTGCCCGGGTGAAGAAGCGGGTCAAAGCATTCAGACGGCTGGCGGAATCATATTCCGGGGAGCCGCACTCCAGGGAACCATACTCTGCGGTATCACTTTCCACGGAGCCGCACTCCAGGGAACCACACTCTGCGACATCACTTTCTGGGGAGCCACACTTTGCGGTATCACTTTCCGGGGAGCCGCACTCCGCGGCACCGCCCCTGCCGCTACATGCATTTGCTGTTATCCCTATGGGATTCTTACAATCACCCACGTCTTTATCCGCCCCATCCACCATACTGCCATCTGGCACTGCTGTCTTGTTCCCCCTTGTATCCCGGATCCCGATCCGCAGCTCTCCGGGTCTTGTATAGTTCAGATCTCCGCCAAACTTCACCGCGTCCATGCCCTGGGCGATGGCATAAACCAGCTTCTCATCTCCATAGCGTTCCCCGATGATCTCCTCGCTGGTGATTCCGTTCATGACGGAAATAATGGTTGTCTCCGGCCCCACACAATTCTTCATCGTATCCAGGGCCGATGCCAGAGCATTATACTTGACTGCCACAATCACCAGATCCGCCACGGCTGCCTCCTGGCTGTCCACGATTGGGAAATGCTTCCCCACGCCGTTAACCGTAAAATCCATAGCCTTGTACTTCTCCACCCGGCCGCTGTCTGCTACAAAGCATACAGCCTCCGGCCCGATATTCTGGATGATCAGGTCTGCATAGAGCATCCCCAGGGCACCCATCCCGATAATGGCTGCATTTTTAATTTCTCTCATTGATAGCTTCATTCCTTTCTTTTATCCGCCTTCATGCAGCTGCGCCCATTCCTGTCAGTACTTCACCCGTGAAGGACGCACCTCCTCCACAGACTGGGCATAACGGGTCATCTCGGACAGATTGGTTCCCTGGTGCAGGTGCTTTAATGCCTCCTGATCCATGCGGGTCAGACAACCTGCCTGGAGAATCTGGATGGTGACCAGCTGGCAGGAGGTCACCGTCAGCATATCCAGCATTCCCGGATTCCCATAGCTGCTGGCCCGGAGCACATGGTCCGCATATTTCTTTGCCAGGGAATTCTCCTCCCCGGTGATCAGGATCGTGGCTGCCCCTGCATCCATGGCGATTTTCAGGGTATCCACAATGGGCTTCACATAACCGCAGTTGCTGATACCAAGCACAACGTCACAAGGCTGCAGCATAGATACCGTGCGCATCATCAGCAGCTCCTCTGACAAGGGAAAGCTGGGAATACCCAGATTCATGAATGTATTGGCAGCGGCAACAGCAATTCCGGCAGAGGTCCCGATGCCGCAGATCATCAGCCGCTCTGCACCCACTATGGCAGCAATGGCCTTCTCCAGCTGCCCGTCATCGATAGTCTCGATACATTTCCGGATACTGATACCGGCAAAATCGCAGATATTTTTCTTCAGATCCCCTGCGGACATATTCCCATCCAGGGTGATATTTCCCACAGACGGCAGAAAGCCCGCCTGCCGGGTCACCAGCTTAAATTCCGCATACCCCTCATACCCCAGCTCCTGACAAAACCGGATCACCGATGCCACGCTGACCTGGGTGCGCTCTGCCAGCTGCTTCACGCTGTCTGTCAAAGGCTCCTCCAGATTCCGCTGGAGAAAATAATCCGCCAGCTTCCGTTCTGAATTGCGCAGCTCCTCATACCGGAGCTGTATGCGGGCAATGTACTCCGGTGTCTTTCCCGTCAGTTCCATAAGATTCTCCTCCATTCCTTTTCAGACCCTTCTGGTCTTCACAGGCGACTGTTGATATTATATCAGGTTTTAAGAGAAATTCCCATAAGTATCATCCATATTTTCCATACCATTCGTTCATTGGTTACTATTCATGGGGATTGTCGGATTATGGAAACCATAGTATGATTTGTGTCAGGAAAACAACCGTGTTACGGGTGGTGCAGATGGAGATATTTTTATTTCAGAATCTGATCTTGTTTGAAACATTTTTGATTACATCGTTGGTTCTGCACAGACAAGAACAACAAGCCAAAATAAAAAGCCTACCTTGTCACACTTTGCCCGGTGTGAAGGTAGGCTTATAAGCTATACTAAAGACCAGCCACTTGTGGGCGGTTGCTTTCCTTATGTCTAAAATACAGCATATTTTCGTGAAGGATTCAACCCCATTTTCAAACGCCCTCTAATCCAGCATCCCAAAGATCTCGCTGATCGCGTCATTCTGCGCTGTCACCCATCCGGTAAATTCCGCTTCATTCATCGGAGCCAGATTGATTCCGGCGGTTTCTGCCGCACTCTGCAGCTCCGGATCGTTCATGGCTGCTTCCAGCGCTTCGCACACCAGTGCCTTGGCCTGCTCGTCCATGCCCTGGGCACAGATGAAGCCCCGGCTGGAAGAGCAGGAAATCTCATATCCCAGATCTCCGCTGCACTGCAGCTCTGGCAGGAAGGAACTGCGCTCCCTGTCGATGATGCCGATCCCCGTGATGGCACCGCTCTCGACCGGCTCCACTGCTTCGCTGACATTGCACACCAGCAGATCCACCTGCCTGCCCTGGATCGCAGCCATGCCGCCGGCGGTATTTTCAAAATGTACATGCTGGAATGTGACACCGGATGCCTTTTCCAGCTGTGCCACGCAGACCGCGTCATCGGTTCTGGCTCCGGCATCTGCCACGGTCACTACGTTGTCCCTGGCGTATTCCAGAAGACTCTCCAGATCTGTAAAACGATCCTCCCCTTCCGCCGCCACGATGATATTGGTATCGGACGTGAGCATTTCCAGGAACTGGAAGCTGGTGTTGTCCAGTCCGGTGGTATTGGCAGTATCCAGATAACCGGTGATCATATTGGGGAAATTGGCAAAGGAAATGCAGGAGCCATCTTTGGGTGCCTCATTGTAAAGATAACTCCAGCCAATCCAGCATGCACTTCCTCCCATGTTGGTCACTTCCACCGGTACCCCCAGATGCTTCTCCAGATAGGGTGCCATCATGCGGCAGTTCTGATCCATGGCGCCGCCTGCGTCTGAGGGACACAGAAGAGTCACCTTATCCACTGGATAACCGCTGTCTGTACTCTGGCCTCCGTCTTTTTCTGCCGTTCCGCTCTGGGCCTGGGCTGCCTGGGCCGCCGTAGAAGCTGCCGGTGCACCGGCCCCGCCACCGGAGCATGCCGTCAGATTCATAACCATCACTGCACCCAATGCAATACCTAAGATTTTCTTCATCTTATTCTTCCTCCTTCTTTTCAAACCTATATGAATGCACTTATACAGCTTCCCGCCGACGCTTCTGGATCACCGGTGCCAGCAGTGTAACTACAATCAGAATCATAAAAAACACACAGATAGGTCTTGTAAAATAGTACACCAGAATGCTTCCTTTGCACATCTGGATGGATGTGATCAGGTTCCGCTCCGCCATGGGGCCCAGAATCAGGGCCAGCACTGCCGGTGCTGCCGGGAAGTCGAATTTCTTCATACAGTAGCCGATCACTCCGAAAAACAGCATCACATACACATCAAACACATTATTGCGTATCGCATAAGATCCGATCACGGAAAGGGATGTGATCACCGGTATCAGGATTCCGTTGGGCAGCGCCGCAAAGCGGACAGCATAGCGGGAAAGCAGCCATCCCATGATCCCCATGAGGATATTGGCTGCGATGAAGCCAACAAGGATGGAATAGGTCATATCCGCATATTTACTGAACAGATTTGTGCCGGAGGAAAACCCCTGTACCGTCAGGGCTCCCAGAAATACAGCCGCCGCCCCGCTGCCTGGGATTCCCAGGGTCAGGGCCGGGATCAGGGCCCCTCCGCATACGGCGTTGTTGCCTGCCTCACTGCCTGCGATTCCCTCAAGACTTCCCTTGCCGAACAGCTCCTTGTTCTTGGATCCGTTTTTTGCACTGTTGTATCCCACCCAGGAACCGATATCCCCGCCTGCTCCCGGAAGGATTCCCACTCCGATTCCCAGAATGGAAGCCTTCAGTATCGTAGGCAGAAGCGGTTTCAGCTCTGCGGGTGTAGGCCAGAAATGCCCCTTCATCTTCCCGGCCCGGGCGATCTGCTCCTGGATACTCTCCTGAATCTTTTTCTGCTCTTCCCGGTTTTTCTTATTCACACGGCTCTCCGCCAGGGTCAGTACCTGGGGAAGAGAGAAAAGACCGATCATGGCCGGCACCAGCTGGATCCCACCCTGCAGGTTCAGGTTTCCGAAGCTGTATCTGGCATAGGGAAATATATTCATGCCCACCATACCAATGATAAGGCCGAAACCTGCGGATACCAGCCCCTTTAAGAGATTATTTCCTGAAAGGCCGCCCACAATGGTCAGTCCAAATACCGCGATCAGAAAATACTCCGGGGCACTGAACATCAGCGCAACCTTCACCAGCTGCGGGGCAATGAGAAGCAGCGCAACACCGCTTACTACACCGCCGATTACGGATGCAGTGGTAGATACGCCCAGGGCCTGCAGCCCTTTCCCCCGCTTTGTCAGCTGGTATCCGTCAATGGCTGTCGCCGCCGACGCAGGTGTCCCCGGCGTGTGAATCAGAATAGCAGAAAAACTTCCGCCGTACACGGCAGAACAGTACACCGCCGCCAGCATGACCATAGAGGGCACCGTATCCATGGTGTAGGTGATCGGAATCAGCAGCGACATTCCCATGGTGGCGCTGAGTCCCGGCAGTCCGCCTACCACCAGCCCGCCAAAGGTTCCGGCCACCAGGGCCAGAAGTGTCTGGAGGCTGAGAAGATCTGACATAATTGCCTGCATAACCTTATCCCCCCTTAAAATAATATTCCCTGCGGCATGGGTACCTTCAGCTGCATGGTAAACAGTCCATACAGAAACGCCAGCAGAACCACCACCACAAGTATCATGGTTTTCATTGACCGGATTCCCATATACAGCATCAGCACAACCGTAACCACAAAGGTGGTCACATAGAAACCGATGTATTTAAACCCCAGGGCATAAACCACCACCAGGGCCAGGGTCGCCAGTGGGCTCTCCAGCTTCTCCCACTCCAGGGCCGCTGTCTCCGGTGCTTGTCCCCGCTTTTGGCGCTGTATGGTTCCCACCAGCAGCCCCAGGGCACACAAGAACAGAAATCCTGCCGCCATTCTGGGAAATATGGGCGCATTGCCGGGCATAGGCAGACTAAGCACCATAGCCGCGACGGCAAATGCCATGATGGCCAGGGATACGCCGATACTCTGGCGGTATGCTTTCTTATCCTTTTCCATTGCATCCTCCTTCTCTGTTGTATTTCCACAACCCGGGCAAGCCGGATCCTGAATTTTGCCATCTGGATAAACCAGAACAGTCACGTGCAAAATTTGTAACAGTCCAGATCCCCCTGAACTATTATGGCATCCGGCCATTCAGAATCGCCTCACTATGGGATGGCCCCCCGGAACGCTCCGGAAATCTGTATGGCCCTATGCCGGATCCGCTTCCTCATTGAGCCCCAGATTCCTGTAGGTAGCCTGGAACTCCTCGTTGAAGGTGGTCAGCTCCGGTTCCCTGAGCACCCGCTCCAGCATATTGTCTTCGTGGGCCTCTCTGGCCATGGCCTTGTCATAGGTTTCCGCTACCTGCTCCCTGGGGATACAGATCACCGCGTCATTGTCCGCAAAGATCAGGTCTCCCGGATTCACCAGCACGCCGCCGATGACGATGGGTACATTGATCTGCCCTCCGGTGATCTTGGTGCTCTTCTTGACACTGATGCCCCTGGACCACACCGGGAAGCCTACCTTTTTCATCATCATGGTATCCCTCACACAGCCGTCTATGATCAGGCCACCGGCCCCCATCTTCTTGGCGCTGGTACTCATGATCCCACCGAACATACCGCCGGATTCCTGGAAGCCGTCACAGGTGACTACCAGAATGTCTCCTGGCTTCAGCATGGAAATAGCCTTGTGGATGATCAGATTGTCACCGGGCCTTGCCCGCACCGTCAGCGCCGCTCCCACAGCCCTTGACTCCGGCCATACCGGTCGGAACTCATGATTCAGGGAACCACTTACCTCCATGCACTCATTGATGGATGCGCTCTCCTCGATCACGGAATACTTGTCGATCCATTCCTGGCTTACTTTTTCATAGGTCTTTACTACATCGTACATTGCCTTTTTCCTCCTCTTTGCCAAATGATAACATCCGGTGGGTTTGTAATTAATTTCTTGTATTCATTACTTTTTTTGAAACTAATTACATTTTAATCATTTTTTCCAAGTCTGTCAACCAGCATATTTCCCAATTATATGTAACTTTTTTCTGCACATTTCACAAACACCAAAAATAATTACACGCTGCTGATCTCCAGAGTTGCAGCCAGAGTTTCCACATTGGACGGACGCCTGATGCTTCTTGTCTGGTATAGCCGGACAAGAAGATGCCTCCCATAAGCAGTAACCCCGCTCTGACACTTCCCCCTTCTCCGGTACAGATACGGGATGACAAACCTTATCCCCCATGTTATACTTAACAAAATAACATTTATACATGCTGGCTGACAGCACACAACACTATAAGGAGAAAAGGTATGACAGATTTACTGGAAGCACTCATGATTCTTTGTTTCGGACTTTCCTGGCCGATTTCCATCAGGAAGTCATGGATTTCACGCACTGCCAAGGGAAAAAGCCTGTTTTTTGAATTTTTCATCTGGCTGGGCTACATTTTCGGAATTACCAGGAAAGTACTTTTGTACCAGCAGGCCACCGGACCACTGGGGTTTCTCTTCTATCTGGCCTGGGTTTTCTATGTGCTGAACATACTTGAAATCTCTGTTGATATGATTCTGTATTTCCGCAATGTGAAGCTGGATAAGGACCGGGAACAGAGCGCCGGACTTAATCATTAAAATTGAGACCAGATAAACCCTAATCAGGTTAATCTGGTCTCAACATTTTCCACTCCTGTTTTGTGACAGTTCAGATATCTCTGAACTGCTGCCTTGTTGTGACAGTTCAGATACCCCTGAACTGCTGCCTTGTCGTGACAGTTCAGATTCCCATTGAACTGTTACGCTTTTTCTCCGGTTCCCTGATCTCCCCATAAAGCCAGTTATTGACCGGCACCGGAATCTGTGTTTTGCGGCTGATGTCCCCACAGCCGCGACTCATCCTGATAATACTCCAGCATCAGATCCACCATCCGCCCGTAGCTCTTCACCCCATCCTCCTGACTGTTGACTTTCAGATATACATCATTCATCTGATTGGATACTTCCGCCACCTTCCCTTCATACTTATCCCAGAACGCACTGTTCTCCGCCAGATCTGTCTGTGCCTGGTCGCAGAGCTGCTGCGCCAGGACTATGTATGCTTCCTGGTCTGTTTTGTAGAGGGCGTTGCCGGCATAGACCCAGCCGGTGAGATAACCGCTATAGCGGAAGGCCTGCTCTTTCGAGAAGATACAGCCCAGATATCCGATGAAATTGGCCTCATCTTCCCGCATAAAGCCTTTAAGATGGGACAATTCATGGCAAATGGTATGGGGAATATTGTAGTCTGGCATGTCCCCGTTATAATTCGCCTCTACCGTAAAGGGGGAATAAATTCCACACAGCTGCTGCACCGATAAGATCCAGGAAACAGTCACCTCTTTGGGCTTTGGGTAAAAGCCTGCCAGGGACGGGAACTGCTCTCCCGCTGCCTGCATGGCCCAGACCCCCTCCCGCCTCCAGACACCTGGCTGACAGGACTCACCGGTGGCTGTCTTATTGACCTGCTCCACCAGATATTCGCAGAGAGCCTCCAGTTCCTCCCTGGAGTAAGCTCCCGTCTGGAGTCCTGCATATTGTGAAAATGGCATGGCATAGTAGTTGATCCCGCAATTGCAGGTGTACAGAAACAGAAGCCCCCCAGCCAGACACATCGTCCGGGAGAGCACCCGCAGGGGCTCTCTCCAGAACCGGATCCCATAGACGGCTGCCAGAATCAGCAGCCCATACAGACCAAACTCCACCACGGAAAAAGGAAAGAGTCCAAATATACCTCCAACTACCCTTTGAATCCCGGCATAGATCCCATGGGCGTACCAGGTGGCAAATCCATCCACATTCCGTGCCAGAAGCTGCAGCACCATCGTAGCAGCCAGCAGCGCTGCTCCTGCCAGAAAATATCGTTTGTTTTTCATTGTTTTTCCCTTTTCACAGATATGTATAGATTTATTATAACAAATGGTGGAAAGGGAGGCAACTGTTACCTTTTTTATCCAGTTTTTATCGCGAAAGCCCCGTAACAGTTCAGGGGCGTCTGAACTGTTACAAGTGTATTGCAAACACATGCAAACACATTTCAAAAATAGTTTTACCAAACTATCAAAATGTGGTATAATTAATACTTAATTAACATGAAAAGAGGGTGGCGTATATGATATTAGTTGATAAAACGATCAAAGATTTTGCCACAAGAGGATTGTTGATTTCAAAGGGATATGCTCCCAGTAATGTAAATAGTATTTCCTATGACCTGACTTTAGGGGAATTTCTGGAGCCGGATAAAGAAAGCATAGACGTGATGCCTGGTGAGTTTTTGATAGTCAAGACAGCGGAAGAGCTCAATATCCCGAAGGATATTACTGGTCGGATTGGAGAGAAAAACTCATTACTGCGTCTGGGGTTAAAGGTTGATGGACCACAATATCAGCCAGGTCATGTTACTTTTGCCTTTCTGCGGGTTCAAAATCTTTCTGGCGATGTGATCACACTTCACCAAAACATGAAGATAGCCCAGATTTATTTTGAACAGTTAGAATGCATCCCTGATACCACCTATGATCAACAGAGAAATGCGTCCTTCCATCAGGAAGATGAGTATCGTGGATATGGGAAATATGATACGGAATATAGGAAAAATCTGAAATCATTTACAAAAATTAAAGATGACATTGAACCCTGACTTTGATGGGCATTATTGTGGCGATTTTTTCATTGTTATCCATTAATTACCAGGCTTTTACACAGTCAAATCTCAGTTCCAATTATATCATTGCCATGAACCTTTCGCTGACATTCTGCATTGCTGTTATGTTGGGTATGGTGCTGTTTCTGGTAAATGGATGGGGAAAGAAATGGTTCAGCATTTTTTATATCCTTATCCTTTTGGCTCTGGGAGTTGTGGTATTCATGTTTTGCATGATCCCCCATTCTCCGGCTTAGATGCTTTTGAAAATTTGAAGACATTATATGCACTCGAGCTGGCAGTAAGCGTCCATTTTGCCTTCCTCCTTCACGATATGTTTTATCGCAAAACAGTATTCACTCTATCTGAAAAGACGGTACAAACCATGGTTGCCATGGTCTGTACCGTCTTTATTGTTTTAATGCTTCAGTCCCAGCCTCACCAGCGCTCTCTTCAGCGCCATCTCAGCACGGGCCACATCCATCTCCGGGCTGTGCTCGGACAGTCTCCGCTCGGCACGGACACGGGCCTGCTCGGCACGGTCGAAGTCAATCTCATCCGGCCATTCAGCAATCTCTGCCATAATGGTCACCGCGTCCGGCATGATCGTCAGGAATCCGGAAATCAGGGAAGCTTCCTTGACTTCCTTACCTTCGTGGATCTTCAATACGCCCGGCGCTACCACCGCGGTCAGGGGAATGTGTTCCGGATAGACGCCAATATCACCCTCCGTGGTAGACAGTTCAACCATGGTGGCATCGCCCTCATAGAACTGCTTCTCCGGAGTGATAATCTTAACTCTCATTCCATCAGCCATAGACGTACCCCCTATTTCACACGGGCAAGAACGTCATCAATATTACCTGCATTCAGGAACATCTGCTCCGGAATGTCATCATGCTTGCCTTCCAGAATCTCCTTAAAGCCCTGGATCGTCTCGCTCAGAGGCACATAACGTCCACTGGTTCCGGTGAACTGCTCTGCCACGAAGAAGGGCTGGGACAAGAATCTCTGGATCTTTCTTGCACGGGATACGGTCAGCTTATCCTCCTCGGAAAGCTCATCCATACCTAACATGGCGATGATATCCTGCAGTTCTTTGTACTTCTGCAGCACCTCCTGCACACCACGGGCTACCTTGTAATGCTCCTCACCTACCACACGGGGATCCAGAATACGGGAGGTAGACTCCAGCGGATCAACAGCCGGATAGATACCCAGCTCCACGATGGAACGGCTCAGCACGGTGGTGGCGTCCAGGTGAGCGAAGGTATTGGCCGGAGCCGGGTCAGTCAGGTCATCCGCAGGCACATAAACTGCCTGCACGGACGTGATAGAACCGTTCTTGGTGGAGGTGATCCGCTCCTGCAGGGCACCCATCTCCGTCTGCAGTGTGGGCTGGTAACCTACTGCGGAAGGCATACGGCCCAGCAGTGCGGACACCTCAGAACCGGCCTGGGTGAAACGGAAGATGTTGTCGATGAACAGCAGCACGTCCTTGCCGCCTTTATCACGGAAATACTCTGCCATGGTAAGTCCGGTCAGACCTACACGCATACGTGCTCCCGGCGGCTCGTTCATCTGACCGAATACCATGGTGGTCTTGTTGATAACGCCAGACTCGGTCATCTCATAGTAAAGGTCATTTCCTTCACGGGTACGCTCGCCTACGCCGGTGAATACGGAATATCCGCCGTGTTCGGTAGCGATGTTACGAATCAGCTCCTGAATCAGTACGGTCTTACCTACACCGGCACCGCCGAACAGACCGATCTTACCACCCTTCTGATAGGGACAGAGAAGGTCTACGACTTTGATACCTGTCTCCAGGATCTCGGTCTCTGTGGACTGCTCTTCAAAGGTGGGAGCTTTTCTGTGGATGGGAAGATACTCATCCACCTGTGGCTTCTCTTTATTGTCAATCGGCTCACCCAGCACGTTGAAAATACGGCCAAGGGTATTCTCGCCGACCGGAACCGTGATGGGGGCCCCGGTTGCAATGGCGTCCATACCACGCTTCAGACCATCTGTGCTTCCCATGGCGATACATTTGACCGTATCGTCACCAAGATCCTGGGCAACCTCAACTACCAGCTCACTGCCGCCTTCCAGCGGAATCTTGATCGCCTCGTTGATTTCCGGGATCTTGCCCTGGGAGAACTTAATATCCAAAACCGCACCGATGATCTGTGTGATTTTACCAGTATTCTGTTCTGCCATCTTGCTTCTCCTTAATTTATTCTATTTTCTGCTCCGCCGCGCTTCATTCGCAGCGCCTCTGGCGCTACTCATGTGGGGCTTTCGCCCCATAGAAATATCTGTCCCGTCCATTCTCCGGGAGCGAGCTCCCTGCGGCTGGCCGTGCCAGCTATTTCTGCGCGGCTCAATGCTATATCAACTGATCGCGTTAGCTCCTGCAATGATCTCCGTGAGCTCCTGGGTAATGGATCCCTGGCGGGCACGGTTATACTGCAGTTCCAGCTTGCCGATCATCTCTTCTGCGTTGTTGGTTGCAGAGTCCATCGCGGTCATACGGGCGCCGTTCTCACTGGCGACTGCTTCTAACAATGCGCCGTAGATCAGGCTGCTCATATAGTTGGGAATGATCCTGTCCAGAACCTCCTCGGGATTCGGCTCATAGTTCATCAGGGCCTGGGCCTTGTTCTCCTCAGACCCGCCGGCCTGCTCCTCCATGGTAAACGGAAGCAGCTTCACCAGCTTCGGAATATGAACCACCGTATTCTTAAAGGATGTATAAGCCAGATAGATCTCCCCGATCTCATTGCGCCCAAATGCTTCCAGAAGCTCTTTTGTCAGGTCGGCAGCGTCCTGGTAAAGGGGCTCGTTGATCACTTCGGAATAATCCTTCACGACCTCATAACCCTTTCTTGCCAGACCGTCGCGCCCTTTTCTTCCAATGACATACAGCTTCACATCCTCTTTGGGCAGAGCCGGATCACCGGAGATCAGCTTCACAATATTGTTGTTGTAGCCGCCTGCCAGACCGCGGTTGGAAGTGATGGCAATGACCGCCTTCTTCTTCGAATCGCCGGCACGCAGATACTTGTGGTCCATGTTTCCGGACCTTTTCAGCATGGCTGCAATGGTTTCATACATCAGGTTGAAATACGGCTTGGAACTCTCAGCTTTGTTCCTGGACTTTTGCAGTTTCACGGTGGAAACCAGCTTCATTGCCTTGGTGATCTGGCCGGTGCTCTGGATACTCGCTTTCCTACGCTTAATATCTCTCATGGATGCCATGATCAATTCCTCCAATCATTAGCGCTGGGCCTTGCACTCTGTAATCGCCTTCACCAGAAGCTCCTCCGTCTCCGCAGTCAGCTGCTTGGATACACGGATGGAAGCCGGAATCTCCGGATATTTCGTATCAACATACTTGAACAGGTCCTTCTCAAACTGCAGCACATCAGATACCGCTATATCCAGCAGATACTTTCTGGTAGCCGCGAAAATGATGATAACCTGATACTCTACCGGCATGGGCTGGTACTGGGGCTGCTTCAATACTTCCTTGATACGCTCACCCTGTGCCAGCTGCTCCTTGGTAGCCGCATCCAGATCAGAACCAAACTGGGCAAAGGAAGCCATCTCACGATACTGGGCCAGCTCCACACGGATGGGAGCCGCGATCTTCTTGATAGCCTTGATCTGGGCCGCGCCACCTACACGGGATACAGACAGACCAGCATTGATAGCCGGACGGAAACCGGAGTTGAACATCTCAGTCTCCAGGTAAATCTGACCATCCGTGATGGAAATCACGTTGGTGGGAATGTAAGCGGACACGTCGCCTGCCTGGGTCTCGATGATGGGCAGCGCGGTCAGGGAACCGCCGCCTAAATCATCCGACAGTCTGGAAGCACGCTCCAGCAGTCTGGAATGCAGGTAGAATACGTCGCCCGGATATGCCTCACGTCCCGGCGGTCTCTTAAGAAGCAGGGACAGTGTACGGTAAGCTGCCGCGTGCTTGGTCAGGTCATCATAGATCACCAGCACGTCCTCACCGTTCTCCATCCACTCCTCACCGATGGCACATCCGGAATAAGGAGCGATAAACTGTAAGGGAGCAAGGTCTGATGCTGTGGATACCACGATGGTGGTGTAATCCATAGCGCCGTACTCCTCTAAGGTTCTCACAATATTGGCAACCGTAGATGCCTTCTGGCCGATGGCCACATAGATACAGTGGACGCCCTGGCCCTTCTGGTTGATGATGGTATCGATGGCGATGGCTGTCTTACCAGTCTGACGGTCACCGATGATCAGCTCACGCTGGCCTCTTCCGATGGGGATCATGGCGTCGATCGCCTTGATACCGGTCTGAAGGGGAGTATCTACGGATTTTCTCTCGATTACGCCGTGAGCCACACGCTCGATCCGACGGAATTTGTCAGTCTCGATGGGGCCTTTGCCGTCAATGGGCTGTCCCAGGGCGTTGACTACACGCCCGGTCAGGGCATCGCCAACCGGAACCTCTACCACGCGGCCGGTGGTCTTCACAATATCACCCTCGCTGATGTTGCTGGTATCACCTAAGAGAACGACACCTACGTTGTCCTCCTCCAGGTTCTGCACCATGCCATAGATCTCTCCCGGGAACTCCAGAAGTTCACCCTGCATGGCTTTCTCCAGCCCATGGATTCGAGCGATACCGTCTGCCACTGTGATGACAGTGCCGACATCAGAGACATCCAGTTTGGTAGAATATTTTTCTATCTGTTCTTTGATTACCGAACTGATTTCTTCTGGTCTCAAATTCATTTTGCTGTTTCCCTTTCTACATATTTGATAGCTGCTGACGCCAGAAATCCGGCGCTTCGCATCTTAGCTGCGGCTTAAGCTCTGGGCCAATCTGACTGCATATGCAAAAATATCCGGCACAGACTTCTCTCTGCCTATTCTGCATACAGTCGCCTGCCATACCGGCCTTAGGCCTGACTCTGTATCTGAAGACTGGAAAGCTCCTTCTTCAGTCCATACAGCCGGGTCCGGATACTGCCGTCTACCACATGGTCCCCGATCCTGATCACCATACCGCCGATCAGGGAAGGATCTGTCTGGTAGTTCATCTCAAGCGTAGCATAAGAGGTGGTTGCAAGCAGCTTTTCTTCCAGACGGGTCCGCTGCTCTGCCTTCAGCTCCATAGCGCTGCTGACAAAAACGGTCCCTATTTTCTTGTATTCCTTGACTCTCTGAATAAAATATTCAAAGACCGGAATCAGATCATTCTGTCTGTCTTTCCCGACAATGATGTTTAAGAAGCCCATCAGCTCCTCCTGGACACGCCCGGAGAAGACCTGGTTCATAATGGCAACCTTCTCATCTTTGACGATCTGCGGATTGCCAAGCATTGCCAGCAGATCCGGATTATCGTTTAAAATGGGCACCAGGGCACACACTTCCTCATAAAGCGCGTCCACCTTGTCTCTGTCCATGGCCGCTTCAAACAATGCATCGCCGTACACTTTTGAAACTAGCTTTGCCATGTGCTCTCACCCATTTCCTTTAAAGTTTCGTCAACCAGAGCATCCTGAATCGTCACGTTCATGGAGCCGCCGACTACCTTACCGGCCATCAGCGTGGCAATGCTGACGATCTCCTGTTTCATATCGTCCACTGCCTTTCTCTTCTCCAGCTCAACCTCACGGTTGGCACGCTCAATGATTCTGGCTGCTTCTTCCTTGGCTTCCTCCAACATCTCCGCTTCACGGGTTTTTGCTTTTCTCCGTGCAGCCTCCAGGATGTTTTCCGCTTCTTTATTCACATCCTTGAGCTTTGCTTCATATTCCTCTTTCAGGGACGCAGCTTTCGTCTGGTCCGTAGCGGCCTGTTCCAGCTCGTCGGCAATCTTCTTTCTACGCTTCTCCAGCACATCGCGGACCGGATTGAAAAGCAGATAGGATAATGCAAAGAACAATATAAAGACGTTGATTCCGGTCAGCACCGCGTCATGCAGCAGCTGCGGATCAAATCCTATCAGTCTGTCCAAGGTTTAATGCCTCCTTTCGTCACTATTTCTTTCCTGAATATGTTCTGCCGCCGGTATGCGGCTGGCAGTCTGCGCACATACGGCGCACCGCCAGTTAAGCTCCGAAAGGCTTAACGAACATCAGGATAATAGCAACTACCAGACCGTACAGACCGGTGGTCTCTGCAACTGCCTGACCTAACAGCATGGTGGAAGTGATCTGGGACTGTGCGCCCGGGTTGCGTCCTACTGCGGAAGCGCCGTGGCCGGCTGCAATACCCTGTCCTACACCAGGTCCGATACCGGCGATCATCGCCAGACCTGCACCAATTGCGGAACAACCAAAGATGAAATCCTGTCCTGAAATACCGTTCATAGTTTAATTCCTCCTAAAATAATTTTAAAAATGTAAATTTTAAAGCTTGTCGTTAACATATACCATAGTCAGCATACAGAATACGTATGTCTGGATACAGCCTGAAAACAGATCGCAGTACGCGTGAAGCGCTGCCGGAATACCAATATTAACAAAAATTGGAAGCATTCCATACCACAGCCCCATGATAATCACGCCTGACAGCAGGTTGGCAAACAGACGCAATGAAATGGACAGCGGATTGGCAAGCTCTCCAATCAGGTTGATCGGAAACAAAACCGGTGTCGGCTGGAACAGACTTGTAAAATGTCCCACACCATGGTTCTTGATACCCTGATAGTTTACAATGAAGAATGTAAACATTCCCAGTAAGAAAGTTACACCGTAATCTGCCGTAGGCGCCCGAAGGCCCAGCAGACCACTGAGATTACAGAACAGAATGAACAGGAAAATGGTTCCAATATAATTGATGAACCTTCTTGTGTTCCCGCCCAGAATGGTCTCTCCCATCTTCTCCAGCATCGTGTAAGCATATTCCAGAGCATTCTGGAATGTTCCCGGCACATCCGTCGCATTTTTCAGTGTACGGTTGGCCAGTACTGCGATGACCAGAATAAGAACCGTGACAATCCACATTCCTATGGTAGTCGTTGTAATCCAAAAATCCTGACCAAACATCTGATACTTGAGTACACCGTGTATCATAAAGTCAGGTTCATTGGAAATCAGCATTCCCATACATGGTCCTCCTTTCTTCTAAAAGATAGTGCCTGCCAGAAGCATACAAGAAACCCGCTACCGGCGCGCCCCTCATACACTGAGGTATGCACCGTTCCCGGAATCCACGGCTGATTCTGCCGGCATACACCGGCAGCGGCCAGGTTCCCGCTGGCTCAGGCAAAGCTTTAAAATGTTTCCGGTCCGGACGGAACAGAAGTGGTTCCTTCCTGCTCCTGTTCTGGCGCAGAACCGAAATTCTGCCCAGACCTGTCCTCCTGGCCAAAAACCTTGTGTATCAACGGCTGCATATATGCACCCGCCTTCATGCCCATGGCACCAATGACCATGGCCAGAAGATTAATCCGGAACCAGTTCCAGAAGAAGAACAGGGCGGCAACAAACACCAGCTTCCGGATCATGCTGTGCATGACCGTGGTCTTGTTTGCATAGACCTCATTCCTGCTTTCCAGAACCCGCTCCGTCATAACTGCCATATGAACCAGCATCAGTATCGCTCCCACCGCTCCCAGACAGAGCCCCAGCACCACCGGCACTACTTCTGCCGAATAGCGTGGAAGGAACAGCCATGCCAGCACACTAAGTACTGTATTATAAAGGACGACCCCCACGGACATCTCGAGGATCAGCCGTTTCGTCGGTCTGCTGAGCCATTCCATGTGTTAAACGCCTCCTTTTCTTTTGCAGCTGGACTATATCTCTGGCCAGACTGCCACTGCCTGACAAAAATGCGGCCCGGATGCGCGGCTGTCTCTCCCCCAGGGATACAGTCTGCTTATGCTACTGCTTCTGGTCTCTAGTAAAAATCCAGCTGGGCTGCTTTGGTTTGCTGGTTCCCGTCTCTGGTGAAAACCCGGCCAGACTGCTTCGGTTTACTGGTTCCCGTCTCCTGTAAAAATCCGGCTGGGCTGCTTTGGTTTGCTGGTTCCCGTTCTCGTAACCAGCTTCTCCCGCTCCCGCCGCTCTTCCTCCAGGTCCCGGCGCTCCCGTGCCATAACGCTCTGGATCATCCTCCAGGCACAGCGGCCCCCTCCTGCCACCCCCAGCAGAAGCAGCGGGATCGTCCACATAGTACTGTACCGGGAATCAATCTGATACCCCACATATACACAGAACAGAACCGGCGCCAGGACACAGAACCCCACCTGGGATATCATGGCCAGACTTCGGAATACTGCTTTGTTAAAGTGCATAGGCCTCTGCCCCCTTCCGGCATTATCGGGATAATTTTAAACATAAACGCCCATGCCTTTACTATTATAACCAGATTTTCATTTTTTGTCCACTACTCTGTCGGTCAATTTTCCATAGATTCTTAACTTATGTTACAGTTCACGGGGCGGGGAAAACTGGACAAAAACAGACGTCAAGCTCGCTTG
>CAJTOW010000009.1:13015-57472 GCA_910577655.1 uncultured Lachnospiraceae bacterium | reverse complement strand
GATTTGTCGTTTCAATATGTTCATTCCATATATGGGCCAGATAGAGCAGAATCCTTATTATGATATTCATTGTCCAACTGGCCTGGGCTTCCAGCATAACAAGAAGTTTTCCCCGGACAGTCATCCCCAGGTCATTGTATTCCTGGTCCGTAAATATATTGTGGATTGTAACATCTCCAATATCTGCCTCCGTCACATCCGTATCTTCCGGATGGAGCGCCTGATACAGCTGCAAAGCATACCTTCGATCGCCAAACAAATCCCGGAATACGGAATCCTTGACCGTTCCTTTTACATCTGGCTTTTGAACTTCCGAAACAGAACTTTTCGCATACTCACCAGCCTCCGGCACATTTGTAACCGGAACTTTACCGCTCTCGTCCATGACACTTCACCCCCTGCATAAGCACACATTTCGTCTATAGTTCTATTATAAGAAAAAAACAGACTTGAGGCAAGAAAAAGATAGAGAATCCCGGGGAAGAATCCGTATATGGGCCGAATTTGGTAAGCAGGGCCATGAGAAACGAAGAATTTGGAAACTACTGGACGGAAACGAAAACCTATAAATCCCTGAAGCTATATATTGATCTGAAGCGTGTTTAAAATTCATTCCCGCCTTCTTTCATGTTAGCGCACTCTGTGGTCACCTCTTTGTCCCAGAGCGCCAGCCTGACCAATGCTGCATCTGCCGTCCTCCAAATAGGTCATAAAAACTGATTCAGGTTAATAGTTCTTCCATAGATTTCCCTACACCCTCATGATTTTCACAGCAATAAATGTTTCCATCTTTCTATGTTATACGTTTTTGTACATACTGCATCCATTCTCATGTCCATATCCACAATTTTCCTGGCATAGTGCTCAATATCTTCATCCCTTCCCTCCAACTCTGGAGAAACAAAACATAATCTATAACCTAATGACCTCAGCTCTGCATATTCCGGCTTGCCAATCGGTATTCTGGTAAAACAATCAACCCATATCCAGTTGGCCCTTCCAGCCATCTTCCTGGCTGTATCCAGTCCTTCCAGTTCTGAAATCCGAATTGCTACATGTTTCTCTCCCATTCCACTCAGAAGATAGATCATAGGGAATGATGAATCCAAAAAAAAGTATTGTCTTACATTATATTTTCTGAGCATTTCTAAAGCCTTAAACTCTATGCGCTCACTTTTTATATTCAGAATCATGGTCCCATGACCATAATTTTTTAAATACTCTTCGAAATCTTCTCCAGGTTCAAATGGATTATGCTGTATGTAAATTCTCCCATCCAGACCATCTCTGAGATCCAGTTCAATCCCATACTCCCCTGGCAGCTCCTTTAATTCTGCGACCGTATTGATTCTGTGTGCAATATATTCCATTATCTGACTCCCTCTCGTTTTAGCTTTATACTAAAATCCAATGTTCTTTTAATAAATTTCCATTTTGCAGCCAGACTTCCGTTATTCCAGTGGGACTCCCCATGTACTCTTTCTGAAAACAAAACATCAAACCGCTTTATTTTTAGACCGGATTTGACAGCCAAATATAGTACATAAAGATCCAGTGCAAAATCACCCGGCGGTTTTTTCCAGGTTGCAAAGAAATCTCTGCTGAATACATTTGGCTGCGCATTTATATCATGAAGCCGGACCCCCATATATACTGTTTCAAACAGACTCATTCCACTTCATAATTGTTAAAATTGTAGTGGTACCGTTGTGTAAGAGTATACCCTGTATCTATTCCGTCCAAAAAACAGTTTGGAAGATTGTAGGTATTTCTGCATAACCCGAGAGCAACCACTTGATCCAGTTCCGTGCTGGAAATCTCCAGGGTGGCGGTTCCCGGTTTCAGGTCTGTATATCGAAAACCATCAAGCACACACCATCCTGCTACAATATTGTGTGGTATGATCTCGATGGATTCCAAGAGTCTATCATTCTGGCGTAAATGGACATTTATTGTTCCTTCTTTCACCTTATGCTCTGTATACAGATAAACCGCATAGGAATATTTGTCCCATACAGACTTTTCATCAATTATAATGTCCTGCCTTATGGTATTGGAATTGACCTGGATTTTTTCATCACTAATATGTGTCTCAAAACGGTAGCTTTCCCCATGAGCAACGTATTTGTAAGTAGCCAGACCTATAATGACTGAAATCAAAATAAAAATAATGAATTCCCTTTTACGAACAAACCAGACTTTTAAATCCATATTCCCGATTCTCCATCCTCCAGTCCTATTTCTTACTTTTCTTTCAAAACGAACATAATACACCAGGCAAAAACATATTTTTTACTCTTCAATATTCAACTTTTGCACGAATAATTAACAGTGTTTACAGACAATGTGATATTTGTACATTTATTTATCATTTTTTATTGTTATCCCGGCACTCCTCCTTATCTAATAATTTGACAGTTTTTGCCGGATTTCCACCAACAACACGATATCCTTCTGAAAAAGATTTCGTTACCACGCTTCCTGCTCCAACTATTGTATGATCGCCTAATGTAACACCTGGAAGAATTATCGCATTCATTCCTATCCAACAACACTTTCCGATATGAACATCAGATACATCCCTTCGTTTATCCAAATCATACACATCGTGATTGCTGGTTATAATTCCAACGCCTGGAGCAATATAAGTTCCTTGTCCAATATGTATTTGCGCATCCCATACTTGGAAATAGCAATTAGGTGAATGGAAATTATCTAAATCATTGACATCAAATTTGATAGCATTTCCATTCCCCCCAATGACGGAAAAAGGGGAGCAAGGAAACTTTACACCTTTATTCTGTTTCAGAAAGATCCTTCCCCAGAAATCGGCAATAACCCATTTCCATCCTTGCGATCTCCAATTTGAAAACCACCGCCCCTTGGGAAAAAATTCAGAATTATACATTATTCGTCCTAAGATATTCCCCAAAATATAATATGTAATTTGTCGTGTTCCATTAATTATTTTTTCTAACATTTTGTACTTGTCCCTTAAATATTAATAAATAAGTGTATGTGAATGCTATGATAGAAGCAATGGTTTCAGAAATGACAGTTGCAAATGCAGCCCCAATAATTCCGTATCTTTTTATAAAGAAATAATTCAAAAATATATCTGCTCCTCCTGACACTATACTAGTAATCATATTGATATTCACTTTTTTTAGGCCAAAAAGAACATTTGAACTTAATGATCTAAAAGTAGATGAAATAGCGAATCCAATCATTAAAATCCTAAACGGAGTCACCGCGTCAGCATATTTATCTCCCGAAAGGATAAAGATAATTAATGGTGCAAATAGTATGATTACCATTGCAACTGTCATATTTAATAAGCCCATATAAATGTAATACTTCTTAACATGTTTCCTTAACCAATTGCGGTTTTTGTTGTTTGCAATGATGTTTGGCAAAATAACAACTATCACACTTGAAGGAATAAAGCTAACAGCATTCGGAATCAGAGTTGCGACTTTATAAATACCAGTCAAATTAGGATTTGCCAGTAAGGAAGTTACCATAGAAACATCTAAAAGATATAGCAAACTATTCATCGCAGAACTAATGCATGCCATTGCAGAAAAGTGCCACAATTCCTTAATTTCACTTAATAATAAGACATCAGTGCTATCTCGAATGCTTTTAGTCTCCTGGAACATATATAACATTAGAACTATAAGTGACACAAAAATCGCTAAATATTTTCCAATAACTATTCCGATTATTCCACCAAATGCACCTATACAAGTTCCAAGTGCATTAAAAGTTGTGTTAATATTTAACACTCTGGCATATTCTTTTATTCTGTTTTCGCATCTCAAAATTGTTAATAGCATTTGCATAACATATTCCAAAAGCAACATTGGAATATATGCAACAAGATAGTATTTTACATCTGGCAAAGCAAGACCTGATACTTCAATAAATACGGTTCCAGCAATTATGATTAGGAAATCAATTTCCAATCCCTTTTTTAGGCAGTACTTATAAAAAGAAAATTCCTTATCTTTATTGTCTCGATTTTCTGCCCCAAACTGAAAAGCACCATTAAGAAGACCAAATGCACTAATTAATGTAAGGTAAGAATACAGATTAAAAATGTAGCTCCAAGACCCATACTGAGCGGTTGTTAATACTCTTGTTATTACCATATTAACAACCATACTAACAATCTTATTTAAAACATTAGCACTAAATATCTGTATGAAGTTATTTTTAACCTTTTTCCATACTTCTTTAATTTCCCCTTTTACGCTAAATCTTATCACTGGCTACCCTTCCCAAATCAAATATACTATTGTAAAAATTGACATTATTTATCCCAGACAATTACCAAATCGTTTTATCTTTTGTTTTTTCTTAATGCTCTGCATAGTCTTAAAAATCTTAAATATCAGTGTGTCGTCTTCTGTTTTATACTCGAAATGTTGATGTCCCGGCGAATTAATCATTTTTTCTAACTCATCATTAGTTATCCCAAGATTTCTGATTATCTGATTCTGATAATCTCTCATAATGGTTTTATCAAACATTGGTTCTTCCAACTCTTTCATTGCCTGCTCTCTAGTCATCTGTCCCGAGATTATCATGCTTGATAAATGCCATGTCCGCTTATCTACATTGAATTTTTCTGGAAACCACCTTAACTGAACAAATGCCGTTAAAGAATTTTCTAAATGCTTACGTCCATAATATTCAAACCCGCAATACTCCTTAAGTTCTGCAAATGCTCTATCCCTATTATAATCCATGAAGTCTAATGGAGTTACAGTTTTAATACCATAGATACGTTTATCTATAGTACGCCGCATTGTAGAAAGAAACTTTAGATTGTCAATAGGTTTTGTTCCATATTTTTTGTGTATGGCCTTTATGTTTACTACATCTGTATTCTTCCATGTATTGCCCTTCTGATAAATACTCTCAAGTGCTAGATTACTACCCGAAAAGAAATACTTTATATGATATTTTCTAATACAATCATACAAGAAAGCAAAAAGAACATTATCCTGCGGGACAGCAATGTTCGGAACTCCAGCTTTCATATATGCTAGAGTTAATGCATTGAACTGTGATGCATCAGGGGTAATTACTTTATAATCATAACCAGTTTTATTTATTAACCTGGCTATGTTTTGTTTAGATATCTCTGTATCATACCCATCATCAATATGTACTGCCAGAACCCGCAAACCAGTATTGCTGAGCTTATATGCCAAATATGAAGAATCCAACCCTCCTGATATACCAATTATACAATCATACTTATTACCTTTACCGGCCTTCTTAGCCTCTGCTATTGCTTTCTTGAATTTTTTTTCACCGTGTTCATTAGGAAAATAACTTGAACGAAGCCACTTAATAGCCCCATTACAATAATTGCAATGCCCTTCGCTATCAAAGGTCATTGTTGAATCCGATGAATTACTCATCAAACAACGCGAACATCTCTTATATTGCATAATGCCACCTCTTTCTTATAATCTCCAAAACCTCATAGCTGAAGCCTTCAACTCATCCATACGATAAAGACTCTTCACATCTATCAGAACCTTTTCTTCATCCTTTAGTTCTTCCTTAAAAAGCTCCTTGATCTGCATCATAGACATTGAGCGATATTCATTGTGCCCGACCGCAATAATAACACAATCTGCTTTTGGAACATTTCCCCATGTGATCAATTCAATGCCATACTCATATTTAGCCACTTCAGCATCAGCCCAGGAATCTGTAACTATAGGATTAATCTCATACTCTTTAAGTCTGTCGATGATATCCACAACTTTGCTATTCCGAGTATCTGGACAGTTTTCCTTAAATGTCAGACCAAAAATAACTACTGTAGCTTTCTTCGGAGCCATGCCTGCTTCGATCATCTCTTTTATCGCAGCATCAGCAACGAAAGCACCGATGGAATCATTAATCTGACGACCATTCAGGATAATCTTGCTGTGGTAGCCAAGTTTTTCCGAAATATTTGTCAGATAATAGGGATCAACACCAATGCAATGACCGCCTACCAGACCTGGTTTAAACCCAAGCGCATTCCATTTAGTATTCATACCGGCAAGAACTTCATCCGTATCAATCTTTAACTTATCACAGATAATTGCGATTTCATTCATAAAGGCAATATTGATATCACGCTGACTGTTCTCAACGACTTTAACTGCTTCGGCAGTCTTGATATTACTTACCGGGAAGGTTCCTGCCTTAATAACGATATCATATACTTTCTTAATCTCTCGAGCAGATTCTTCATCCATACCAGAAACAACTTTACGAATTGTGGTCAAGGTATGGATCCGATCACCAGGATTTATGCGTTCCGGACTGTATCCAATTTTCCACTCCACACCACACCTTAAACCAGATTCTTTTTCAATAATCGGTACACAGATATCCTCAGTTACTCCAGGATAAACCGTAGATTCAAAAACAACGATGGAACCAGCCGCAATATTCTGTCCAACAGTACACGCTGCGCCTTTGATAGGGCAAAGATCTGGAGTGTTATCCTCATTTACCGGTGTAGGTACCGCCACAACAATAAACTTTGCCTCCTTCAGTCTGGTTGGATCAGAAGTGAACTCCACCGTTGTGTCCTTGATGGCCTCCCCCACCTCATTAGTGGCATCAATTCCGTTTGTGTATTCATTGACACGTTTTTCATTTATATCGAAACCTATTACTTTTATGTGCTTTGCAAATTCAACTGCTATGGGCATACCAACATATCCAAGTCCCACAATGGCAAGTTTTTCTGTTCCAGATATTAGTCCTTGGTAAATGCTATTAAACTCCATTCTTTTCCTACTCCTTTGTTTTTTATGTTATAGGTCTATGCGCATCAGAAATTTCATAATGTATAAATCCTTAGCATATTAATTTCTTCAGTTCCGCAATCACAAAATCCACATCGTCTTTGGTTTTATATGGATCAAGTGGAAGGCTGAGAACTGTTGCACATAGTTGTTCTGTTACAGGACAATCTGCACTTGCACTGTCTGTACCTACAAAAGCGCCCTGATGATGCATTGGTTTTGCATAATAAATCATAGAAGGAATATCCGCTGATTTCAATTTCGCCTGCAGTGCCTTACGATCCACACCAATAGGCAATTGAACTGTATACTGTGCCCATGAGCTATAGAACCCTTCCTTTATCTCCGGAACAATAAGGCCTATATCCTTGAACCCTTCAGTATACCAACCAGCAACCTTATTGATGTCTTTCAGCTCATAACCCACAAATGCCTTGAACTTCTGCAGAAGAATAGCTGCCTGTATTGTGTCCAACCTACTGTTCTTGCCAATTCGAATATTGTCATACTTGGCGTTCGGGTCATTTGGATTGCTGGTATCTTTTCCGTGGACGCAGATCGATCGAATCAAATCTGCCCATTCGTCATTGTCAGTAAAAATCGCTCCGCCATCTCCGTAACAGCCAAGTGGCTTTGCAGGGAAAAAAGATGTGGTTGATATGTCACCATAGGAACACGCTCTCTTATCATTGATGCTACCACCAAATCCCTGTGCGCCGTCTTCTAAGATAAGCAAACCATATTTCTTACAAATCTCTTTGATTGCAGGATAATCTGCTGGAAGTCCAAACAAGTCAACAGCTACAACAGCTTTCGCTTTATACCTTCCCTCAGCTACAACCTTTTTAACTGCTTCTTCCAGTTTTTTTGGATCAAGGTTGTATGTTCTTTGATCGACATCCACAAATACAGGAGTCGCTCCCTCATCTGCCGGACACTCCCCTGAAGAAAAGAAAGTGAAATCAGGCACAAATACAGCGTCACCTTTCCCTATTCCCCAGGCTCTCATAGCAATTGTGATGGCATCTGTGCCATTGGCACATGTAATACAATGCTTCACTCCAACGTACTTTGCCAATGTTTTCTCCAGTTCTTTCACCTCCGATCCTGAGATGAAGTGGGCTGAAGCTGCCACTTTAATCATCGCTTCATCAATCTGTGGTTTCAGAACCTCATACTGTTTTGATAAATCTCTGAATTGCATTACACATCCTCCCAAAGACCTTGATCGTCTTCAATATACTTTCGCCTACACTTATTGCAGATTAGACTATCAGGTAAGATCTCCCCACACTCGCATACCCATCCTTGCTGTCTGGCAGGAACTCCAAGCATTAGCGCATACGCAGGAACATCTGACACAATTACTGCTCCAGCACCTATAAGGGCCCACCGTCCAACGCGGTGACCACACACGACAGTTGCATTCGCGCCAATTGATGCACCTTCTTCTACCACCGTTTTCCTATAACCTATAGGCCCTTTCGGATATTTTGCTCTAGGAGTCAAATCATTTGTGAAAACACATGAAGGTCCGCAAAAGACGTAATCTTCCAATTCAACGCCTTCATAAAGAGACACATTGTTTTGCACTTTACAGTCATTTCCTACCTTCACATTATTCGAAACATTCACATTCTGACCGAAGGAACAATTCTTCCCAATTCTAGCACCTGACTGAATATGACTGAAATGCCATATCTTTGTTCCCTTGCCTATCTCAACATCATCATCAACGATACTCGTTGGGTGTATAAAATAATCCATTATCTCATCCTCTTTCTCCGAAGCGTCCCTTGAAATCCATTGTGCCGCATTCCTTCAGTGGCAGTTGCACAGGCTGTCCTTCTGCTGCTGACTTGTAGATGGCAAGAACCAGTTCTAACGATCGTTTTCCATCTTCTGCTGTCACATATGGATCACGATGATTATTAATGGCATCAATCACATCCGCATAAAGAGGAGTGTGTCCAAATCCATAAACATTCGGAGGATTCTCATGGAACTGGGCTTTCACTTCTTCCGGATCATCCAGACAATCCGCAAAACGCCACTCTTCAATCCTATTTACTGAGGTTCCGCCAGCCTTTATTGTTCCCTTCTGTCCGAATAGGTACAGAGTTTCTTCCAAGTTCTTCGGGTAGATATCTGTGGTACCTTCGACAATTCCATAAGAACCATTTTTGAACTTTATCAAAGCAATACCAAGATCTTCAACTTCGATATACTCATGGTTAAGCTTGTCTGTCATACCCATGACTGTATCAATCTCGTTACCCATCATCCAGCGAAGAAGATCAATATTATGAATGCACTGATTCATAAGAGCACCGCCATCCTGCTCCCATGTACCACGCCAATCCGCTTTCGAGTAATATTCCCAGTCTCTGCACCAGCGGATATGGGCAGTTCCATAGAAAAGCTTTCCGAATCTTCCTTTCTCAAGTGCTTCCCGAATCTTCTGTACTGATTTGTTGAAACGATTTTGATGATTGGCGCAAACTACCACGCCCTTTCTTTTTCCAGCTTTTATAATCGCATCAGCATCAGCAATAGAAAGAGCAATCGGCTTTTCTATTATCAGATTACATCCGTTTGTGATGCAGTCCAAAGCAATCGTCGCATGCTTTCCCGACTCTGTCGCAATTGCAACCAGTTCTGGTTTCTCTTTTTCCAGCATCTCCTTGTAATCAGTGTATCTGTGAACCATCTCAAGTCCAAACTTGTCTGACTTCTCCTGCATAGTTTCCGGCAGAATGTCGCACATCGAAACGAAATCCAAGTTGTTATTCTTCGCCGCCTCAATGTGATTAGGACTGATACGTCCACATCCAATTAATGCATATTTCATTTCAGACCCTCCAGTATATTGGAAAAATATTTTCTACTCACATTAATATCATAATTCTTTATCGCAAAGGTTCTTGCGGCATCTATGTAAGGATTCTTTTCATTACAATCTCTCGATTCAATGTAGTTTTTTATCGCCATAGCTAAAGTTTCCGGGCTACTATCAATAAAAGAACAAAAACTTTCATCTCCGCACCTACGGCTATCACCAACGTCCGTAATTATTAAATAACATCCACACGCAGTTGCCTCAGCCAAACTTTGTGATGGATAATTTTCACTTATCTGTAGAGAAAAGAACACCTCGGCCTCCGGAATATATTCACTACTTTTTTTATATCCCAAAAGATGAATGATATCTCCTATGCCATAATCTGAAATCTTCTTTTCCAAATCTGCCTGTAAATCGCCTTTTCCCAGGATAATCACACGGTAACCACTATCCCTCATCGCTGTTTGGGCAATGTTAACAGCATCGACTAATAAAATTGGGTTTTTAAATTTTTCAAGCCTTGCAGCCGCAAATAGCATTATCTTTTGTTTCTCAGATGGATAAAAAAGATTCAAATCAGTAAATGTATTAGGTGTAATAGTGATTTTATCTTTATTAGTAAGCGAGGATATGTATTGAATACCAGAAGGATAAAGTAAATCTATGGCATCTGCTAATCTCGCTTGTAAACGTATCGTAAAAGTTCTCTTCAAGTCCGATTGCCCATAAGCGTCTCTAACAGCGCACACTGAATATAAATTTGCTCTGCGTTTTATCTTGCACACAATTTGGCTAAAGAGATTAAATCTATTTGGATCAAAAAAATGAATGACATCATATTTATTTACAAACTGATATTTTAAGCATTCTTTAGCTGAACGGAAGCATTTAATATTCAAGTAAAAGGGCAAACAATTAGACTCATCGAATATTTCAAGTGTTCGATTATAGTCACAACATCTAACCAACACATCGCAAATTATGCTATTATCTTTTTTGCACATTTCGTCATATACTCGTACCAGCCTTCTTTCTGCTCCACCCAAGGAACCATTTATGTAAAGTAAAAGGCCTACTTTTAAATTATTCCCACTCATTAATCCATCCCCTACTTTTGCATGTGTTAAGTAAATAACCAATTATCTATGAATTGGAATGTCTTCGTACACAGATGAACACTTTGGTTCCTTCCTATTAATGAAAACAGCAGCCATTATCCAATAAATCAAATATGCACTTGGCAGCCTCATACTCTGATTATATATAATTAGAATGATCGAAATAAACGAAATGGTTATACCAAATATCAGCCATCTATTATCTTTTTCTTTTTTCTTACAAATATAATGAATTCCTTTAAAGGCTGGTGATAGCAAAGACATAATATATAATACCAATCCAACAATTCCACATTCAACATACATCCATGACGTGGAAAAATAATGATAATGAAGAGACTCAAATCTATTATAAATAGAGCTTGTAAGTAAATCGCTGGCTCCTGAAAACTCCGCGCCTCCTAATCCGATACCAAATATTTTTGAAAAAGCATCGCCTTGAAATATCTGCTTATCAATAATCTTCATAAAAGTGAACCTATTTATATCACCTCTATTTGAATAGCCCCCTGTTCTAGTTAACTCTCTAATTATCTTTTCATATGTGAAGAATCCTGCCCAATTCGTGTATACTCTTCCCAAATAATCAATAGCAATTCGTAGTATTACAATTCCTGCAATAATTAAAGCAATCCATTTAAAAGAGATTTTCTTTCCTGGAGATATTATTCTGCTGATTATGAAAACCAATGCAAATATAACTACTACCTCGAAGAAAAAAATTTTGAGTTCTGCTAATATGCTAATGAACATATTGATAGCCAGGATAATTACAAGTCCTGCAAATGTTTTCTCCTTTTTTTCCCATTTAATGACATAATAAGTTGTCATTATTATAAGAAAAACATTTAAATCTCCATTTGTTGTTTGAGTTGCTCCGAATATTCCTCCTATTTCATCAGCAGTTAGATGTAACACTGAAAATTCAAATGCTACCATTGCCACATTAATATAAAATAGTATGTTTAATTTATTAATTATTCGTTCATAATCATGACTTGTCAAGTAATGTATGCAGCAACCAAAAAAAATCAAAAACCGCAGAAAATTACGTAGAGACCAGGCAACCAGTAGTGGACAAACACCATTAACTATTGCTATGATAATGCCTGCAAGTATCATCAGTAGTTGTAACAAAACAAGTTTGTTTTGAATTATTTTTTTCAATTTGTTCCCAGTCATTAAACATAATAAAAGCACTACACAACAGAGATCCAACACATATCCAATGGCGTGAGGAGCTCCCAATAATAACAAGGTCCCCATAATACAGAAATACAAGATCATAAACTCTATTACTGTTTGTGGGGATTTTCGTATTTTTATGTGCATTTTTTTTGTCATCTACTTCACCATCTTCCTTGTCAAGCTATTTCCTATTTTTTTTAACAAGAAGTATAACCTGAAAGAACATAAAGAATGCGAAAGCAATATTCCTCTAACTACAGTTTTTTTGTCATTCAAAGGATCTTTTATTAAGTCGCGCAGATATGGCCTAATTATATTTTGTGTCTTTATAATCTCTTCAGCATTTTTTGAAACATTGTCGATTCTGCATATCTCATTAACAAGCTCAAACAATCGGTAAATACATGCATTCCTAATGCCACCCAGATTCTTCCAACTATTTTTACTCATCTCATCAATAATCCACTCTAATATCCAATACAGATTATTAAAATTGATTGCTTTATGTGTTATACTTTCACTTCTTTGTATGTAATGGTACGTCTTGACTGGTGTGATTCCAATATGATTTGCATCTGCATATAGCTTAAGTGCAATCACTATATCCTCGTGTAGTTTTCCTTTTGGAAATGGGTGTCTTATCAGGAATTCTTTTCTAAATAGTTTTGAACACGCACTCACTCCAATACCATATTGAACACGCATAACCATTTGCATTGCCTCAATATTGGTTATACAAGTTTCTTCAAATACGGCACTCTTCTTTCGATATCCATTCTCATATTCAAATATTAACGGGCTACATGAAATATCACTATCATATTTAATCATGTTTTCATATAATGAACTTACATGGTTATGATCTACACAATCATCTGCATCTATAAAAATAACTAATGCTGATTCACAATAATCAACTCCCGCATTTCTTGCATCTGATAGTCCACCGTTCTCTCTATGAAGCACCTTTATTCTCTTATCTTTGTTTGCATTCCTCTCACATATTTCTGGGCATTCATCCGGAGATCCATCATTGACTAAAACGATCTCTAGATTTGAATAATCCTGAGAAACTACGCTATCTATACATCTTTGAAGATACTTTGCAACCTTATATACCGGAATAATAATTGCGATTCTTTCATTATAAGTTAGTGTGTTCATTTGTTATTATATTCCTCTAAAAACGATTCAATCGATCTATAGTTTTGTTCATTCATAAATTGCACTTTTTTTATCTCATTTTTATATGTTGCATTTGTTGACACATTTTGATGATGCAATACATTTATAGATGGATTATATACTTCCTTGAACCCATATTTTTGGGCTTCATAGTCCAATATTTCCATCTCATAATAAAAAAAAGTTTTGGGAAAGAACGCTTCAACTCTCTTATCCATATATGATTTTGAGAATATCACGCATGATCCATGAAGTGGTACATCGTAATACTTTTTCTTATAATCCACACCCGATGCATTACGTCTTGCTTCGTCCTTCACTTTTTTGAGAAATGGTATTTTCTTTAAATAGCAACGGATGGGTACGATAAATTTACTTCTCACCCTTTTTTGGTAAGTAGCCTTTAGCTTCGTTGCATCTTCAATGGTTGTTCTCTTAATAGTTTTTGGACTCTGATGCACTTTGTAAGTTGTTGAGTATATATCAGGGCCTAAAATGTCAAAACAATCCTGGTGATATATCTCCTCTACCTTTGTTTCAAAATCTGGCTGTGTAATCTCGATATCATTATTCATGACCACATAAAAATCAGGATTATATTTCTCTTTTGCAAACTTACACCCAACATTATTTCCTCTAGCGAAACCATTATTCTTATCATATAGTATTATATCTATATCTTCGCAACCTTTATATTTCTCCTGCAATCTTCTACCAGATCCATTAGGTGAGTTATTGTCTACTATAACTATTTTGTGATTTCCATCTATTCTCTTTAACTTATTAACACAGTTTATAGTTTCTTCTTCTACTTGATAATGTAAAATGATATAGCAAAACATACTTAACTATACTCTCCCACTCAAATGTGATTTTGTTCGTTTGTTTTCTTCGGGTTCATAGTCAGCATAGTTATCTCCAAACAAACGTTTTAAATATAAATCATACCTTTCAGGAACATCCGCTTCTAAATCTCGGAATTTAGCCTTTGTTCCAGTTCCCCACCATGTAGAAGGCATTATTTCCTTTTTCAACTTGTCACTTGAAAGCATTCCGCTATATGCAGTTTTTAAATATGGATATCTTGAATATAACTTGTCTAACTTTCTATAGATATCATCTTGTTTATATAGGTGGTGTATTTTAGTCGAATATAGCAGCTTCAATAATTTATCTTTTTTTTCTCCGTGCATACTCACTGTATCATGTGCATCTATTGTCCAAAGACTTGCAAGAATTCTAAGTATATACGCCTTAATGATATGAATTGTTAATGATATCCTATTGTCTGGCATACCATCAATTGGCAAAACATCAATAAGGACTAGCCCTCTTTCGTTATTCTTCGGCAGTCCTTTTTTTTCTCTTTCAGAGTCTTTCAATACAATTCTCGGAAAATAACAATGAGCGTTTTTAACATTCTGATATGATACAAACAATAAATTATCAGCGAATTCAAAGGGCATTACTTCAATTAATTTATTATAGTCCTTCCTGGGCAAAGCAATGTCGATATCGTCATCCCATGGAACAAAATCATGGTATTTTATTGCGCCTAACGCACTTCCACCTCGAAGGAAAAACTGTAGTTCGTTTTTTTTGCATATATCAGCTATAATACACAAAGCATGATATTCCTCATTCTGTACTTCTTGTATAATCGGCATTCTGTACCCTCACATTCACATCATCATACCCGTTTGAAAAATCTTGAAGTCTCACCCAATTATTAGGATAACTATTGCAATACATATTAATAAAACATCATTCGTTTTTAATGAAATCCATCGGTAACTTGATTTGTCAATTCTTCTTATCTGGAACTACCTTGTCCATACCCTTTTATACTCCTCACCAATAAAAGCCCAGCTATAAGCGTTCTTAATTCGTTCTTTGGCTTTAAGCCCGAATTCGGTACGCTGCTCACTACTCATCCCATCGGCCTTATCAATCAACTTCGCCAGCTCTCCATCCGAGCATCCCCAATACAAAGCAGCATCCTGAGCAACCTCACGGTTAAAGCCAACATCAATCAAAAGATTAAGCTCTGTACTCCCAAGAGCCTCAAGAAGGCTCGGATTGGTTCCACCAACCGTGTGGCCATGGAAGTTCCCATAAGCGTTCTCGCGTATTTTCTTTAAGAGCTGGCTATCATACACAGTGCCAACAAATTTTATTCTGCTGTCAGCCTTCCAGTGCAGCTTGTTTTCAAGCTCCTCAAGCAAAACGTCATTCTTCGTTGTAATAATCACAAAGTCACAAGAAGAGTGAGACTTCATAAACTCCCGGATCATAATTTCAAAGCTGTTCTCAGGAACGAACCGACCACAGCACATGTAGTAATTATTCTTCTTCAGTCCATGCTCATTCATCCAATCTACGAACTTAGGATCATCATCGGCCAGTTCACTCTTCTTCACATCCGCACCGTAGGCGATATATGTAGTTTTTGGAGAATATGTGGCATACTCTGTTTTAATGTACTCCTCAATATTTACAGAGTCGCATACAAGCAAATCCGCATGTTTAACCATCAGCTTCTCTGAGGACTTCCAATACTTTCTGATCGGCCCGGACCACTTAGCCCTCTTCCACTCATGACCATCAGGGTTCACAAATACTTTTGTCCCAAGCCTATGGGCTCTCCGCACCAACCCTCCGAAGAACGGTCCAATTCGGCATGCAAGAACGTAAATAATGGCGTCTGGGATATGATGGTCAGATATATACTGAAAACACCAGCGAAAGGCTTTCACATCATATGCAATGGCCTGCGCCGCTCCAATCTGAGGGACATCCAGCTTGGCCACATTGGCGTTGTGATATTTAAAGGTACGTACTACGCCCTTCTCATCCTTCTTTATCTTTTCAACGCCCTGGAGTTTCTTCTCATCCATCGCCCCATTGCCGTTTGCCTTTGTAACGATGTAGTACTGGATATCGGTATCCCTCTCATGCACCTCAGTCAGTTTATCCAGGAACGTCTCATATCCACCATACTGGCCGATACACTTGGCACCGATAATAAAAACATGCCGCGCGGAAGCCTCGCCTCTTCTATTCTCAGCCACAATCTGGCCTCCCTCTATTTTTTATATTAATCTTCGTGTGTTCATCAAGCCACCAGACTCGCCACTCCAGATTATTTATCAATCTGACAGAACTTCCAATTTCCCTACCCCTGCTCCCTAACCACTTCCTCCGCATACCTCCCCAGACTGTTCTTCAGATCCTTAGGCTTGCACACCTTTTCAATCCCCGCCATAATCCTGTATTTATCAAAAATATTAATCACCATCTTCATGGAAAGCGGTTTCCCAAGCTTGGAGAGGAACATCCGGTTATGGTACAGTCCTCCATGTTCAAAATACACATGCTCGGACAGCCATTCCTCCATCTGCCTTTGCAGCGCCCGTGAAAAGATATATTCCGTCCGGTCTTTTTCCCGCTTCCGGCGGATGGTCAGGGTAGCGGTCCTCCGGTTATAATCTGGCACCTCCAGCCGCAAGAGCTCGCTGATCTCCAGCCCATGGTAGAATAAAAGCTCCATCATCACCTGGTCCCTCAGGCAGACCCGCCTGCGGAAATCGCTGTCCAGTTCCTCATACTCATGGTCAATAGCCCGGAAGAAGGCTTCTACTTCTTTCTTGGTCAGCAGTGTGTCTACAGAGGCTTCCCTGGGCTGGGGGACCGGATGCAGGGGACGGCTCCTCTCTAAAACTCCCTGGGACACCAGGTAAGTCAGATAATAGCCGAATACCCGCTGCTTCCGGTAGAGCGTAGAGTAGCGCAATCCCTTTTCCCTGGAAAGATAAGCAAGATAAGCTTCCATTTGATCCTCCCAGCCGACCTTTTCCTTTGCTTTATGCTTAAGCTTACCCGCCTCATTATCTGATCCTTGTTCTGACGCCCCGGCTGCTTCTGGTCTCTCTGCATCGTTTTTCTGTGCCTCCGGTTTTATCGTGATTCCGATTGCAGTCTCTGTCCCATCTGTTGCCTTTTCAGTTCCCGCTGCATCCTCCATCCACCCATAAAACCTCTCCAGATCCATCCGGTACGCCCTGGCGGTCCGCTCGTCCAGCCCCCGGCTGATTACCTGGTTCTGGATGAAATCCTCTATTCTGTTTGGATAGTTTCTGTCAGGTTCCATATACAGACCACCTCCATCGCTTTAAAAACGTAACAGTTCTGACGAGTCATCTTCTTGCCCCCGAAAAGCACCGGGGGCGAGAAGCGACTGGCGCCAGCCTCTGTCTGACCCATTTTTTTCGCAGATTACCATAATCTGCGAAAAAACAGCAGCATTGCCAGCAATTACCTTGATTTTTCAATCCGGCTGACCATGAATCTGACCATAAAACCCAGAAAGACGATCCATATGTCTGCGCTTCGTGTCCATAGAAGGATGCACATACCGGTTCAGGGTGATCTTTACATCCGAATGCCCCAGAATCTCACTAAGACTTTTTACATCTGCTCCGCCCTCAATACAGTTGGTAGCAAAGGTATGGCGGAGAATATGGAAATTCCGGTCCGGGAGACCTGCCCTTTTCAGAATCTTTTTAAAACGGTACTGCATGGTCCGGGGATCCAGGGGCTTGTCCCCGCCAAATATGTACTCTTTGTCCCCTGGAATCCTAAGCAGCTCCAGAACCGGATCTGACAAGGGAATCTCCCGTCTGGAATACTCACTTTTCGGATCCACCTCCAGCAGCAAAGTCCGGGACTTCTGCCCATCCACCATGAGCCTCTGTACGGTACGGTTTACCATAACCAGACGGTTTTCAAAATCAACATCTGTCCATTTCAACGCGCACAGTTCTCCCAGCCGGAGACCGGTATGGAGACATAAGGATACAGCCGTCCGAAACGGTTCCTGCTCCTGATACAATGCTGCCAGCAGCTTCGTCTGTTCTTTTTTTGCCAGTACTCCTACCGGCTTGCTTCTGGTGCCGGCGGAAGGCCGTTTCAGATTGGGGAGTTCTATAAAGTATTGTCTGGATGCATATTTCAGAATCTGGTTCATGACACAGTAGATGCTTTTGCTCATACTTTCTGTGAGACCCTCTGGAAACTGTTCCCGGATCCGTTTGTCTGTAATTGCGGATATTTCCGTGTCCGGAAACATTTTCCAAAGATAATTTTCAAAGATAAGTTTGTACTTTTCGTATGTGGAGGGCTTCCGGGTGTTTCTGATCTCGTTGAGCCACTCCTCTGCCACATAGGAAAAAATCAGAATCAGCTCCCCCTCCTCACAAGATGGCGGGGGCAGCTGGCTTAGATGTCCCGGCAAGGAAGCCTGATTTCCCGTCCCATGCCGGTGCTTTACCTTGTATAGCTTCTCCTGGACCTCTTCGTAGGTCCTGCCATAAACAGAATGGTATTGCTTCTTTCCATCTTCCTTGCTGTACACCGGATAACGTCCTTCCCAGCGTCCATCCTTCCGTTTCCGGATATTCTCTCCGTGTCTTGCCATAGCAGTATCCTCTTTTCCTTAGAATTTTGGTCATGGACAAGCAGATGAAAAGCCGTTTGCATAACCCCCCATAAGCAGACCGGAACCCTGATCGTTCAAGGCTGTATGAATGATTCCGGCTTCCAATCATCTGACCACAAATCTGACCATAAAATCCATCATAACATCCATTTTTATCCTCCTTTTCCCCGGATTTACAAAAAATCATAAAAATTTAAGTAGTAATTTTCCTCAACATGTGGTAGAATTACGTCGATGTAAACAGAAATATCAGATTAGACGATAGATTAACTGCGTTTTTTCTTTTCGCAGATTATGGTAATCCACGAAAAAAGCAGGAGTATCAGGATGTGTTATATACATCCTGATACTCCTGCTTTTCTCATGCAAAATCAAACAGAGACAACTGATTGCTCTCCGGCAAATCTCCCAAAAGTCCCATATCTGCCATAAGGTCACACAGAGTTTTGCTGATCTTGGAGCGGTTGCGGAAATCTTCCCGTGAAAGGAAGGGGCCTTCCGCCGCTGCCACTGCCACTCCTTCCGCCGCCTTGTCTCCCATTCCGTCGATGCTGCTTAGGGACGGCATCAGCTTTCCGTCGATGATCTGGAAGTGGTTTGCCTGGGCCCGGTAAATATCCAGGGGCATGAACTCATAGCCTCTTGCATACATTTCCTGGACGATCCGCATGTCCCGCAGGGTGTCCTGCTCCTTCTTGGACAAGGTATCCATCCGCTTCCTGTAGTCTGCCAGATGGAATTCCAGCTTGTCCCGGCCCTGGCACATAAGCTCATAGGAAAAGCCGCTGGCCCGGATGCTGAAGAAGGCAGCGTAGTAGGCTAAGGGATAGAACACCTTACAGTAGGCCACCCGCCAGGCCATCATCACATAGGCCGCCGCGTGGGCCTTGGGGAACATGTACTTAATCTTCAGGCAAGACTCAATGTACCATTCCGGTACCTCATGCTTTCGCATCTCAGCCATCCATTCGTCTTTCAGCCCTTTCCCTTTTCGCACACTCTCCATGATGGTAAAGGAGAGCCCCTCCTCCAGTCCCATCTGGATCAGATAGACCATGATATCGTCACGGCAGCAGATGGCTGTCTGGATAGTGGCCTGACCACTTAAGATCAGATCCTTGGCATTGCCCAGCCACACATCCGTGCCGTGGGCCAGTCCCGCGATCCGCACCAGGTCAGAGAAATATTTCGGCTGGGCATCCAGAAGCATCTGCATGGCAAAATCCGTGCCGAACTCAGGAATCCCCAGGGCCCCCAGCTGGCACCCGCCGATCTCATCCGGGGTGACACCCAGGGCGCTGGTATTCTGGAACAGAGACATCACCTCAGGAGAATCCAGGGGAATATCCTTTACCGGATCCAGCCCTGTCAGATCCTGGAGCATCCGGATCATGGTAGGATCATCGTGTCCCAGAATATCAAGCTTTAACAGGTTGTGGTCAATAGAATGATAATCAAAATGGGTGGTCACTGTCTTGGTGGTCATATCATTGGCCGGACGCTGGACCGGGGTGAATGAGTAGATCTCCTCCCCGATGGGCAGCACCACGATTCCTCCCGGGTGCTGTCCTGTGGTTCGGCGCACTCCCACACAGCCCTGGACGATCCGGTCGATCTCACAATTCCGCTTATGGATCCCCCGCTCCTCATAATACCGCTTTACAAAGCCGAATGCCGTCTTGTCCGCCAGGGTGCCGATGGTTCCGGCCCGGTAGGTCTGGCCCTTGCCGAAGATCACCTCCGTATAGTCATGGGCCTTGCTCTGGTATTCACCAGAGAAGTTTAAGTCAATATCTGGCTCCTTGTCCCCCTTGAACCCCAGAAATGTTTCAAAGGGAATATCGAATCCTGCCTTGGTCATGGGCTTGCCGCACTCCGGACAGAACCGGTCCGGCATATCGCACCCGGCCATGCCGCCGAACTTCTTCACTTCCTCCGAGTCAAAATCATAGAAATGACAGCTTGGACAGTAATAATGGGGACTTAAAGGATTCACCTCCGTAATGCCCGACATGGTAGCCACAAAGGAGGAACCTACAGAGCCCCGGGATCCTACCAGGTATCCGTCCTCATTGGACTTCCACACCAGCTTCTGGGCAATGATATACATCACCGCAAATCCGTTGGAGATGATGGAGTTCAGCTCCCGTTCCAGCCGTTCCACCACAATCTCCGGCAGATTCTCCCCGTACATGTCATGGGCACAGTCGTAGCAGATCTTCCGCAGGGTCTCATCGGAATTCTCAATCACCGGCGGACATTTATCCGGACGCACCGGCGCGATGGGCTCACACATATCCGCCACCAGGCGGGTATTGGTAACCACTACCTCCTGGGCCTTGTCCGGCCCCAGATACTCAAACTCCTTTAACATTTCCTCCGTAGTCCGAAGATACAGAGGCGCCTGGTCGTCCGCATCAGAGAAGCCCTGGCCTGCCATAAGGATCCGCCGGTAGACCTCATCCTCCGGGTTCAGAAAATGCACATCGCAGGTGGCACACACCGGCTTGCCCAACTCCTCCCCCATCTGGACGATCCGGCGGTTCAGGTCCTTTAGATCCTCCCAGGATTTCACCGTACTCTTCTCATCCCGGAGCATGAAGCCATTGTTCCCCAGAGGCTGGATCTCCAGAAAATCGTAAAAGCTGGCGATCTTCATCAGGCTGTCCCAGGGCTGCCCCCGCAGCATGGCCTGGTACAGTTCCCCGGCCTCGCAGGCGGAACCGATGATCAGCCCCTCCCGGTACTTGTTCAGAAGGGTCTTGGGAATCCTGGGCCGCTTAGCGAAATAATCAATGTGGGACCAGGACACCAGACGGTACAGATTGATCCGTCCCACCTCATTTTTCGCCAGAAGGATCACATGGTAGGTTGGCATCTTCTTGATGGTGTCCGGGGACAAGGCGCTCATGGAATTTAACTGGTCCAGATTCTCCACCCCCCGCTCCCGCAGCATGGCCACAAATCTGGCAAAGATCTCTGCCGTGGCCCCCGCGTCATCCACGGCCCGGTGATGGTTCTCCAGGGATATCTTCAGTGCCTTGGCCACCGTATCCAGCTTAAAACGGCTTAACTGGGGCAGAAGCTGGCGGGCAATGGCCACCGTATCCAGTACTGTGGGATGAAAGGGAAGCCCCAGAAGTCCTGCCTGATAAGCGATAAAGCTCACATCAAAGGACGCGTTGTGGGCCACCAGGGCACAGTCCCCGATAAACTCCAAAAACCGGGGCAGCACTGCCTCGATCTTCGGCGCCGGAAGCACCATATTATCGTTAATGCCCGTCAGCTGCTCGATCTCAAAGGGAATGGGCACATCCGGATTGACAAAGGTGCTGAACTTGTCCGTGATCTGTCCGTCCGCCACCTTCACGGCGCCGATCTCGATGATCCGGTTCTTCTCCGGGCTGAATCCCGTAGTCTCGATGTCAAACACCACATATGTATCAGAGAAATCCTGTCCCCGTGAATTCTCCACCAGCTCCTTCATGTCATCCACCAGATACCCTTCTACCCCATAGAGAACCTTAAAAGTATCATTCTTATCCAGGGCATGGCTGGCATCGGGAAATGCCTGGACACAGCCATGGTCCGTGACCGCAATGGCCGGCATGCCCCAGGATTTGGCCCGCTTGACAATATCCTTCACCTCGGACACGCCATCCATATCGCTCATCTTGGTATGACAGTGAAGCTCTACCCGTTTTAAGGGACTGTTGTCCATACGCTTGCTGGTGAAATCCTCCGCCCGCTTGATGCCCCGCACAGAGCCTATAGTCAGCTCCCCGTCGAACCGGTCAATGGTAGTCATGCCCCGCAGCCGGATAAATGTACCCGGCTTCACCGCATTGTCCAGATCCTCCAGGGTATCCTCACTGGCAAAGAGCTTGACTGTAATAGTATCTGTAAAATCCGTAATATGGAAGATGATGATAGTCTTCCCACTGCGCAAAAGACGGCTGTCTTTGTCCAGGATCCTGCCCCGGATGGTGATCTCTCCGATCTCCCCCTCGATCTTTCCGATCTCCGTGAAATCATCCTCAAAATCGCGCCCGTAAAGTACATCCGGGTTGTCGGATTTCTTGTGGTAGGAGCCAAAACTCCGGTCGCCTTTGCCAAAGCCCCCCTTTTTGCCCATCCGAAGAGGCGCTTCTCCGCCGCCAGAGACTTCGGCCGCTGCCTTAACCGGCTGTGAAGGGGTTTTTGCAGACTGGGGGACTATGGATGACTTAGGCTGGGCCTCCTCCGGCTCCAGATGAGGATGGGTCTCCTGGCCGCCAGTTCCCACCCCTGGGAGAGCGGCAAACACTTCTGCCTGGGCTGCTTCACGCCGGCTTGGCGGAATATACTCAAACTCCACCTCCACCGGCATCCCACACCGCTCATGAAAGACCTTCTCCAGGATCCGTTTCAGCTCCCCCGCCTTCTCCTTGTTTACCATGGTATCCTCAATGGTCATATGTAGTAGATCTGGCTGGGGGAAGGTACATTCCGCCTTGCGGAGCATACTGTATTCCACAATGCTGTAGTTTTTCAGTTCCAGAAGAAGACTGTCCCTGTACACCTTGAGGAGCTTTTCCGGAGTGTACTGTTCAGACAGCCTGTATTTCTCGAAGATCCGGATCTGGACCTGTTTCCTGGGGAAAAGCTGGTCCCGGATACCCTTTTCCAGATCCATGATATTTTTTTTATGAATCAGCCGCGGACTGATGATGGAGACACGAATGGAGCTTCTATCCCTGGTCATGGACACCTTCTCCACCTCCACCAGGTTTAAAAGCTCCTGCATCTGTCCCGTCATGTGCAGATCCGGGAATACTTCTATAAATGCTTTCATCTAATCACCTTTCGTCAGAATCCGCAGCCTCCTGCGATACAGCTGCGCCTTCATATGCCCCCTGACAGAAGCTTCTGCCGCAGCGCCTTCATGCGTCCCCTGACAGAAGCTTCTGCCGCAGCGTCTTCATGCGCCCCGCACTGCCAGAAGCTCCTGCCGCAGCGCCTTCATGCGTCCCCTGACAGAAGCTTCTGCCGCAGTGTCTTCATGCGCCCCGCACTGCCAGAAGCTCCTGCCGCAGCGCCTCCAGAAGTTCTCCCTCCGGCAGCTTGCGGATCACTTCGCCCTTACGGATCAAAAGTCCTTCACCAATACCCCCTGCGATCCCAAGATCTGCCTCTCTCGCTTCCCCAGGGCCATTGACCACACAGCCCATGACCGCCACCTTCAGATCCAGATCGTCGAATTCCGTCACCAGATTCTCCACCTGTCCGGCCAGCCGGATCAGATCAATCTGGGTACGTCCGCAGGTAGGACAGGATACTACCTCGATCCCGCCCTTTCTCAGACCCAGGGTTCTTAAAATCAGCTTCGCAGACTTTATTTCCTCCAAAGGATCCCCGGTCAGGGAGACACGGATGGTATCTCCGATGCCCTGATAGAGGATGATCCCCAGACCCACGGAGGACTTGATATTGCCGGAGGTCACAGTCCCGGCCTCTGTGATCCCCACATGCAGGGGATACCGGGTCTTTCTGCTGATCAGCTCATGGGCCCTGACGCACATAAGCACATCCGAGGATTTGATGCTGATCACCAGATTGTCATAGTCCATCTGTTCAATCATCGCCACCTTATCCAGGGCGCTTTCCACGATCCCTTCCGCAGTGACGCCGCCATACTTCTGGATCAGGGACTTCTCCAGGGAGCCGCTGTTGACCCCTACCCGGATGGGCACCTTGTATTCCTTTGCCTTCTCCACCACAGCCCGGACCCTGTCCACGGAGCCGATATTGCCAGGATTGATCCGGATCTTGTCAGCACCGTTCTGGATCGCCGCGATAGCAAGGCGGTAATCAAAATGGATATCCGCCACCAGCGGGATATGGATCTGCTTCCTGATCGCCGACAGACTCTCAGCCGCCTCCATAGTAGGCACCGCTACCCGGATGATGTCACAGCCTGCCTGCTCCAGCTTCCGGATCTGCCCGATGGTTGCTTTCGCATCCTCTGTCTTTGTATTGCACATGGACTGGATCAGCACCGGATGGCCCCCGCCGATGACCCGGTCCCCGATCTGTACTTTCTTCGTAATTCTTCTCTCCATGATCTCTCCCCTCTCGCTGCAACAATCATGTAACAGTTCAGACGCCCCCTGAACTGTTGCGGCATCCAGCTATTGAAAACCCTTGACCACCGTCTGCCGCCTACAACAGCTTCCGTATATCATTGAACAGCACCAGCACCATAAATGCCATCAGAAGCATCATACCTGCCATATGCACCATTCCTTCCTTCTCGGGATCCATTGGTCTGCCCCGCACCAGCTCCACCAGAAGGAATAGCAGACGGCCTCCGTCCAGAGCCGGGATGGGAAGCAGATTCATGATCCCCAGACTGGCGCTGAGAAGCAGGATCCAGTTGGATATGACGAAAAGAACCGCCACAGGCCCCTGTTCCCGTCCTTCCTCCACTGTCTCGCCCACCATGGTCACGATCTGAACCGGGCCTGCCACTGCTTCGTCCATCTTCACCTGCCTGCGAAAAAGCATCCCGAAGCTGTCAAAGGTAGACCGCACACAGTATTCCACCTCATAGGCGCTGGCCTGCAGAAACTCCAGCGGGTTCCGTGTCTTCTCGTAGCCCAGGAACTGGACACCCAGCATATGGGACTGGTATTCCTCCGAATAGACCGGTGTCACCTGGACACTGCGCCGTTCTGCGGCACCGCCATTGTCCCAGGAGCCGCCCGCCGGACGCTCATAGCGGATGGTCACAGTCTCCCCCGGATGGGAAAACAGATACAGTGACACATCCCTGTGAGCCCTGATCTTCCGGTTGTTGATCCGGGTGATCTTATCCCCGGCCTGAAGTCCTGCTTCCTGGGCCGGATAGCCGTCCATGACCCCGTAAAGCACCGGCGCGTCATGACCGATCTGGGCAACGATCACCATGGCAAAGAAAAAGGCCAGAAGAAAATTAAAGACCGGCCCCGCCGCTATCACCTGTATCCGCGCCCAGACCGGCTTGTTGTTAAAGGCCCTGGGATCCGGGTCATCCCCCATATCCTCCCCCACCATCATACAGGAACCGCCGAAGGGCAGTACCTTGATGGAGTAGCGGGTCTCTCCCCGGACCATGCTCACCAGCCTGGGGCCCATGCCGATGGAAAATTCCACCACACCGATCCCGTTGAGCTTTGCAAAAAGAAAATGTCCGAATTCATGAATCAGAACAATGACTCCGAATAAAAGTATTGCTGCAAGAATGTTCAGCAATCTGCCACCTGCTTTCTATAAACTCATAGGTCTCCCGCTCCGCCTCAAGGATCTGCTCCACAGACGGATTGCCGGTCACCTTATGCTGCTCCATGGCAGCTTCAATCATCTCAACAATCGTCAAATAAGAAATTTCCCTGTTCAAAAACCGTCCCACCGCATACTCGTTAGCCGCATTGTACACGGTTGGAAGCGATCCGCCCGTCCGTCCTGCATCATAGGCCAGCTTCAGGCCCCTGAATACCTCCGGGTCAGGGTCCTCAAAGGTAATGCTTCCCAGTTTTGCAAAATCCAGCCGCTCCCCGGACAGATATCTCCGCTGGGGATAATAAAGTGCGTACTGGATGGGAAGCTTCATATCCGGAGTACCCAGTTGGGCCATAACAGCCCCATCTTCAAACTCTACCATAGAGTGGATCACACTCTGGGGCTGGACAACCACCTGCACCTGGTCCATGGATACATCAAAAAGCCACCGGGCCTCCATAACCTCCAGACCTTTGTTGACCATGGTGGAGGAATCAATGGTGATCTTCCTTCCCATAGACCAGTTGGGATGCTTTAAGGCATCCTCCAGACGTACTCCGGCAAGCTGCTGCCGGGTCCATCCCCGGAAGGGACCGCCGGAAGCCGTCAGAAGAATCTTGTGGGCCGCCCGCCCCGGCTCCCCATTGAGACACTGAAAGATCGCACTGTGCTCACTGTCCACCGGAAGGATCCGCACTCCCTTCTCCCTGGCCAGGGGCATGATAATATGTCCCGCCGTCACCAGAGTCTCCTTGTTGGCAAGGGCAATGTCCTTCCCCGCCTCCATGGCGGCTATCGTAGGACGTATTCCGATCATCCCTACCACTGCTGTCACCACGATCTCTGCCTGTGGTTCGGATGCCACCTCCATAAGCCCCTCCAAACCTGAGGTCACCCGGACGGCAAGATCTGCCACCCGGACCTTTAACTCTCCGGCCTTCTTCTCATCCCAGACACAGACCAGGGACGGATGGTATCTGCGGATCTGCTCCTCCAGAAGTTTTATATTGCTTCCGGCGGCCAGAGCCGTCACCTGAATATCCTTCTGCTCATCCACCACCTGCAGCGTCTGGGTCCCAATGGAGCCTGTGGAACCAAGAATCGCAATTTTCTTCATTATTTTTCCTCCGTTTTGGAACACATCTGAAAATCCATAACCGTTCATGGGATATACCAACTGTCACTGGCATCCCCCGCTGCATCATCAAAAAGCAGTTTCCAGACATGTTCTAATGTACAAACTGCCCAAGAAATGTAATCGCAAAATAAATGGCCGGCGCTGTAAAGAGCATACTGTCAAACCGGTCCAGAATCCCTCCATGTCCGGGAATCAGGTTTCCATAATCCTTGATATCATGATTCCGTTTGATGGCAGAGGCAGCCAGATCCCCGATCTGGGAGATCACCGCGGCTATGGCGCAGGCCACCGCACAAGCCAGCCTGGGATTCATCAGCTCTGACATCCTTGCTCCAAAGACGCAGGCATAGGCAAGGCCCAGAAGCGCCGCTCCTAAAGCGCCGCCCACAGCCCCCTCTACGGACTTCTTGGGACTTAAAACCGGAGCCAGCCTGTGTCTGCCAAAGAGCATTCCCGTGCAGTAGGCGCAGGTATCACATCCCCAGGAGCTTATGAAGATCAGCCACACCAGATACTTCCCGTCTCCCATGGCACGTACCTGGTAAAGGTAGGAAAGCATCACAGCCACGTAGAATACACCGAAAAATGCAACCGTCACCTCCCCGGTCTCGTATCTGGGAAAGGTGAACACATATAGGCTCATAAGTACCATCAGGGCGGCGATCACCATCAGAGTCACATACTCCTGCCCGTCAAACCATATGATCCCATAGTAGGAAATAGTCGTCAGATAGCCCACGATCCCCAGAAGCTTTTTCTCGATCTTCATCACACGGTACAGCTCGAAGAGCCCGATCAGGGAGATCAGGGCTGTGGTAGCATACAGCAGCAATCCTCCGTTCCCCACTATTATAATAGCAAGAATCACAAGAATAATACCGCTAATCAGTCGTTTTGTGAACAAAGGCGACTCCTCCTTCCATTACCTGGCCCGACTGGCCGCCATAACAGCTTTGCACAGCCGGCGCAGTGGATGCCCAGACTTGTCTGACCTATCCGCTCCGCTTTAGCTGGTTCCGCCGAATCTCCGCTCCCGGTTGTTGTAGGCAATGACAGCCTTCTCCAGTTCCTCCCGGTTAAAGTCCGGCCACAGACAGTCTGTCACATAGATCTCTGTGTAAGCCAGCTGCCACAGGAGATAATTGGAAAGACGCAGCTCCCCGCTGGTTCTGATCAGAAGCTCCGGATCCGGAATCTCTGCCGTATCCAGATAAGATGCAACCGTCTCCTCTGTGATGGCCTCTGCCTTTAGCTGTCCGTCCTTCACATCCTGGGCCATTTTTCTCATGGCGCGGGTGATCTCGTCACGGCCGCCATAATTCACCGCGATCACAAAGGTCAGACCCGTATTCTCCCTGGTCTCCTTCTCCAGCCGCCCGATCCCGTCAATGATATCCCTGTCGAACCGGCTCCGGTCACCGATCATGCGTACCCGCACATTGTTGGCAGAAGCCACTTTTAAAAGCCGTACCATATAGTAGCGGAAGAGCTGCATCAGGGCACCGACTTCTTCTGTGGACCGTTTCCAGTTCTCCGTGGAAAATCCATAAACTGTCAGATACTCGATTCCCATCCGGGCTGCCAGCTCCACGGTCTTCTCCACTGTGACACAGCCTTCCTTGTGTCCTGCCGGACGGGGGAGGCCCCGCTTCTTTGCCCAGCGCCCGTTTCCGTCCAGAATCAGCGCTATGTGTCTGGGAATCACCATTCCTTCCAGTGACTGTTCCATAATCTGTCCCCTTTATCCTATAAATATGGGACAAGAGTCTCCCCCTGTCCCCTTTTTGTGTTTGCTAAGTGTTCGCAGCGGTAACACCATGTTCACTAAGTGTTCACTATACTGTCATAATCTCTTTGGTTTTGGTCTCGATGGCGGCGTCGATCTTCTCGATCATCTTGTCCGTAATCTTCTGGATCTTTTCCTCACCCAGCTTTCTGTCGTCCTCGGAAAGCTCCCCCGCCTTCTCCATCTTCTTGAAGGTATCGTTGGCATCGCGGCGGATATTGCGGACAGCTACCTTGGTGCTCTCGCCTTTCTTCTTTACATCCTTGGCCAGATCTTTTCTGCGCTCCTCCGTAAGCTCCGGGAATACCAGGCGGATCACATTGCCGTCGTTGGTGGGATTGATCCCAAGATCGGAGGTGAGGATCGCGCGCTCGATCGCCTTTAAAAGGCTCTTCTCCCAGGGCTGGATCACGATCAGCCGGGCTTCGGGTACATTGATATTGCCCACCTGCTGAATCGGTGTCGGGGTCCCGTAGTAATCCACCTTGATCTTGTCCAGCACATGGGGATTCGCACGTCCGGCCCGAATCGAGGAATAATCACCCAGCAGCACCTCCAGGGACTTGTTCATCTTGTCTTCGTATCCTTTTAATTTTTCCTGCATAACACCCTCCTGTTATTCCACGGTCACAATTGTGCCATTTATTTTTCCCTGCATCGCATTTGCTATTCCGTCTTTTTCATTCAAATCAAAGACTGCCATAGGCATCTTGTGTTCCATACACATAATGGATGCCGTCAGATCCACCACCGCCAGCTTCTTGTCAATAACCTCCTGGATACTGATGGTATCATACCGCTTCGCATCCGGATTCTTCGCCGGATCGCTGTCATATACTCCGTCAATGGACTTGGCCAGAAGGATACAGTCCGCATCCATCTCCACGGCCCTCAGGGTGATCCCTGTATCGGTTGAGAAATAAGGATGTCCCGTACCGCCGGCAAAGAATACTACCATTCCCTTTTCGAAGTACTTATTTGCCCGGTCCTTGGAGAACAGCTTAGTCATGGAGCCGCACTCAAAGGGTGTCAGAATCTGGGTCATCATGCCGCAGTTCCTGAAAATCTCGGACACATAAATACAGTTCATGACCGTAGCCAGCATACCGATCTGGTCTGCCTTGGTACGGTCAATGGCCTCGCTGGTACGTCCTCTCCAGAAATTGCCGCCTCCGATAACGATCCCTACCTGGACACCTGCGTCCACGGAGAGCTTGACCTGTCTTGCAACCTCTGTTACCGTAGCCTCATCAAAGCCGGTCTTCTTATCACCGGCCAGGGCCTCCCCGCTTAGTTTTAAAAATACCCGTCTCATCTTCATGTCAAAACTTCTCCCATAATCCTTATGTCTAATCTTTCTGTCTGAAATGCAATCTCTCGCACCTATGGTGTTATCATACCACATCTGGCAGATTTTGAAAAGAGAAGTTTTGGAAGTCAAGGACTTAAAAGCCACTGACCCATGTTATCTGCGGAATCCTGGTGATTTTTTTATTATAAGATTCCAGACAAAGGGATGCCCTGTAACCTTCCACTTCAAATTCGTAAAATTCAAAGGGCTGTGTCTTTTCCTTCCAGACGGCCCTCACCGGCTCTTCTACGTGGATACAAAAATCAGTGAGAGGGATCCGGGCTCCTTCGCCGGTTGCTTTTATGAAGGCTTCTTTCAGGGTCCAGATGCGGCAGAAAGCTTCGTCCCAGGTAACTTTCCTGTCTTCTCCCGGACTCTCCATGCCGTTTTCGCCAGTACGTTTCTGGGATTCTCCCTCAGCCGTTTTTCCGCCGCTGGCAGCAGCAAGATATGCCTGCTCCCCTGGCGCGAAAAAACGCCGGGCCACCTGCTCCCTGCCACGGCCCAGCTTCTCAATATCGCAGCCTGCCTCCGTATCTGCAAATACAGCCATAGCCATGGTACCGGAATGAGACAGATTGAAATAAAGTTCCGGATAGTCTTTAAGATAAGGTTTGCCATTTTTCCGGTATTCCAGACCTGCTGTCTGCTCCCGGATCCCCATTTGTTCCAGACCGCGGGCCAGGAGAAGTCCCACACCCAGGGATAAGCGTCTGGACCCTGGCATACCCATAGCCCGGATCTTCTCCTGCCGGGCCGCAGACAATCCTGCCGCCAGCTCCTCCATGCGCTCTCTGGAGGCAAAGGCCGGCTCCTTTTGGGGGTCAACATTTAGAAAATATACGACTGGATCCATGTTTGTACTCCTTATAAACCAATGATATCCACAATAAAAATCCTGTTTTTCGTAACAGTCCGTAACCGTTCAGATACCCCTTGAACGGTTATGGCATACGGCCCTTTAAAATCGCTTCGCGGTCCCGGGCGCCAGTGACGCCTGTCAGGGACCCACCGGAAAGATCCGGCAAAGAGAAATGGCCGGTCAGAGACCGGCCATTTCAAGGAGAAGGTATTTCGTTCTTATGGGGTGTAGCAAAAACTATATAATGTATTGGGGGGTTACGTCTATTATACTAGCATATCCCGCGCCAAAAGTGTTCACAAATCCGACATTTTTTTTGCATCTTTTTTGTCCATTATGACCAAAACAGTCCTGATCCGCCAGACACCGGACCACCTGCGCCTTTGCCAGAGCCCTTCCAGCCGTCTGCCCGCGATCCAATGTCTCTAAATGCAACAGTAATGAATGTTTATCTGTCCGTACTTTTGGAACAGTTTGCGAATTGGCGATACAAACTGAAAATTATCGTTTACGAACTGATTTGATACCCATAATAATTAAAAAAAGACCAAGTAAACCAATAACGATTCTCCATATTATCCCCGGAATTGCAAATATGGGTGGAAATGGGTATATTACTGCAAATATGAGTAAAATCGCCCCTATGACAATTAGTACAGTACCATTCATAAACGATTTCTCCTTATACTTCGATTTTATTCATGCTGTGCTCTGCTTCCTCACCCAGTCCACATGATAGCTGCTGGAAATATAGAAAAATCCGGCCAGCATTTCCAGCAGCGGAAATATGAAGATCCCCAGGAAAGCGATCACGAATCCAAAGATCCCGATTCGCGGGAAACGGAGCCTGAGCACCAGGAGGATCCCGATATAACCAAAGCAGAGCAGATAAATATAGCCCACAATCCCCACCATCAAAAGCACGTCCTGCAAAAGAGCATTCTCCAGGGGACGGGCCATGATCGTATTGCAGAGAAAGAAAGCCAGTATTCCAAAGTACCCCGTCCATCTGGGCGGAAGAAACAGATAGACGGATTTGGGTTTCTGCACGGGAAAACGCAGTCTGCGCAAAAGGAGCAAGCTGACTTCATATACAATAAATCCCTGCAAAGCTCCGAACAGGGCCATGGACATCACAAGCATCTGCTTGAGATAGCCCACTGATAACATATTCTCCGGCATGACCACTCCAGTCTGCTGGGACACGGTCTGCATCATCATCTGCATCTCCAGTGCCTCCTGATTCATATCGATGCCGGAAAGCAGTCCCAGGACAATGGTATTGAGCACGCTTACCACGGCGGACAGGATCATCACCGCAAACATGGTTTTCGTCATATCCACCTTGCAATACAGACAGCCGCCAAACACAAGCCCGGTAAATGCCTGGGTCACCGCATAGAAGACCGACATAACCCCGCCAAACAAAAAGGACAGAAGGGACATGGCCGCCAGAACCGGAATCCCGCTTTTCCAGCCGTACAGAGCCGCATAGGCCACCATAGGAACCGGATACAGGAACATAAAGACGTCCTGGAGAAGATTTCCTGTCTGCCGGTTCAGCAAAAGCAATACCCCGAAGATAGCCGTGGCCATGGCGCCGGTGGTAAGCTTGAGTGTTTTCTTATTCATAATCTATTTTCTCCAACATTGCATAATTGGTTACGGTTCATGGGGCACATCTTCTTGTCCTGTTTTCCCCGTCCTATGAACCATAATTTTTAAAGCATGTCTGTGAACGCTACCCTGTTTCCGGTCTCCCCTCCCCGGATCACATCATACAGCCAGCCAAGGGCAAGGCTCAGCAGACAGCCGCAGACCACATCCACCAGAGAATGCTGCTTGATGAACATGGTGGAAACGCAGATCAGCAGAGTCACGGCCAGGGACAGCCTCCGGATGCCGCGTCTTCCCGCCAGGGACAAAGCACGGCCAATAACCAGATGAACAGCCACTGTACTGGACACGTGGATGGAGGGGCACACATGATGGGGAGGATCTATTTCCCGCAAAACACGTACCAGGGCCGCGCATGGGTTTGTTCCCATAATCTCCTGACGCAAATCCAGTCCGTTCGGCAGCACCAGATAGACCAGAAGACTGACCGTAACACCCACGGACATGATAAAGCACAGCTGCAGATAGGCGGCCTTATCCCTCACCATAAAATACACCAGAAATACAGGAACCCACATGTACCACAGAAAATAAGGGATTACAAACCATTCGTTAAAAGGGATCCAATCATCTGCCATACAGCGGATGATATACCGGGGCTTTGGCCCATAGACCTCCAGCAGATAAAAACACAGCAGGAAAACGAAAAAATAAGTTCCGGCCAGACAGTATTTGTGGGTCTGTACCCAGTTGAATATTTTTCTCATACAATCATAATCTCTTTCTTTTGTTTTCGCCGGCCCGGACATGTAAACCGGATTTTCCCATTTCCAGGCTGCTTTTAACATCATAAAACAAATCGGAAACAGAATCAAGGTTTTTTGCGCCATTTCAAATTCACTTTACAGTTCACGGGGCAGAGGAAACTGGACAAAAACAGGCGTCAAGCTCGCTTGTAAGACTGTTTTTGTCCAGTTTTCCACATCGGGCGGACGCCCGATGCTTCTTGTCTGGCGCAGCCATATTGACAGCGCCATAAAAACAGAAAAGCCGCCATTGGCAGCTTTTCTGTTCCTGACCTAAGAGACAGACCAGTGTCCCCCTCATCCGGACTACTCCTTGACAAACCGGATCTCCCCGGGAATCAGGCATTTCTCACACTTTTCTTCCAGATAAGCCCCCAGCTTTTCCTGGTCCGGCTCTTCCTTCCCGTAGACCTCTGCCGTCAGCACCAGCTTATTGCCCTGGCCGTACCGGACAAAGGCCTCTGCCCGGTGGATGCCCTCATAGCCGCACAGAATCTGCTCCAGCCTGTAAAGCTCCAGGAAATTACGTCCGGTAATGCTTTCATTCATCACACACCGGCCGCCGTTTTCCAGAAAGTCCAGGGAGCCGTCCGGAAGGATCCTGGCGGTCCGGCCGGTCTGGTAGAGGATTCCGGCGCCATAAGGGTTGGTAATCTTATCCTGCCAGCCCACAGTGGGATGATCCATGATATAGAGGGTTCCCCATGCTCCAAATGGCTGCTTGCGGCAGTATTCATCAAAGACATAGGCCTTTACCCGTGTATCAGGACTCACATCATCGATGAGGACACCGCCTGCCTCCTGATTCACCTGGCCTGCCTGGATGTAGTAATGAACCGGGAACAGGGTCACCGGCAGATGCTTTTTCAGCCTGCGGACCGAGGGTTCCTCCAGCATAGCCTCCACAATGACCTCCATGCAGGCCATAAAGATCTCAAGCTGCTTGCCGTCAAACCGGTTTGCCCAGTAACGGAGCTCATAATAGTATCCGGCTTTGTCGGACATGACCTGCAGATGGAAGGGCAGGGAATCCAGCTGGATGTGCATCCGCTCTGCCGGGAAACCGCCGATCTCATCAATATTCAGGATATCTCCCTGATACTGGAAGAACATCTCATCTGCATGGAGATTGGAAATGTAGCAGCGCATAGTGTCCATGATCTGCCTGCCCGACTTCTGAAGAAGCTGGGGCACTGTCTCATGGGGCACATTGGTGTATCGGAAGAAATATGTCAGGAACAATGGTCCGGCTACCCGGTTCCAGCGGCTGTCGGTTCTTCCGCTGTGGATGCTGCTGCTTACAGTGTCCTTCTCATTGCTGAAGATCCCGATGCAGTAGTTGAAGGCTGTCAGGAAGAGGACATTTTCCGATACCCCGTACTTTTTACAGAAAGCCACAATCTTCCGGCGGTTCAGGGACGCGAAACGCTCCTTTAAGGCAGCATTCTCCCCTTTTTCCAGATCATGGTAATCCTTCCGGTTCAGGATACTCTTGCGGATCCGGAAATCCTTCATCAGCTCACCGAAATACTTCTCATTCTCCGCCCGGAGCCCTCTGGCATCCCGGTCCTTCTCGTCCAGAATGTACTCATAGAAGGTGTAGCTCTCCACCGCAAGCTTCTGGCCCCTATAAAGGGCATTGATATCCCCAAACAGCACATTCATGGTCATACCATCTCCCATGATATGGGCCAGGTCAAAGAAGAAATAGTTTGCAGAATCCGTCACATAAATGGCCGTGTGACTTAAAGCCTCACCCTGGGTGTACATGTAGGGCACCAGAAGCTGCTCCCGCCTCTCCTCCCACAAGGCATCGCTGAGATGTTCAATGGGAACTTCCATCCGCCTCTCATCGTTGCGGAAATTGGCAAAGCCCTTCTCTCCCATCTGAATGATGGTTTTCAGCTCCGGATGTACGTCAAATACATCCTCCACTGCCTTTTTAAGTCTGTCTAAATCCACCTGGGGATCCAGCTTAAAGAGGAAGGGCAGATTGGCCGTAGTATTGCCCCGCATCACATAGGCAAAATACAATTGCAGGTTGGTCAGGGGATACACGTCACGGGCCGTATAGTCTACCGCAGGCCGTCCCTGCTCCTTCTTAAGAAATTCCTCCAGCTTCAGCACGCTCCCATTGCTCATAAGATCTGCCAGGGTCATGGACACGCCCAGACGGTCATAAAGATCCGAAAGCAGCATCACACTTCCCAGAGAATCCAGTCCCGCCTCATACAGATCCGTGTCAACACCAAAACGCTGATGCCCCAGAACCGTCTCCACACATTCGTAGATGGCTTTCTGAAGGTCTGTCTCCGGACGGCGGGCACTTCCCAACTGCTCCTTCTCCGCCTGCTTCTGGGTAAAGTACTGGTTGCGGATAATCTTCTTGGAGGAGGTCTTGGCAAATGGTGTCTCACGGATGCGGAATTTCAGGATCCGTTTGTAGGTAGGCAGATCCTGGTTATGCTTCTTGATGATCTCGGAAATGACGCTTTCCACGTCCGTGATCCCGGCCACCTCTATGTATTTGAAATTGGGGTAGACCTCTGCCGTGATCATATCGTCCTCACCGAACACCAGAATATCCTCGATAACCCGGTCATCCACAAAGAGATTCTCGATCTGCTCCGGCGCCACATTTTCCCCGTTGCTTAAAATGATCAGGTTCTTCTTCCTTCCGGTCAGGTAGAGGAAATTCTCCTCATCCACATACCCGATATCTCCGGTACACAGCCATCCGTCCTCGGTCATCACCTCGGCAGTCTTGTCCGGCTCCTTGTAATACCCCATCATCACCGACGGACTCTTCACCTGGATCTCGCCGTCCACGATCCGCACCTGGCAGCGGTCCACGACCTTGCCCACAGAGGCCACCTTGTCAGGTCTTGACCAGTCCGGGGCAGAGATCTTTGGTGAACACTCCGACATCCCATAGCCCTGGGCGATAGAGATACCGATCTGGTTGTAGCTGGCTGCCAGCTCCGGAGCCAGATAACCGCCGCCGCTGATAATCTTGTGAAGATGATTGCCCAGAACCTCCCTGCGTATCTCATTCATGGAACGGGCACGGTTCTGGCGGGCCATGATGGCGATCCGGTTGTACAGGGTCTTGGCGATCATGGGCACCATCCGGATTACCGAAGGCTGGAACAGCTGGATATGGGCAGCCAGCTTGGCCATATCCCGGTTCAGGCACAGGGTGCTGCCGTAGCGCATGACGATCAGCACGTCTCCGTTGATACAGAAGACATGGTGAATGGGCAGCACGTTAAGGTAGACCTCCTTTTCCGGGTGCTCCAGATCTGTGGTACAGAAGGTATTGTCAATCAGATTCCTGTTGGAGAGCATGACGCCCTTGCCCCGGCCGGTGGTCCCGGATGTGAAGAGGATCATGGCGCAGTCCTCCTCCGATACCTTCGCCGTCCCGCTCTGCCCCATATACTCTTTCAGAATATTGTCCGAGCAGGGTACATGCTTTCCGTGCTGGAGGGAATAGCAGGCCTTCACACCCGGACATTTGTCCCGGATCCCATCCACCAGGGCCTTGTGATCCCAGTCATAGAACAGGATATCCACGTCAGAACGGTTCAGACAGTCGCTGAAGGTCTCCAGATTCAGCTGGATATCCAGAGGTATGGCTACATTGCCATTGCTCATGACTCCCAGCATCACCGCCAGATAATGGTGGCTGCTGCTTCCCATAAGCCCCACCTTGATCTTGTGCCCCAGCCGCTTATCCTGGGCATTGGTCCAGGCCGCTATGGCCGCACACTCCTGTGCAAAGGTCTTATAAGTCACATCATAAACTACTTCCGCCTCTTCATAACGCAGAAACACCTGCTCCCCATGCTCCTGCCCCGCACGCTGCACCAGATCCCGGATTGTCTTTGTATTTTCAAATGTAATCATAATGTCTCCTTTTTGGAAATTTCTGTTATTTTACATTGAGATAATAGCACAGAATGTTTTGATATTCAATATATTTGAGGGTCGAAATATGTGGACAGAGCCTCAGAGCGTAACAGTTCAGATATCCCCTGAACTGTTACCTCAGAAATTACAGTTCAAGAGACAAAAAACTGGACAAAAACAGACCTCAAGCTGGCTTGTAAGACTGTTTTTGTCCAGTTTTTCACATCGGGCGGAAAGGGCTGGTACCTGAAGCTTACTCTCTTACCAGCATTTCCTCCCGCTCTGCACCCGTCCCGATGAACTTGACAGGAATCCCGATATATTCCTCGATGAATCCGATATAGGCCCTGGCATTCTCCGGAAGCTCCTCAAAGGATCCGCAATGGGAGATATCCCCGAAGTTCCCGTCGAATTCCCGGTAAACCGGCTTTGCCCTGTTTAAGAATTCCAGGTTGGTAGAGAAATCCTCTGTCACAGTCCCGTCGCAGTCATATCCTACACAGACCTGGATCTTGTCGAATTTTCCAATGGTATCCAGATGGTTGACGGAAAGGGCTGTCAGACCATTGACCCGCTTGGCGTACTTTAAGGTGACCAGATCCAGCCAGCCGCACCGTCTGGGTCTCCCGGTGGTGGTGCCATACTCATGTCCCAGCTCCCGGATCCGGTCTCCGGTCTCATCCAGAAGCTCTGTCACATAGGGCCCCTCTCCTACCCGGCTGGAGTAGGCCTTGATGATGCCGTAGACATTGCCGATATCTGAGGCGCTGAGGCCGGTACCGGTCAGGATCCCGCCGATGGTTGGATTGGAAGATGTCACATAGGGATAGGAGCCAAAGTCAATATCCAGCAGAGTCGCCTGGGCCCCCTCCACGATCACCTTCTTATCCTGCTCCAGGGCTTTGTGGAGCAGCGTGACGGTATCGCATACATAGGGCCGCAGCTTCCTGGCATATCCGCTGTAAGCCTGGTATATGGTCTCAAAATCCAGTAAAGCATCGATCTCCCTGTTCTCGGGATCATAGAATTTCAAAAGAGCTTTTCTGGAAGCCACCAGCTCCTCTAACTTCTCCTTTAAGGAATCGGAACAGAGATCTTCCATCCGCAGGCCGCTGCGCTCAAATTTGTCACAGTAGGCGGGACCGATCCCCTTGCCGGTGGTGCCGATCCTGGATTTTCTGACTTTTTCCAGAGCCACATCCAGCATTCTGTGATAGGGGAGAATCACATGGGCCTTATCACTGATCTTTAAATAGTGCTCCACATCATACCCATGCTCTGTCAGGTTGTCGATCTCCTCCAGAAGCACCTCCGGATTCAGCACCACCCCATTGCCGACTATGCCAATGGTGTGCCCGGACAGAATCCCGGACGGGATCAGGTGCATAGCGTATTTGACACCGTCCACCCTGATGGTGTGCCCCGCATTGTCACCGCCTGTGGCGCGCACCGCAATATCTGCATCTGATGCAAGATAATCGATCACCTTCCCCTTTCCTTCATCACCGTAGAAACAACCTATTACCACATCTGCCTTTGACATAACCCGTCTCCTTTGCTTTTTGTATGGTGGGCGCACTTGGCCTCCCCGATTTCAAACCGCCTTTGACGCCGGAACTTACACAGTAATATCTGCCTTCATTCCAAGGATCTCCCGGTTGGCTGCCAGCACCGGATTCACCACTTCCGTCAGGAACTCATCCACCTGTTGGGGCGCACGGCCCACGTATCTGGCCGGTTCCATAGTCCTCTCCAGCTCTTCCAGACTCAGGCCGAAGGCCGGATCCTGGGCGATCAGCTCCAGAAGATTGTTCTCCAGCCCCTTCTCCTTCACATTCCGGCCGGCTTCCATGGACAGCTGGCGTATCTTCTCATGAAGCTCCTGCCGGTCTCCTCCTGCCTTTACCGCATCCATCAGGATATTCTCCGTAGCCATGAAGGGCAGCTCTGCCATGAAATGCTTCTCAATGACCTTTGGATACACCACCAGGCCATCCACCACATTAAGGTACAGATCCAGGATCCCGTCCACCGCCAGAAAGCCTTCGGGAATACTCAGACGCTTGTTGGCCGAATCATCCAGTGTCCTCTCGAACCACTGGGTGCTTGCCACCAGCATAGGATTAATCACATCGCTCATCACATAGTTGGATAAGGAGGCAATCCGCTCACTGCGCATGGGATTCCGCTTGTAAGCCATGGCCGAGGAACCGATCTGGTTCTTCTCAAAGGGCTCCTCGATCTCCTTTAAGTGCTGGAGCAGCCGGATATCATTGGAGAATTTATGGGCGCTCTGGGCGATCCCTGCCAGCACATTCAGCACCCTTGTATCCACCTTGCGGGAGTAGGTCTGTCCTGATACCGGATAACAGCCCTCAAAACCCATCTTTTCTGCGATCATCTGATCCGCACGGCGGCATTTGTCATGGTCTCCCTCAAACAGTTCCAGAAAACTGGCCTGGGTGCCGGTAGTCCCCTTGGATCCCAGCAGCTTCATGGAACCCAGGACATGATCCAGATCTTCCAGATCCAGACACAGCTCCTGCAGCCACAGGGTGGCCCGCTTTCCTACGGTGGTTGGCTGCGCCGGCTGGAAATGGGTAAATGCCAGGGTGGGCTGGTTCTTATAGCTGTCTGCGAATCTGGCCAGTTCTGCCATAACATTGATCAGCTTCCTCCTGACCAGGCGCAGCCCCTCGGTCATCAGGATGATATCGGTATTGTCTCCCACATAGCAGGAGGTAGCTCCCAGATGAATGATACCTCTGGCCCTGGGACACTGCTGGCCGTAAGCATAGACATGGGACATGACGTCATGACGTACCAGGCGCTCCCGCTCCCTGGCCACCTCATAATTGATGTCCTCTGCACTGGCTTTCAGCTCATCAATCTGCTCCTGGGTGACAGGCAGCCCCAGTTCCATCTCTGTCTCTGCCAGGGCAATCCACAATTTCCGCCAGGTCTTAAACTTCTTATCCGGGGAAAAGATATACTGCATTTCCCTGCTGGCATACCGCTCAGACAGGGGACTCTGATACTTATCGTACATAACCTACCTCCACTAATTTGTGTTATACCAGCCAAAACAGGGCCTGCCCACTTCACAGCCGGCCAGAATACGTCTCTTTCTACTCCGCATATTCACCGCGGATATCCTCCACCGGCGGGGCTATGGGATAATCCCCGCTGAAACAGGCCGTACAGATGGGAAGCCCTCCTGCCATCTCAGACAGCCGTTCCATCCTCAGATAGGACAGACTGTCCGCGCCGATGAGTCTGGTGATCTCCTCCAGGGTTTTCCCATGGGCGATAAGCTGCTCCCTGGAAGGGATATCCGTCCCAAAGTAGCAGGGATGAAGGAATGGCGGAGAGCTAACCATCACATGGACCTCCTTCGCTCCGGCATCCCGCAGCATCCGGACGATCTGGTGGCTGGTGGTGCCCCGGACGATGGAATCATCAATCATGATCACCCGTTTGCCTGCAACCGCTTCCTTCAGCACATTAAGCTTGACCCTGACCGCGGAGACTCGGTTGCTCTGTTTGGGCTTAATAAAGGTACGGCCTACATAAGAGTTCTTCACAAATGCCGTTCCATAAGGGATCCCTGATTCCATGGAATACCCCAGGGCGGCTGCATTACCCGACTCCGGCACGCCCACTACCAGATCCGCCTCTACCGGCGAATCCAGGGCCAGACAGCGTCCTGCATAGATCCGGGAATGGTAGACGCTGACCCCGTCAAAGACACTGTCCGGCCTTGCAAAATAGATATATTCAAAGACACATCTGGCCTGTCTGGTCTTATCCGGCAGGCACATGCTCCTGTCCGAGGAGATCCCGTCCTTTGTTATGGTCACGATCTCCCCAGGCTCCACATCCCGGACAAACTCGGCACCGATGGTATCCAGGGCACAGCTTTCAGAGACCAGCACATAGGCATGATCCTTCTTCCCGATACACAAAGGCTTGAAGCCAAAGGGATCCCGGGCGCCGATCAGCTTCCGGGGACTGGCGATCACCAGGGCATATGCTCCCTTCAGCTTTCGCATGGCCTGGGCCACTGCCGCCTGGACCGTGGGTGTATGAACCCGCTCCCTTGCGATATGGTAGGCAATGACCTCCGAATCTATAGTAGTCTGGAAGATCGCGCCGGAATACTCCAGCTCCCGGCGCAGGGCCGGGGCGTTGACCAGGTTTCCATTGTGGGCCATGGCAAGGGTTCCTTTTACATAGTTAAGCACCAGGGGCTGGGCGTTCTCCCGGCTGCTGCTTCCGGCTGTAGAATAGCGTACATGTCCCACACCGATATCTCCCCCAAGTCCTTCCAGGATCTCTGGCGTAAATACTTCATTGCAGAGCCCCATTCCTTTGTATGTACTGACCCTGGGCCTGGGGCCTTTCGTGTCACTGACCGCGATACCGCAGCTCTCCTGTCCCCGGTGCTGTAAGGCGAACAGACCGTAATAGATGGTGGAGGCCACATCGCCCCCATCCAGATCATACATGCCAAAGACGCCGCATTCCTCATGCAGCTTCTCTGGCTCCTCCATAGCTGACAGCTCCATCTCCTCGTTCATCCGTGCTGATTCCTTTCTTTCCAAACTGTAGAAGGACTGCTGCAAACCGGGCCAGTCTGGACTGTCCGCCTGACTGCCCTCTGGCTTATCCAGGGGGCCGCCTGACTGCCCTTTAGCCGCCAGAATATCTGCCTGACCGCTCTCCTGGCCAGTCGGTACCCCAGGTCCTTCCCGGAAACCGGTTACTGGATTCCCAGACGGCGGAATACCTCCTGGTATGCATCCTCCACATTGCCCAGATCCCGGCGGAAGCGGTCCTTGTCCAGCTTCTCATGAGTCTCCTTGTCCCACAGACGGCAGGTATCCGGAGAAACCTCGTCAGCCAGGATCACGGTACCGTCAGACAGACGGCCAAACTCGATCTTAAAGTCAATCAGATCAATGCCCAGGCTGCCAAAATATTCCTGCATCACTTCATTGACAATGAACGCATATCTGGTGATGGTATCGATCTCCTCCTGGGTAGCCAGCTTTAAGGCCAGAGCGTAGTAGCTGTTGATGAAGGGATCGTGAAGATCATCATTTTTGTAGCTGAACTCCAGGGTCGGACATGCCAGCCTGATCCCCTCTTCCATCCCCATCTTCTTGGCAAAGCTTCCTGCCGAATAGTTGCGGATGATGACCTCCAGGGGAACGATCTCCACCTTCTTCACGGCTGTCTCCCGGTCACTCAGCTCCTCCACCAGATGGGTCGGTACCCCCTTCTTCTCCAGGAGACGGAATATGTGGTTGGTCATGCGGTTATTGATGGCGCCCTTGCCCACGATGGTGCCTTTCTTTAGGCCGTCAAAAGCCGTGGCATCATCCTTGTAGGAGACGATCAGAACCTCCGGATCCTCGGTTTTGAAAACCTTTTTCGCTTTTCCTTCATACAGTAATTCTTTCTTTTCCATGGTATCCACCTGTCCTTTTTGCGATTGATCGTTTATGTTTACAGAAACAATAGAAACCTTTGGAGCATACGCACGGCAGTCATAAATCCCTGCACGTTCCATGCTGAATTATAATACATGGTTTAGGGTTTTGCAATCATTTCTTCTGTTTCATGGTAGAACTGCAGTTCCAGATTCTCCGGGTCAAACCGGATCCCGTAGATTTCCTGGTTCTTTCCTTCCTGATCCGGGGAGGCGACCCATTCCACATGGCAGAACCGGTCTTTCGAGACCAGACGGAGACCATATGTACTGAAAAAATCCGGTGCTCCCGCTCCATGAAAGCACCCAAGGATTACTCCCGCAGCCAGTGTACCAGAAGCAAAACGTCTGGTTACCGGACTATATTTTCTTCCTTTTAAACGTCTCCATCCAGCGGTCACCTTTTGTTGCTCCCACCGCTTTGCTTTGTAGTTTCTCAGCCAGCATCCTGCCATCCTGCTCCCTCCCCTGCTGTAATGATGGCAACAGTTCAGATCCCTCCCTGAACTATTGCCAAGGATATTCTCACCAGTTTCAATATACACTGCTTCCCAGGACTGGTCAACTGTTTCTTTTCTGGTAAAGAGACAGACTGCAACAGTTCAGATCCCCCCTGAACTGTTACCCGTTCAGACGACTATGTGCACTCGATGCGCTGGTTTTACTTTATTGGACACATTTTCCCATATAGCAAAAAGGACCACCTTCCAGGCAGTCCTTTCTGCACTTAGTTATTTCCTTCTCCAGATGCCGCTGTGCCGCTGCTGTTTCCCCCAGTCATATCATTGACGCCCTTCTCCACATCGTCGATCAGGCCGTTGATCACACCGCCGGAGCTCTCAGCCGTGGTACCTGCCACGGAAGATCCGTTTCCGCCGCTTCCTGATGTGCCTGTGGTATCACTGCCCGCTGCGGAGGTGCCGGTTGTTGTCTGGCTTCCCGTCCCGCCGGAAGAACCAGAGCTTTCCTGTTTTCCTGCCCCTGAGGCAGATTCCTGGGCTGTGGTGGTCTGCTGGGTGGAGCTGTTATTGTTGTCACTGCAGGCGGTCAGGGCCAGCATGGCAGCCGCCATGAGAAACACAACTACACATAATCTGATTTTCTTCATAAACATACTCTCCTTTCATTTGTTAAAGATAGTATGCGTAAAAAGAAAAATGTCATGCATGAACAACTTTCCAGCCAGCATAAATGTATGCTCCGGTTCTGGTATGTCCGCCCGGAAATCCCATATTCTGGAAATTTCGGAATGATGCTGCCAGAGCATGTTTGAAATTGCTTTCTGGTAGCTGTGCGTTCCACTTTGTGGGACACCGCAGGCGTCCCTTGTGGTGATTTGGGCCAAATGAAGGACGCAAAGTGGGCTATGTAACCTGAATTTGGCCCAAATATACCGCGAAGTGGGGCGTGCACACCGAAGGCGTCCCTTGTGGAGATGCCGGGAATGAATTTTCAGACACGCTCTAGTTCTCCATCCGGCCAGTAATCAGACTGCCAGTGCCGAATATTTTGTCAGTCTGCAAGGCGGAGGAAGG
>CAJTOW010000009.1:0-12836 GCA_910577655.1 uncultured Lachnospiraceae bacterium | reverse complement strand
CGGGCGGACGCCCGATGCTTCTTGTCCGGCGGAGCCGGACAAGAAGATGCCCCCCCCCGTGAATAGTAACCTATTCTCTTATGATCTTACATTTAAAGGCCTCCAGCTCCCCGTCACCGGCCTTCACCCTGTGGTCATTGTGATTGATCATCAGCCGGATCCGGTTCCCTTCTTCTCCCCTGGTGACGATCTCCACACCCGGTTCTGAGGAAATGGTCCCGATCCCATTATCATCCAGGATCCGTCCCATGAGTGCTGCCAGCGTATCCCCGTCCGGTGCACAGCCCACATAATAGATCATACCCTTTTTGCAGGCCTTCCGGGTGATGGCTGCATAATCCGTATAGAAAGAATCCCCATAGCGGTAAAGCACCTGGGCATCCTCCGCCACCAGCATATCACGGAATATCCCGCCTGTGCCGGATGCGCCCTGACAGGGGCCCTCTCCCACCAGCGGGAAAGCTTCCAGATCCTGCAAACTCTCGGTTTCATCCACATATACGCCGGCCAGATCCCTGTATCCTATCGGGATCATCTCACCGAAGACCAGGTTGTTATCTTCATTCTTCACCGCGTGGCGGAAGGTCAGAACCACGGTGCCGCCTTGTTCCGCAAATGCTTCCACTTTCTCACGGAAGGCAGGCTTTGTGATAATCATCTGGGGCAGCACCAGCACCTTATAGCCGGCAACATCCGCCTGCTCCGGGATCACATCTACCATGACATTTTTGTCGTAGAAGGCCTTATGGTACTTCTTCATCTCATTGTGGCAGTCCAGAAGGATGCTCTGTCTCTGGATCCGGAAAGCGGCCAGTGAATCATAGTCATAGACAATGGCCACCTGACTGCGTACCGGCGTTTCCAGAATCTCCTGATACTGCTTCACATCCTCAAAAAAGCTCTTGACCTCATAGAATTTGCGCCGTTTTACATTATCAGCATCCACCACACCATAGCAGAACTGCTCCGCCCCTTTGGTGGCACCCCGGTAGCGGAAGTACATCATAGAGGTGCAGCCCCGGGCCATCCCCTGGTAAGACCACATCTTCGCCTGATTGGGCCTGGGGAGGAATCCGGTGACATCATGCCCCTGGGCTCCCATAATCGCTTCCGTGATCCAGAAGTTCTTCTGTTTTAAGCCACGGATATAATCCAGGCCAAAGGCGATCTCATTGGGAGCGATAGGCTCCTTCTGGCCGCCCCATACCGGATAATTGTTAAATGCCACAAAGTCCAGCTTCTTTGCCACCCGGGAATAATCCACATGCTTATCCAGACCGCCTCCCGGAAAATCATGCATCACATTGGCATCCGGCGCGATCTCCTTGATCAGGTCATACTGGAAATGGATAAAGTTCACAATACTCTGGCTGCGGAACCGCTCCCAGTCCAGACGCAAGGCCGGATTGTGGGTGGTAATGGTGGCTGTGGGGGTGGGAATCTCATCAAAGCTATTGTACTCCTGGGACCAGAAGGTGGTTCCATAAGTATCATTTAACAAGTCAATATCCCAGTGAAACTTATTCCCCAGATAATTCTGGAATGCCTTCTGACACTGCTTACAATAGCAGACATCGCTTCCCTCGTGACCGGTCTCATTGTCGATCTGCCAGGCCACAATGGCCTCTTCATCCTTATAATGTTCCACCAGGGCGCGGACGATCTTCTCCGAATAGTGGTACATGGCCGGACTGTTAAAGCAGTACACATGGCGCCCGCCAAAGGCACGCTTTGTCCCGTCCTCAAATTCTGACAGAATATCCGGATATTTCCTTGCCAGCCAGGCCGGGATCGTCGCTGTAGGAGTCCCCATGATCACATGGAGCCCTTTCCTCTTCGCCATGGCGATCACCCGGTCAAAGAAGGAGAAATCATAATTCCCCTCTGTCTTCTCCATCATGTGCCAGGAGAATTCACCGATCCGGATCACATTGCCCCCCATCTCCAGGATGGTATCCATATCTGCTTCCATAAGGGACTCATCCCACTGTTCTGGATAGTAATCTACACCAAGCCACATAGTCTACTCCTTTCTGCTCCTCAGTTCTTTCACCATCTTGTCATAGAACTCTCCGGTCAGCCTGTAACCTGCCTTATACATCACATAGCAAAGCATGGACAACAGCGCCGGGATCGCGATCATGATCACCCGCATCCCCAGGACTGTGGCTGCTCCGGGAGTCACCCCTGCCTTCCAGCCGATCATAGTCAGGCCCACACCGCTCAGCGTTACTGTCCGCCGGGTGCCAGTGAGCAGCAAAGGAAAAGCAGCCCAGCAAGGGTCAGGACACCAGAATGCCCTGACCCTTGCCGCTTCTCTTATTCTAGAGTGTGTCTGAAAATTGCTTTTCGGCAGCTGTGCGCTCCACTTTGCGGGATATCGCAGGCGTCCCTTGTGGAGATGTCTGGAATGAATTTTCAGACACACTCTAGTACTACAGCGAACTTCTGATATGATGCCTGCTTTTTACAACGAAATTTTTGTGAAATCAGCAGTAATTATAGCCGAATACCGTAGTTTTACATAGGCTGATTTCGGAATGTTCGCTGTAGTACTAGATAAACCCGAAAAACTCCTTCACATTATTGTAACAGACATCCTCAATAATCCCTTTAAGATCCTCTTCTCTTCCGAAGTACTCGCCCCGTTCCACCAGCCGGCCCAAATAATCACACAGCACCCGGCGGTACAGCTCGTGCCGCGGATAGCTGATGAAGCTGCGGCTGTCTGTGAGCATTCCCACGGAAAGGGATACCGGATACAGGTTGGCGCAGGCCTCAAACTGTCTCTGCAGGCCATAGGCCTGGTCATTGAACCACCATGGCGCGCCTAACTGCACCTTGGCCTTAACTCCTCCCTCACAGAAGCCTGCCGCCAGCACGGCCCAGTTCTCGCACTTGGTGCCGTCCAGGGGATACAAGATGGTCTTTGGAAGCTCTCCGGCCCTGGTCAGGGCATCCAGAAGCTGTCCCACACTGTACACACTGCTGCGGTTGTCCGTACAGTCAAAGCCTGTAGACTTGCCTATGGCCGCCACTTTGGCGGTATTGGCATTAAGGTAGGTGCCGATATGCAGCTGCATGACAAATCCATTGCGGCAGTAGCGGCGGCCCATCTCAAAAAGGAAGGCGCTGCGGTACTGGTCGCATTCCTTCTCCGTCAGGGGGCCGCCAGAAAAGGCCTTTTTCCAGATAGCTTCAATCTCCGGCAAGCTGTAATCCTCCCATTTAAAGTAGGGAACGCCGTCGTCGGACACGGTAGTTCCGATCTGGCGGAAGAATACCAGCCGCGCCTCCAGGGCGTCCAGCATCCGTGCAAAGCTTCCCACCTCCATGCCGGCGCTCTCCCCCAGAAGCTTCATGTAGTCGGCAAAATCCGCTTCCTCCAGGAACATGGCCCGGTCCGGACGGAAGGCGCTGATGACCCTGGTCTTCATGGAAGGATCCTGCTGCATCTTCTTATGGTACTCTAGATTGTCGGTGGGATCCTCTGTGGTGGATACCAGCTCCACATTGGAGTGCTCCATGCACCAGCGTCTGGTCATGTGTTTCTCCCGGATCAGCGCTTTGGTCCGGTCATAGATCTCCTGGGCATTGGCAGCAGTCACTGGCTCGTCGATGTCAAAATACCGCTTCAGCTCCAGGGCACACCAGATGTAGATGGGGTTTCCGATCATCCGTGGAAGTACAGAGGCAAATGCCATATACTTCTCATAATAGCTGGAATCCCCGGTAATATATTTTTCGTCAATGCCGAAGCAGCGCATGGCACGCCATTTGTAATGGTCGCCCCTTAGCCACATTTCCCCCAGATCCTCGAACTCCTGGTTCTCATACATCTCCTGGGGCTGCAGGTGACAATGATAGTCAATAATCGGCATATGCTCCGCGTAAGTATGGTACAGACTGCTGCCGGTCTTATTGGTCAAAAACAGCTCCTCGCTGAATGTTCCGCTCATATTCTTCTCCATTCTGCCGCCTTCCGGACGGCGTCACAAAATGCACGGCCGCTCTGGCACCGCTCTGACGGAATACTCCCCCATGGCTGTGCCAGAGCTCCCCGCTCCCGGGCTTTCATGGCATCCGGGGCCGTTTACAGATCATGTTTTAGAACCCGATCAACGCTCCGCCATCCACCGGGATGCAGGTGCCGCTGATATACCGGGCCGCCTCGCTGCACAGGAAAGCTGCACACATACCCACATCCATAGGATCTCCCACGGTTTTTGCGGGAATCCGTCCCATGATCTTGGCCAGTCTTGGCGGATCATTGTCCGTAGCCTTGTGGAACATGGGGGTATCGATCCAGCCAGGAGCGATGGCATTGACCGTAATGCCATACTCTGCCAGCTCTGCGGTCAGGGTATGGATCAGGCCCAGATACCCGGCCTTGGCTGTGGAATAGCCTGCCACCTGGGGCTGCCCGATGTAGCTTGTCATGGAAGCCTGGAACAGAATGCGTCCATGTCCCAGCTCCTTCATCTGGGGGACAAATGCCTTGGTCAGGGCAAATGCTCCCACCAGGTGGACATTGAGCACGCTCACATACTCCTCCACACTCATCTCCCAGATAAACTTCTTGCAGTGATTTCCGGCATTGTTGACCAGAATGGTCACCGGCCCCTGCTCTGCGGCGATCCGGTCTGCCATCTCCTGGCTGTGATCCGTATCCGTTATATCAAACTGGTAAAATACTACCCGATCTCCAAATTCTGCCAAAGCCTCTGCCGCCTGTTCCGGAGCCTCAAAGCTCAAAACCACGACCTTGGCCCCGGCGCTCACCAGACAACGGGTGATGGCCAGCCCCAGTCCGGTGGAACCACCGGTAACCACGGCTGTCTGCCCGTCCAGGTTATAATACTTTGCCATAGAAAATTCTTTCATCTGCTGCTCTGTAAAAGCTGCCATTTTTCTTCCTCCTAACACATTCTATTTTTAACCGTCCAGATATATCTGGACAGCCAAAGCTCCTGGCAATAAGCCAAACGCTGTATTTCCATTTTCTGATCACGCCGGATTCTCAGCTTCCTTCGCAGGGCCGCTTTGTATAAGCCACCGTCTTCTCCTGATACTTATAAGGTACAAAATACTCCCTGTGCCCCAGAGCCTCGCTCTTGGAGGGAGTCCCGGACGCCACATCCGCCACCATCCGGGCAAGCTCCACGGCCTGCTCCTTCTGGGTGCATTCCCCCCGCAGCACCGGGCTGGCGTCAAAGTCCATATCCTCCTCCATGCGGACGAAGGTGTCCCGGTTGCCGGTGATCTTGATGCAGGGACTCACCGCGCTTCCCACTACATTACCCCGGCCCGTCACCAGGAATACTATATGGGCGCCTGCACTGATTAAGTCCATAAGTCCCTCATTGTCATTGGGATTGGTGATACCGAACTGCATCCAGTAGGGATCTGGCGTGGAGTCCAGAAGCCACAGCCCGCTCCCTGGCGGCGGGCAGGATACCTTGATGACCCCCTGGATGGGGCGGCTGCCGCTCTTGATTACAGCGCCCATGCTCTTCTCCTCAATGGTAGAAAGCCCTCCGGCAAAATTCCCCGGACTCACGGAATACTGGCGTACATCCCTGCAGTAATCCAGGGCCTTGTCATAGGTATAGCGGATCTCCTTTTTGGCCTGCTCATCTGCACCCCGGGATATGAGAAGCTGGTCCAGGCCCACTGCCTCCACGATCTCCTCAAAGATGGCTGTCCCCCCCAGATCTACCAGCAGGTCGTAGAAATTACCTACCACCACATTGCCGGCCAGACCGCTGGTGAAGTCACTGCCGCCGCACTCGGCGCCAATGACCAGATCCTTCAGGAACATTTCCCTGCGTGGTGTATGTTCCAGCTCCTTAAGCATCTCATCCACCCAGGCCAGTCCCTGGGTGATAGCCTTCCTTGTACCTCCCACCTCCTGAATAAACATCCAGTGAGACGGTTTGCCTTCTTTCCGGGCAATCTCAGCCAGCCACTGGGGCTGGACGTACTCGCATCCCAGGCCCACTGCCAGGACCGCGCCTACATTGGGATGACGGATCATACTGATCAGCAGGTCCACGGCATACTGATTGTCTGTACATCCGTCAAAGCCAATCAGCTCCACATCAGGGTGCCCGGACCGGCGCACTATGGCGTCTGCCACGAACTCGCTGCATTTCACGGTATAGATGACCAGCAGACGGTTACGGATCCCCAGTCTGCCGTCCGGCCTGACATACCCCTGCCAGGACAATTCCTCTGGTTTTATCATGGTGTCTGCCTCCGCCCTATTCATATTTTGTGTCCCTGGGCGCGCCGGTCACCGCATCCAGATGACTGGAGCGCTCATCGTAGATACTCTCCATCACGTGGAGATGCACCCAGCTTCCTTTCCTGATCTCACTTGTGCTTCTTCCTATAACAACCCCATATTTCAGGATCGGTTCTCCCGGCGCAATGTCCCGGAGAGCGATCTTGTGGCCCAGGGGAACCTGGGTCACCGCTTCGACAGAAGGGGTGCTGCTGTCTCCCAGCAGCCTGACCTCCCCCGGATCAAGGGCCTGCAGCGCTGTAGCTACATTGTCCTCCAGCCGGATCTGAAACGCACTCTGCTCTGTCATATATCCTCCTTCACCAGATATCTGTCCCCACAAAGTCTTCCCCTCTTGCCGGAAGATATCCGGCAGCATAATGGGTAAAAGAAAGGCGTGCCTGAAAACCATGTAACCGGCACGCCCTGAGACGCATTTGTGGAGCCAGCGGGGCATATCCCGGATTCCCCCGGACACCCCAAAGCTTATCTTTCCTTCCTTTTAGAGAATCCCGAACACCCGGAATGCCTCTGTGGCGGACATGCCGCCCTCAATGGCTTTGCGTACCTTCTTCTCGCCGGCTGCCTTTTCCAGGGAACGTTCAATGCACTCCTCTGCGGCTTCTTTGGGGATGATCAGCACGCCGTCCATATCCCCGAATACCAGATCCCCGTCATGGATGATCACCTTTCCGATCTCGATGGTGCAGCGGAAGTCAATGACATTGGTCCGGATGGAAGAATCCTGGGCCCAGCGGTCTGCCGCGAACACCGGGAAATTCTGGGCCAGCACCTGGGGCGTATCCCTGGTATAGCCGTCCAGCACGGCTCCCACCGCGCCCCTGGTCTTTGCCGTAGCAGTCAGAAGCTCTCCCCAGAGAGCAGAATTGTGGGCGCCGGTAGCCACATAGACTTCATTCTTCTGGAGCTGGTCCAGGGCCTCGGTCAGAAGACCAAAGGGCTTCTTCTGTGCCTCGAACACGTCACACTCCAGGACGGTGCAGGCCTTGCCTGCCAGCTTCATATCATCCTTCAAAGGATGGATGGCGGCAGGCAGGAACTGATGGCTGTATCCCATCGCATCCAGAATATCCCCTACCACCGGAGTATAAAGTTTCTCTTTCATCAGGGCGAACAACTCGTCCTCATCTTTCCAGATCGCCATAGCTGTATTCTCTCCTTACACAACATAATCATGGACAGTTCCATCTCCCGGGGCAGCGCTCATCAGCCGGCTGCCACAGGCATAATGATATTGGGCATCGTCATAGTAAATGCCGGCCAGTAGGTAACAATGGCCAGAACCACCAGCATGACCGCAAAGAACGGGATCAGGGTCTTGCCCAGACGCTCAATCGGCACCTTGGAGATGGCGGAGCCGATGAACAAGGTGGAGCCTACCGGCGGTGTGATCAGGCCGATACCCAGATTCAGGATCATGATACAGCCAAACTGCACCGGATCCACGCCGATCTGCTGTGCAATGGGCAGCAGGATCGGAGTCAGCAGCAGGATATTACAGCTCATATCCATCATGGTACCAAAGATCAGCATGATCACGTTCATCATCAGAAGGATCAGGATCTTGTTGTGGGTGACGCTGAGGACTGCTGTTGCCATAATGGACGGCACCTTCAGGTATGTGAGACACCAGGAGAAGGCGCTGGAGGTAGCAATCAGGATCAGCACGATGGCCAGAGTATTCAGTGCATTTTCCAGAACCTGCCAGAAGTCCTTAAAGGTAAGCTGTCTGTAAATGAATGCGCCGCAGAACAGTGCCCATACCACTGCCACTGCCGCAGACTCGGTAGCGGTGAACACACCTGCCACCACGCCTACCACCACGATCAGAACCGTGAACAGCCCCCAGACGGCATCCAGGCCCACTTTAAGGAAGTTCCTGAAATTGAAGGCTTCCCCTCTGGGATAATTCTTCTTTACAGATACATAAAAACTGTAGATCATCAAAGCCACACCCAACAGGATGCCCGGCATATAACCGGCAATAAACAAACGTCCGATGGATACGCTGCCAGCCACGGTAGCGTAGATGACCATATTGTGGCTGGGCGGAATCAGAATGCCCTGCACAGAAGAGGTCATGGTCACGTTTGCGGAGAAGTCGTCGTCATAGCCCTGGTCCACCATCATGGGGATCAGGATCGTACCCAGAGATGCACAGTCTGCCGCGGAGGAACCGGAGATACCGCCGAAGAACATGGAAGCCACGATATTTACCATGGCCAGACCACCCGGCATCCAGCCCACCAGGGAGTCAGACAGCTTGATCAGACGGTCCGAGATACCGCCCTTTCCCATGATCTCGCCTGCTATGATGAAGAAGGGCACAGCCATCAGCGAGAAGCTGAACACACCCTTTACCATCAGCTGGACGATCTGCTGCAGATTGAGTCCCATATACATCATACCTACCACAGATGCGATACCGATAGCATAAGCTACCGGAAAGCTTAAGAAAATCAATACAAAAAAGGTGATTACCAATATCCAGATTGCAACTGTTGTATTCATCCTCTACCCCCTATTCCGTCGGCAGACCATTCTCATAGCCTGGAATCGTCTTGCCTGCCAGCTTTGCCATAAACACAAAGAAACGTTCACTCTGCATCAGCAGCATGCAGACACCTGCAATGGGAACCGGCGCGTACATGACGCTGTTCTTTACCGGAAGTCCTGACATCACGCTCTTGGACATCAGCATGGTAAACTGATACCCGTAAATGATCATGAACAGACTGAACAGGAAGATCGTCACCTGGGACAGTCCATGGAGGATGGACATCATCTTCTCCCGGATGGATTCCGGGAACAGATACTGGATCAGAACCACACGGATATGCTTATCAGTGCGGATCGCCAGACTGGCGCTGATCAGGGCCATATAGACCATGCACAGCAGGATGCTCTGCTCACCCCAGCGCGGCGTCTTGGATAAGATATATCTGCAGAATACTACATAGGAGGTAATGCAGATAGACATAATAAACAGAATCTTGCAAAACGTCATAAACAGCCAGTATATGAAATCGTAAAATTTCTTCATCTTGCTTCCCCTTAGTCATTAAAATTGCTGCCAAAAGTTCTTATGCCCCGCCGGCCTGACGCTCCCCCGGTGCGATCCTGCCTGGAGGGCTTTTTGCTTTAAAGGACGCAATTTCCTAATAAAGCGGAAAAGAATCCGGGGGAACAGAGCCATCCCCTGTCCCCCCGGGCTGGTACTACAACCAGATTGAGCCTGCCGACAAGCCACCTGCTTCCATATCCTTACAGACACGGAAGGTATTTACCATTTCCCATAACTGTTACAATGCAGCTTCCAGGATAGGATTACTGCTGGATATCTACCATTTTCTGAAGCAGGTCTTCAATCCCTTTTGTATAATCTGCCCATACGGATTTGCAGGCTTCCTGGGCAGCCGCAATATCCTCTGGCGGACACTCGATGATGGTAACGCCTTTGCTCTCCAGGGAAGCTCTCAGCGCCTTCTCCTCTTCCTCAATGGCAGCCTTGTTCCATTCAGAAGCCTTCTTGCCAGCCTCCAGAAGGATGGCCTGGTCCTCGGCAGACAGCTTGTTCCACTGAGCCTCTGCCATCAGGATGATACCAGGGCTGAAGGTATGTGCATCCAGCAGATAGTAAGGAGCAACCTCATAGAACTTGTTGGAATCATATCCCGGATATCCGTTCTCAGCACCGTCTACCACACCGGTCTGCAGGGAGCTATACAGCTCGCTGTAAGAGATCGGGGTCGGCTCTGCGCCCAGGGCAGCCATGGTATCCATCATCAGAGTAGTCTCCGGCACACGGATCTTCTTGCCCTTGATGTCTGCCAGGGAGGTGATCTCAGCAGATGTGAACAGGTTTCTGGCGCCCTCGTCTGTATAAGCGATACCTACCATACCTGCACCTACCTCAACGCCCTCATTCAGGAATGCCTGACCCAGCTCCTCGGACTCCAGCACCTTCCACATGCCCTCACGGCTTACAAAGATGTAGGGAAGACCAAACATGTTCAGCTTCTGGAAGCCATAGTCAGAAAGGCTGTTGGTATTGCCTCTGTAGAAGTCTACGGTGCCGCCGCCCATCTGCAGCGCGTTCAGGCAGGTCTTCTCATCGCCCAGGGTAGAAGCGGAATTGACGTCGATCTCGATCCGTCCGTTGGAAAGCTCTGCAACATACTCTGCGAACTTGTAACCGGCTCTTGTATTGATGTTATCATCACTGTTCAGCTCTGCGTACTTGAAGGTAATCTCCGGAGCTGCTGCCGGAGCCGCGCCGGCGTCTGCCTTGGTCTCTTCCTTCCCTGCCTCGCTGGCCGCGGGAGCAGCGGGAGCCGCAGGAGCCGCCGTAGTAGCCGGAGTGCTGTCGCCTGAACCGCCGCAGGCTGTCATAGACAGTACCATGGCTGATGCCAGAATCACGGATAATACTTTTTTCATAATGATAAATCCTCCTTTTTGTTTTGTTGTGCAGGGATCAGTACCTGACTCCCCGCACCCGTTTCTCTATTCCCAACCGGAACCGTGCAAAACTTTTATCCCAGATGTCCGGACAGTCCTTTCGTCCTCCAGACTGCCACAGACGCCCTCTGGCAAAATCCTCCTTAGGGTCTACCGTTTCCGGAAAGAAATCTGTTCATACTGCTCCAGCATGCTGCGGAAAACCACCTCTCCGCCCACATACACCTTGGATACCTCCGGTGACTCATTGCGTACCAGAAGATCCGTCATCATCTGCAATGCCTGATGGCATTGCTCGTACGGCTGCTTGTTGATCAGTGCTGTGACCACTCCGCTTTCCAGATATTTCACTGACTCCATATAAAGCCCGCTTCCGATCAGGGGAATCCGTCCGGCCATCCCCAGCTCCTCCAGGGCCTGGGCAAGGACCAGGGTAGAACGGGAATTGACAGTACAGCAGCCGACAATGGGATGTTCTACCAGCGCCTTCTTCAGTCGGGCCAGGGGTTCCTCCCCGATATCATGGAAATGTTCCCGCACCAGGGGCATCCGCACATTCTGTTCTTCCAGATAAGCACTGAGCCCGTCGATAATCTGGTAATGGTTCGGATATTCCTTAAAACCGGCACACACCAGGATCTCCCCCGCCGGCCACCGGATCATATCCAGAAGAAGCTCCCCTATCAGTCTGCCCAGCTGCGCATTGTGGCACTTGATGCAGCAGAGCCGTCCGGACTGGTCCAGATCATTGTCCAGAAGGATCACTGGTACACCTGCTCCCGAAAACCGCTGGATCGCTTCCACACAGCCATCCTCCGGATATCCCATGGTGATCAGGCCGCTGATGGCTTCCGGATCAAGCTGTGCCAGGGTCTTATGGAGATCCACAAATTCAAGAAGGAACAGATTCAGATTGTAATCCCGTGCCACCGGTTCATAATCCCTGGCCGCGTCCCACATGAAATCATAATAAAACCTGGAACTGCTGTTCTTCTCCGGAAGAACCACGGCTATGGTAAGGGTCTCCCGCTTCAGGCTCGCCGCCAGAGGACTGGGGGTGTACTCCATGCGTTTGGCAATGCCCAGGATTCTCTGCCTCGTCTTCTCACTGACTCCTGCCTTCCCGCTCAATGCCAGATGGACACTGCTCAGGGATACTCCAGCCTCCCTTGCCACATCCTTGATCGTCACCCTGTCCCTGGTCGCCATAGATCTCCTCTTCACTAAATCGTTTTAGTACTTTCACTTTTCCATTGTAATTTCTTTTGTGGCAAATGTCAACAAAATATTTTGAGTTTTATCTTTTTTGAGCAAAATATACAATCTTTAATTTTGTATCCGTTCCTTCGAAAATCAAAAAATTGTATTTTTACAAAATCGTTTTAGTATTTTCCTTTACAAATGCAGGGGACACGGATATAATGTAAAATAAATGTCCAAATAAATCAGGAGGTTTTATCCCATGCAGACACCCGCCATCACTGTACACACCCGGCTGACCCAGACACTCTACCGGCAGTACATGCATTTTCATGTATACCAGAAGGATCATGGCTGGCTGATATTCACCGGCGGCTGTCTGCTGGTCTTTCTTTTCGGTCTGTTCAATTTCCGGACAGACAGTCCGATACTGGGATGGGTCTTTGTGGTACTGGCTGTCTATCTTCTGGTATCCCGCTTTCTGCGGTTTTACCTGAGCTTAAACCGGATCTGCCGCCAGTATGGCCTAGACAGCCTGCCCCGTTCCTTTTACAGCGTCACCTTCACCCCGGAAGGTCTTGAGGTCAGGAACAGGACCGAGCAGGCTTTTTACTCCTGGGATCAGGTCCACCACGCCTACTTCAGACCCGGGATCATCTATCTGTACATGAATCCCCAGACTGCTTATCTGCTTCCCGACAGCATGGTGGAAGGCGGTACCCTGGAGGATGTGTGGACATTGGCTTCTGCCCAGCTTTTGCCGGAAAAAAGGACAAGGCTCGCCCGCTGAATATTTGCCGGTTCTGGCCCAGATCGTGTCTGAAAATTCATTCCCGGCATCTGTACGCCCCACTTTGCGGTATATTTG